>DUSP01000166.1 GCA_012842575.1 Clostridia bacterium
CTCACCGTCATAAATTAGCCCGCACACAGTACAACGCCACATGTCGCTACCCCTTTCTCTATTGGACTGAGGTCATCTGCACCCGCGCCTCTCGCATCTCGATTACCATTCTTTCTTAAATACGGGGGACTGAGGTCTTTTCCTGTGGCCCATCGCGTTATGGCGCTCACGGCGTAAAGGAAGCGTCATTGCCATCCCGGCCGCACGCGAGTGCTCCTACGTCCGTTTCCTTTTACTGCACTTGGCTGTTTAAAATTTCTTGAAAACGTCTTTACTGGCGTTACATACCGGACACTTTTCAGGAGGGTTACCTTTCACCGTGTAGCCGCATACCGGGCACACGAATACGGGCTCCGGATCCGCGTCCTGTCCTGCCTTTACCTTTTTAAGGGCCTCAGAGTAAAGCACCGCATGAATCTTTTCGGCTTCAACGGCATACCCTATGGTCTTTCGCGCACTTGGTTCATCCTGCAGTTCCGCCACTCTATCATACGCGGGGTACATCTCTTCTACTTCGAATGTCTCACCAGATATGGCCTTTTCGAGGTTACCCTCAGTTCCTGAGATCCCCTCGAGTGCTCGGAGGTGATTCTTGGCATGCACCTCTTCGGCGTAAGATATCGCTCTAAACAGCCTCGCCACGTTGGGTTTGCCGGCCTTCTCGGCCTCCTCGGCAAAAGCGGAATACTTCATATGAGCCTGGCTCTCACCTGCAAAAGCCGCCTCCAGGTTCTGTTTCGTCATGGGCCTCATGGGTATACTCTCCTTTCATGTTCCCTATTTAATCGCCTGTTGAAGAGGCTCCTCTCTATCAGTAACAATTATTATAACCATTTACCAGATAAGTCAAGAGGGAATCATCTATGTTTAGACTACAAATGTGTCCCCTCGAGTAACCTTGGTTCTCAAAGATCTATATAATGTCACTTTGCGCCTTGCAACCTGCACGGGCCATCTCGTCGATCTCCTGTTCTCAAGGATCTACATAATGTCACTTTGCCCGTATATCCCTCGCCTGGGCTCGGGCCCGTTCGATGTCGAGCGGCTCTGAGCCAGGACGGCGCAACCGTCCGAACACCTTCTTTTCTTTACCTTGTCTTTACCTTGCGCCAGAACACCTGGTCTGTTCGGATCTGACCTTAGATGACGCCTTCTTCAAGAAACGCTCCAGATCTACGATATACCTCTCGTGCACGGCCTCTCCCACCTTTTCGCATTCGTCGAAGGCTTCTACGCGAAAAAGGAGTCTACGCCCATCGACCTCCACAAGGGTCGCCACGGCTCGTACCGTCATCCCAATGGGGGTGGGAGCGAGATGTTTCAGCTCAATTCCGGTTCCCACCGTCGTTTGACCATCGGGGATGTGCGACGAAACGACGTTAAGGGCGGCTTGCTCCATAAGGCCTACGAGTGCGGGCGTACCGAACACAGGGACGGTTCCGCTGGCAAAACGTTCCGCGGTGTTTTCCTCCTGTACCAGGCAGCGAGATTCGCCTTTTTTGCCCAAGAGCTCTTTCAGATCCATTCTCATTCCCCCAAGTTTTAATGTGGTTGACGCTTACGATCAGATAAGGATAAAATTCCTTGGGGACAGGGGAACTTCACGCTCCTTTGGCTATAGAGATACTGCACAAATGCGCTGGTTCCTACATCGAGTCCGCCGTCATTGGATCCGCCGTTTAAGCCTTTGAGGGCGGGGAAATCGTCCTTACTCTTCGCAGGATAAGTCGGTAACTGATCCAGGTAAACTAAGAACAATTGCAGCCAACATTCCGGAGGTGTGTACGATGAACCCGAAAGTGGATAAGGACCTATGCATATCATGCGGCCTCTGTACAGAGATTTGTCCCGACGTATTCGAACTTGGGCCCGATGATAAGGCGACCGTAAAGGACAACGCTAATCTTGACGCCGAGTGTATCAAGGAAGCGGCCGACTCATGCCCTACTGAGGCGATAGCGGTTGACTGATTGTTTGACCGTAAGGCTGCCAGACACCTCTTTATTATAGGGGCTCGCTTTTTATAGGGGCTCACTTTTTATAGGGGCTCACTTTTCCGACCCCATGAGCAACCCTGCATCGAGAAGCACCGCGGCCAGGAGAGATACGCCGCCGCAGATGAAAGCGGCGGCGTATAACATCACGGACCTACCGAACTCGAGAAGCATCCCGAAAAAGGCAGGGCCGAGGGCAGCTCCGAAGAAACGGGAGGTGCCGTAAAGGCAGGTTATGAGACCCCTTTCTTGGGTAGCCACGGAGCTGGTGATTAACGTATTGAGAGCCGGCAACACCAGGCCCGCGGCCGACGCTGCGATGCTGATCAGCACTCCTTCAGGCCACCACGGAGTGCGGAAGGCGCTATCAGTACCTATAAGGGCGCCGTTCAGAGCAAGACCGGCAGCCATCAAGGCCAGACCGCCCCAGACGGTAAGCCCTAGGAGGTCGGGTGGCTTTTTCGACAGAAACACCCCTGACGCGTAGGAAGTTAGAGCCATAAGGCTTACCGGCACTGCTATCACCAAACCCCTCTCTATGCTGCCCATGCCGTATTTTGCGGAAAGAACGTCCGAGAAGTCGGCGAGAATGCCAAACAGGATGAAGAGACAGACGAATCCCGCCGCATAACTGGTGACGTAAGACCACTTTTTCCTCGAGAAGAATCGCACGAAGTCACTTCTGTACTGCTTCAGCATCGAACGTAAGCCGCCCGTCTTTGAAGGCGTTTGCCCTGGTTTCGGTACGTTGCTACCGCTTTTTTCATTTTGGTGATCAGTTTGGTGATCAGATTGATGATCGGAGGCTCTACGTCGGTGCTCAGGGGCTTCGCGCACCAAGAGCGTCACAAGGACGGCGGCGGGAATCGCCAACGCGCCGTACAAAAAGAAGGGTGTTTGCCAGGATATCAAGGCAAGGAAAGCGCCGAGCAAAGGGCTCGCCACTTTACCTATCCCGTTGGACGCTTCGAGGATACCCAACACTCTGGTCCTTTCTTTCCGCGGGAAAGTATCGCCCGCCAAGGCCATGGCGAGCTGGTACGTCCCTCCTGCTCCCATGCCTTGAATTACCCGGGCGCATAAAAGCATCGCGTAGGTGGACTTGCCGCCCGCCCCCACAATCCCGGCCAGGCCGCCTCCTACACCTCCCAATCCATATACCAGCAAAGCGGGTATCATCACCTTTTTGCGTCCGACCATGTCCGAGAGCATCCCCGAAAAAGGGATGGTCATGCCTGCGGGTAGAGAAAAGGCGGTTAAGAGCAATGCGACCTCCAGTTGTGTCAGGCGGAGCGACTCCTTTATTTGGGGCAACACCGGTACGAGCATGGAGTTTCCAAGGACCATGACAAAGGGAACCGTACACAATGCGCCAAGTGACCAGAGAACTCGGTTAGACATGTGAGCGGAGCTCCTTTATGGGGTGTGCTTCTTCGCGAACCTCCAACATAGAGTGTAGCCCCATAAAGAGCCCGAATATGCCCACACCGCTATGACCTTACCGCTATGCCCGCACCGAACTCCGCTCGTCCGCGCGGCGAAACCTGAGGTTCACGAGCCGGACGGGAGGTCTACGCGAACCGCCCCGAGCGCGTTTACCAGCTCCCTGGCTATGTGATCGTGGCAAGTAAAGATCAATACCTGACGGTATCGCGCGATTTCCTTCAAAACCTCGATACCCTTGGCCCGGCGAACTCCGTCCCAATTAACCAGTACCTCATCGAGGAAAACGGGAAGGCGCTCGCCGCCCGCGTCGAGATGTTCCACCAGCGCCAGTCGTAAAGCCAGGTATACCTGATCGAGAGTTCCCCTGCTCAAGGGGGGTGCCGCTCCAAGAGAGTAGCCGAGGTCGGGAGAATGAAGAGAGAGTACTTTTCTGTCTTTGTCCTCCTCCCCTCCATCAAGAGTAATCCGATGATAGCGTCCGCCAGTAATCAGCTCAATGTATTTGCTCGCCCGTCGGAAAATGTCGGGCTGGTGCTCTTCCTTGTAACGCCGGTCGGCTTCCAAAACAAAAGCCCTCAACAACACAAGACGGTCACGCCGCCGGCGTGCCTGGGCGCGCTCTTCCTCCAAAGCCTCGATTTCCCCTTCGATGAAGCTGAGTGTTGGTTGTGATAACAGGTTCTCTAAGTCCTTCTCTAATGAAACGAGCTCCTTTTCTTTTTTAGTGATGGACTCTACGACATCAGCCAGTTCGCTTTCCATTCGCACGACTTCCTCATCGGTGAAGATCCATTCCGCATTGTCTCGTTCATATCCCTCTATTTCGGACAATGTCGCGTCGAGGTCATGGAATTCTCTCTGGAGATCCTCCTCCAAGGTGGTCGCATCCCTTTCGGCTTTCCTTTTTTCCGAGATCAGACGCGCGCCGAGTTCAGGGTCGCCATTCCCCGCCGCCCTCAACCGTTCGACCAGCGTTTTCTTTTGGCGATCAAGAGCCCCTATTTTCTCCCTCAGAGCCGCTATTTCCCCCTCGAGGAACGACATCCTTTCTTCGGCCCGTTCCGCTCCTTCCCTCGCCCTCTCGGCGCCGAGAAGAGCCGTCTCCATGGCCGTGATCAGCGAGGGCAAGGCCTCAAACCGGCTTTCTCGTAAGTCGGGTAAGTCGGGCAAAGCCTCGTCTTCTCCGATTGCATCGAGAAAGGCCGGGTGCTGCTTGACCCCGCACACCGAAGCCAGGTACGCTATTTCCCTGGCGGAACTCTCCATCTCGGCCATCAGAGACGATCGTTGTTCACGAAGCATATCGAGGTCGCTCAAGTCCCTTTGGACCGCTGCAATCTGCGCGATGAGGGTATCATCGGGCCTTTCTAAATAGGATTCGATTATAGGTATGCCCGAAAAGAACGCCCGAAGTCTTGATGCGGCTTCGTCTTTTTTCTTTTGAAGGTCTTCCTCCGCTCTCAAGGCCTCCGCCAAGGCCGTCCGTTCTTTTTCGCGCCTCATCAGGACAGCGCGCCGCATGCTCACCGTGGACCAAATCCGGGACACACCGAAAACCGCAACGCCTGTACCGGCCCAAACCAGCACATTTGTGCCCATCATCGCTCCCAAAACTAAGATCGCGGCACCGGCAATGGCAATGACCAGAGTCATCCCCGAAACGGCGGGTATTTCCATGCCTTCCGTTCTCGCCCTGATCCCTTCGGTCCTGGCCGCCGCTTGGCTGTATCGCTCCTCCCATCCGCGGAAGTCCGAGATGAGCATACGAAGTTCCGCCGCGGAAAGAGACTTGAGCCTGTTTTCGATTTCCCTTTCAACTTCCCGAGACCATTCACCGGATATAAGCTCGCGTACGCGGTTTTTTACCCGTTCTTCAGTTTGTACGATTGAGATTGTGAGGTCTCGCAAGCGTTCGTTATCTCTCACCAGTAACGTGGAACGCTTTATCCAATCCCGGATCCTAGTTGACTCTGAAATGACGGCCCGGTGTGCGTCGGTGTAAGCGCTACGTTTTTCCCCAAGTGCCTCTAACTCCTTTTTCAGCTTTTCCAGGGCTTCTTGAGCCTCGGCGCCTTCTTTCTCGAGGTCTTCGATTCTCCGGAGGGGGTCATCCGGAACATCTGCGTACGATTCAACACCGCTCGCCAGAGACCGTAGGGTTTGGATCCGGCGCCACTTGCTCCTCACAGGGTTCAAGCGGTTGACTCGCCTCAACGTCGCCTCCAATTCCACCTTTCTCTGTTTCAACTGTTGCAGCTTTTCCTTTAAGGCTTGGGTGTTCTCGACGTTGCTTCTTATGGCCTCGTCGCGGTCCTTGGCGTCTTTTCGCTGCGCGTTGAGCTCCCTGATCCTCGCTGTGAGAACCTTGTCGACCGATTTACTGCCCCTGGCATCTGGCCTCCACAAGTTGGAGGCATCTTTCAGAAGGTCCGCCGCCACAAGGCGCGCGGGTTTCAAAAACTTGGGCGTGAAGGAACCGAGCAGATGATCTTCGACTTCCCCCCAAACCCGGTCCTCCGGCATGTTCAGGTCGTCAAGGGTGAGGGCGTATACCTGTCGGAAGATTGCACGGGGAACGTGCTTGACGAATGGCACCTCCCTATTCTCCAAACGCTCGGGTGTCGGTAAACGCTCGGGTACAGGAAGAGGCTGGGGTGTCGGCGCCCCAATCCACCCCCTCGCCCCTCCTCCACCGAGCGACTCGATCTCGAGAAACCCTTCCGGGCGCGCCTTCAGCCTGCGACTGATCGTTACCACGTCGCCGCCGTCCAAGCGAAAACGCCCTTTTATCGAAAGCACGGCGCCGTCCCACGGCACGAATGGATGCTTCGCGGGGTCGGCCGGTGAAAAACCATAAAGCAGGCACTCTACCAGGTGAAACGCGGTTGTCTTACCCGACTCGTTAGGTCCGACGAATAACACTACGCCGCTATCGGTATCAAGCCCCGATGCCGACCACTTCCTGAGGACGCCGAATGCATCCGCATCCAGTTCGACGAGTTTCACGACGCGTCATCCACCACCATTCGCGCCACCGCCTCGTCTTCGAGTCCATCCAGCAACTCCCTCAGATAACGCCTTCGCTCCTCGGCAGTCGCTTTAGGCTCCAACCCAGCGATGCCCGAAGCCGACAGGTACTCCGAGGCGATCCTGTCGAGAAGGTCATCGTCACGTTTCGCCTGTTCCATCAATGAGACCAGCGAGGCCAGGACATGTGGCCCTTCGGCGTAGTCTTCCCATCGAACTGCTCTGTAAAGGGATTCCACCTTGATCTCCACATGCAAAGCGCCAGTCAAGTCCGCGACCTCTTCTCTGAGGGCTTCAAGGTTGTCCTCGTCGGACAGATCCCTGTAAATCGGGCAACGACCCTTCAATATGATGCGGAGTATCCATTCCGCATCCGGTGAAGCGGCCCTGGGTGAAGTGGCTATACGGTAACCCGATAAAAGCCTGTCGAATTCCATCATTATGACGTCGTGCAATGAAAAAAGGGAGTCCACGCGGGTGAGATCCTCGAGGGTCATGGTCCCCCATATGACCGGACTCAAAGGGCAAAACTCGGCACGCAAGACACCGCTTTCATCGACCTCGATCAAAAGCGCCCCCTTCGGACCGGTCTCCCGAGGGCTTCTACCCTGGATATTTCCCGGGTAATGGGCTTGGGGTTCGTCGAGGACCTGCTGCCGCCCGTGTATGTGTCCAAGGGCCCAGTAGCGGTAGCCCTTCTTGGCAAGGTCCAGAGGCGTACACGGAGCGTAGCGATCGTGGGTTTCTCCCCCCCTAGCCGTCTCCACCCAGGTGTGAAGGAGACCCACATGGCAGGCATAGCAAGAACCTCTTTGGGACCCGGCTCGGGAGCCATTGTCCTCGACGCAAGAGGGTTCCGGGGGAAACATGGCGGCGATATTGGCGCTTTCGGCAGGAGTCGCATGTCCGGCGCCCGTTACATAACCTACCACTTCACCATCTCGGTCGGTTACCGCGTATGTCCGAGGGAAAGCATCCGTGAAGAGATATACGTTCGGCGGCCAGGGAATACGGTGGGCGCGGTAATTCCCTCGGCCGGGATCGTGATTCCCCGTGGCGTAATAGACCTTGATGCCCGCTTCGTTTAGCCTGGATAACTGCTCGACGAGGAACTTTTCCGTGTTGAAAGTGAGCCTGTTGTTATCGAATAAGTCGCCCGCTATCAAGAGCGCATGCGCTCGATTCTCGAGCGCGAGATCCACGGCGCGACCGAAAGCTTCCCTCACGGATTCCTGAAGACGGCGCCTGAGCGCCTCGTCTCTCGATACGAATGGGGTGTCAAGGTGGACGTCGGCAAGATGCACGAACCGAAAAATGGTAATTCACCTCCGGCCGGCAAGCACTGGGCTAGATATTCGTTGACAGGACAAACCAATCCTGCCATGTGCCTCCTCGGAGTCATCGCATGTGGCCGACAGTCTTTCGTCCGATCGCGTCTTTCCCAACGCCGTCGTTCATATACTCTTGCAGGCGACGAATGGGTCTGGCTTTCGAGGTGAAAAATCCATGGGTGAACTCGTTCAGGGTAGGACTCTGATCATCGTCGCACTGGTCCTTCTCGGCGTGCTAGGGGGTTCCAAGTACGTAGCGTGTGCCACCGCGCTGCTCCTCGCCGTTCATTTGAGCGGCGGGCACGCGGTGTTCTCATTTCTCGAAAAGAATGCCCTCGATATCGGCATCGTTTTCCTTCTCCTTTCCGTCCTCGCGCCCATCGCTTCCGGAAGCGTACCCTATCGGTCGATAACGAGGAACCTTTTTACCGCGAGCGGAGTATGCGCGATCATAGGGGGAGCCCTCGCCACTGTGCTGAACGGAAAGGGCGTCCGCCTCCTTCAGGCGGACCAAGGCGTGATAGTCGGCCTCATCGTGGGGAACATCCTCGGGATTCTCGTGCTCGGCGGAATACCCGTCGGACCCGTGGCGGCAGGGGGCATAACGGCGATACTCGTGGGAATCGTAGAGAGGCTTCGGAGGTAAGAGGAGCGGGAGCGAGAGCACCTCAACCCGATGTACCCCAGAGCACCAATGCCATGCCGGCGGATATGACGATCAAGCGCGGTGCCGAAACGCGCCCCGCCAGGGAGGCCAAACCCAATGCGCTGACGGCCACGAATACGACGGGACCGATAGCGCCGAGAATGGCATTGATCCTCAAAGCGTCTTCAATCCTCCGAACGTGAAACATTATATAGTAGGCTGCTGCTATTTCGACAAACCCAGATATGGCCCGCATGACGGCCATCCCCGCCAGGACCCTGTCGACGAATAGAAGCATCGGACGCACCCACCACATGCTCAATAGTGGCGCTGATGAAAGGTTAAAGGTTCGCTCGTGGAGCCGAACCCGCAATGAGACGGCTCCGACGCCGGAGTAAAAACCAGGAGTAAAACCGAGAGTTAAACCAAGCGCGAAATATGCGCGGAATATGAATGAACTGAGCTCACATCGTTAAGGTATGCACGCAAAGGATCTGGTATGCTGTCTCGAAACCATCACGATCTCCACAAGCCGGACAGAGCACGGTACCGTCATGCGCCCATGGTGACGTCTCGTGCGGATTCGAAGGACCCTAAGACCCTGAGCATTGTAGTATAGCGAGTCAGTTCCTCCAAGGCCTCCTTGAAATCGGGATCCTTCACGTGGGCTTGGACATCGAGATAGAACATGTATTCCCAAGGTCTATCCTTCATCGGGCGAGACTCCAGCTTGAGCAAATTTAGGTTCCTTCGGGCGAACACGCCCAAACACTCGTACAACGTCCCGGGTCGATGAAGTGTGGCTAAGGTGAGCACCGTTTTGTTGACGGCTCCCCTTCGGCCCTCTTCGGTTCCGATCGCATAAAACCTCGTCCTGTTCCCCGGGTTATCCTGGATGCCTGAAGCCAGGATCTCGAGGCCGTATATCTCAGCAGCCCTCCTAGAAGCAATGGCCGCAGCGTCCCGCATCCCTTCCTCCGTTAATAAGCGGGCGCTACCCGCCGTATCGTATACGGCGATGGCCTCAAGGCCGAGGTTCGCTATGAACCCTTGACACTGTGCGAGCGCTTGAGGATGGGAGTACACGCGCTTCACTCGCTCGATTTCGACGCCGGGTAGCGCCAGCAGGCAATGATCGACGGGGATTATCACCTCACCGAATATCTGAAAATCATAGGTGAGCAAAAGATCGTAGGTCTCATTAATACTTCCCGCAAGGGAGTTCTCCACGGGAACCATACCCGCCTGGGCGTCTTTCTTTCTTATGGATTCGAATACGTCCTTCATGGATTTTGAGGGAAAGACTGTCACATCCGGTCCGAAATAGGCAAGAACCGCTTGCTCGCTATAGGCTCCCCTTTCCCCTTGAAAAGCGACGGTCAAATACAATGGTTTCCCCCTCTTCTCCTTTTTGGTATAGGATCCTGGACATATTGTATGGGGGATGTGAACAAATAGCAACGAGGGGCCAAGATCCGATTCTTGGCCCCCAGCACTCCGCATTCGACTTTTCGGTCAACCAATCCTGGTACGGGCAATTCCTGGTACGACTGGCTTGTGGTTTACGTATGCGCACTCTTTATTCGATCTCGGTGAGTCAGTTGGGTCATCGGGGTTATCGCGTTATCGTGAATACGACGCTGGCTACCGGATAGTCGCCCGCCGGCGAGAAGTACGCATATGCTGTATACCTTCCCCGTGCCAGGTCCGGCAGCGTGATGAAATGGTATTTTACCGCCCCGGCGGAAATCGTTTCGAGGATTCCGCCAACATACGGTTCACCCGGTTCGTTCCCGTAGGCGACGCCGGACATCCTCCATACTTCGTATCCCTTGTCGTCCTTCACCACTATGGTGTAAGAGCGTCCATCGGGATAGTATACGTCGAGGGCACGACTGGATGTATTCCTGATTTCGAAGGCAAGCCTGTTCGTGCTACCCTGCGCCCAGGTCCTCGGCCTGAACGAAAGTGAATACCTTAAGGCAGAAAGGTCATCCGAAACATCACCATCGCCCCTTGCATTCACCGAAATCGTGGTGCGGCCTACCCACTGTTCCCATCCTCTGCCGCAGAAGTAGGCGTCCACGGTATAGCGGCCACGGCCCAGTGATGGTACCTGCGACTTGTAAAACCGGGTCTGCCACGGTCCGAGACTCTCGGTCCTCACGTAAGGGAGGTATGCTTGCCCCTCGGAAGCCCTCCATATCACGGAGCCGTTCTTCCTCACAACGAAATCATGGGTCTTTGACGTCGGAAACTCCAGCCGAATGGGTCTATCGGTGACGTTCGTAACCCCCAGGATTAGCTCACCTGAGGTCTTGTTGTCAGTGGCTTCCGGGTCTTTTCCGGAGTAATAGATGGTGTACTTCAATCCCGCGACGATTCGTCCATTAAGTCCGTCATACGCCTCATCGTCACCAGTTGGGTACCATCCCCAATCGTCGCCTGATGAAGGCGAGTCATTAAACTCGATTACGATGACTTGATCGACGGGGTCCCACTTGACTGTAGCCCCCAACAGCTCGGATATGGTCCCGACAGGGATGTAAATGCGCCCGTTGACCACGATAGCGGGCACGTCCAGCCATACCAGTCTGCCATTTAACCATGCGGCCTTAGCGTTTGGCTTGACCTCCAACTTTGATCCGGCAACACTCGCAACCGCCGCGTTTTTTGCCTCATTCCAAGATACTTGTGCTCCAACGGTCTTAAGATAGCTCGCGAGCGGGACCATGGTCTTACCGTCATAGTAAACGACGCTATCATTCCAGAGTATACGCTCACCATTGACGTAAATCCGTACACTCTGATCGCCCCTTCCGGTGGAAGGCGCGGCGCCGACACTTGCCGGCGCGGCGGCTACGAAGGTCGCCAACAGCCCCAAGATGATCGCCAACGAGCATAACGTCCGTAAAATACTGCGTCTCATCCGACATCCTGCCTCCTGACTAATGGTTGACATAATACTTCTGATATGACGAGCATTAACCATGATCGCACAGTTAGACGCGGAGGTAAAGTGAGGGGTTTCGTTGAGGTGTTATGTAAATTTTGGGTGGAACGTCGATCCGCAGGCGCCCGGTCCCTCGTTTTACCGGAGTTCGCCAGCCGACCTGCCGGACTCGCCGGGCGCAGCGCCCGTCAACTTTTCGCTGATCCAGGAGAGGACGGGCCCCGCAGAGCACTGTAGGAATATATCGGCAAGGTTGTTCATGTATGTCGGTTCCCTATTTATGATCATGACGTGGGCACCATGGTACTTGGCGATACTTACCAGGGAGTTCACCGGACCCACTTCCAGGGATGAACCGATGGCGATAAATAAGTCGCAAAGCGTGGCTTCCGATTGAGCCGCCCTGAATATATCGGACGGCAGTCCCTCGCCGAACAATACCACGTTAGGCCTCACCGTACCGCCGCAGCTCTTACAACGCGGAATGAGGCCGTCCAAGCGAACCCCGCTTCCCCCCTCGAGAATCACGTCAATGGGGAACCTGCGCCGGCAACCCATGCAAAAGGCGCTTCTGAGATCTCCATGGACTTCATAAACCGAACGAGATCCGGCTTTCTGGTGCAGCCCGTCGATGTTCTGCGTAACGACCGTGGAGACAAAGCCCGCCGCTTCTAAGCGGGCCAACGCTACGTGACCTTTGTTGGGAAGGGCGTGGCGCATTGTATCGAGTCTCTCCCGGTAGAATCTAAAGAATTCTTCGGGAGAGTATTCCAGGGCCCATATGGAGGCTACCTGCGCCGGGTTCACCTGCTTCCATAGACCCTGTGGCGACCTAAAGTCAACCAGCCCGGATTCCGTGCTTATTCCGGCCCCCGTCAAAACCACGGTTCTCTTGGACTCCGCCCAGACTTTCAAGGCTTCTTCGATGCGGGGAACCTCCTCGGGATCCCGATCCGTAAACTCCGTCATATCGACCCTTTCGCCCACCAATGTACCTCCCTTCAAGGCTCCTCCTTTAATTCCATTATAATCCTCAGGGGAATTTTTTGGGTACATACTCCGTGATCGGGCCCCTTTGTGGTGTAGACAAAACATGTTTCTATGATTTTGTGAATGCCGGCCCGTTGATTTTTTGGGTTTTTGGGTGATAATATAGGGCTGAAAAGTTCTTCCATGTGTACGTGGCTCAAAATGTATCGTCGTACATATCTCGTCAGGGACATGTCGTCCAGCATTTGCGTATCGTCGCAGGTATTTTTCGGTATCGATCAGAGACAGAACCGTCACGATGGTTTACTACCACTTCACCGTGGCTCCATGTTATATGGCAGTATTCGGTAGAGGTGTAGAGAATATCCACCGAAACGAGCCCGCGGTTCAGTGGTCGTTCGACGACGGTAAAAGCGTTTCGACGGTCAAGGGGTTCTAGGTCAATTACCGGATAGAGAGGTGTTTACGATGAACCTGGCCCAGACTTATCTCGGAGAGAAGTTTTTGCAGACCACCCTAAACTACATACTGAACAATCCCGAGAGGAACCTGCCCGCACTGGTAAGCCTCGCAGAAAAGGTCGCCCGTGACCCAAACCACAAAAGGAATATCGAATCCATTAAACGCATCATGAACGACGAAAACAACGTTTGGCGCAAGTACGCGTTAAGACTTCTCAAGCAAACCCACCCGAACGTCAAACGAAAAGTGTTGGTCAATTTCTTCCTCAACGCGAGTCTGCTCGGGGTTCCCAAGCAGAACGAAATCGCCAAGAGACTTGGCACCGCGGTTCCGTTTACGATTCTGGTGGACCCGACTGAACGGTGCAACCTCAATTGCACCGGATGCTGGGCAGGCGATTACCAGCGGCGTGAGGAGCTCGACTATGAGACACTCGACCGGCTCTTCACGGAGGCGGAGGAATTGGGCATCTATTTGATCGTCCTTTCCGGTGGTGAGCCGCTCATAAGGAAGGATGATATCCTCGCTTTAGCTGATAAGCATCGCGATCAAGTGCTCCACATTTTCACCAACGCTACTTTAATCGACGATGATTTCGTGGAGGACCTCCAGAGGGTGGGCAACATAACCTTTGCCATAAGTATTGAGGGCTTCGAGAGCACCACCGACGAACGGCGAGGGAAAGGGGTATTCAAAAAGGTCATCAATGCCATGGAGATGTTGAAAGAAGCCGGAATAATCTACGGCTTCTCCGCAACATACACCCGAAAGAACACGGAGGAACTCGGAACAGATGAGTTTGTCGACCTGATGATCGAAAAGGGCAATGTCCTGGGTTGGTTCTTCACCTACGTCCCGGTCGGGAAGGACGTGGACCTCGACTTCATGGCCACGCCCGAGCAACGAGCTTTCATGTTCGAGAAAATGAGGCACTGGAGACAAACGAAACCCATCTTTATGGTGGACTTCTGGAACGACGGCGAGGCGAGCTACGGGTGCATAGCCGGAGGTCGGCGATACCTGCACATTAACGCCCGCGGGGACGTAGAGCCATGCGCTTTCGTGCACTTCGCCACGACGAACATCAAAGAGGTCACTCTGAAAGAGGCCCTTTGCTCGCCGTTGATGAAGGCCTATCAAAAGAGGCAGCCGTTTAACACAAACCTCCTCAGGCCGTGTCCGTTGATTGATAACCCGGAGGCCCTCAGGGAGATAGTCCATGAATCAGGCGCATATTCCACTCAGCTCGGAGGCGCCGATGTGGACGAATATGTGGATAGAATAAGCCGGTACTCGCGGCATTGGGGCGAAGTAGCAGACGATATCTGGGCCAAGTATCATCCGTGCGCTTGTCAGGAGCAAGCTAGGGCTTCGGCGGACTGATGTAGGGCGTCAATGAAAAAGTAAAAACGGGTTTTGAAAACCCCCGCCCGAAGGATCGGCGGGGGTTTTTGTGAGCTCGGAGTCCCTGTACATAGTAGGCGGAGGTTTTTGTAAGCCCGGAGTCCCTGTGTATATAATAAATGTTGTTATCGTTTTGTCAGGCTTGTACGATATAAGAAACGAAATATAGAAATATAACGTGGGTAAAACAAGGCACGCCAAGCTCTAAAAGATCGGGGTGTCGCCTTCAATGGAAAAGCTCGGCCGCTCTTTTTGGCCGTATGTGTCGCTGGGGTTAAGTTTTGGGGCTCTCTTTATCGTAATCGGATTCACCGCAAACGAAACCACATGGCGGCAGCTCCTCGAGTTTCCCCCCGCCTATTTGGCAGCCGCGGTCGCCATCGTAGTGGCACTCTGGCTGATAGAAGCTATCAGGATTACCTTCGTTCTACGGGCAATGGGAGAACGCATCGACATCTTGAGGGTGGTGAAAATCAATTTGGCCACCAGCCTCGTAGCGGGTCTCACTCCCGCCCAATCCGGAGGGCCGCCCCTTCAGACTTATCTCCTCACGAAAGCCGGAGTCTCACTGGGAAAAGCAGCAGCCGTTGTCGCCTTGAAGTCGCTCGTCACGGCACTTTTTTACGGCCTGACCATCCCCGCTCTCCTTATCTTCTGGGCTCGTTGGCTCGACCTTTCTCCTACTCTCACTTTGTTGGCAAAGGTCGCCGCAGTGACCATAGTCTTGGGAACACTGGTCTTGGTATACGTGATCATGAAACCTGGGGTCTTCAAGGCGGGAATCGATTGGTTTTTCGGGCTGAACCTTGTAAAGCGCTTGACGAGTGAAGCGGCACGTCGCCGCATCTCTTCTGGAGCTTATCGCGAGGTAAAGAAATTCAGCGAAGGCATTGCAATTGCCTTCTCGGGAAACGGTTTGACGCTTCTACCGGTGCTTCTGTTCCTAACGACCCTTTTTTGGCTTTTGTTCTTTTCCGTCGCCCTCGTTTTACTAAAAGGCCTTGCGGTTCATGTGCCGGCGCAGACCGTTTTGGCAAAGCAGGCGGTGTTCTATTTTCTCATCTCCTACGTGCCTCTCCCGGGAGGAAGCGGTGCCGCAGAAATTGGATTTGCGTCCATTTTCGGCAAAAATGTTCCGACCCCTCTATTACCGGTCCTCGTCGCCACATGGAGGTTTTTCACTTTCCACATAAACCTCATTGCAGGGGCAATTTCGTTCTCAGCGCTTTCGCGACGCGGCGCCAGATGACTGAGCCCCCAAGCTAAAACATGGGACTAGGCCGCAAAAAGATGGTGTGGTTAGAGGGTCAGTCCGTTCACCTGCCGAGCGCACTCAAGGCAGCCCCAAGAGCACCCGTTATTTGCGGCTCCGGAGGAATCAGAATCTTAGTCTGAAGCCTAAACTCAAGACTCTTGACCACTCCCTGATTCTTGGCCACCCCGCCGGTCATTACCACCGGCGCCTTGACCCCGAGCCTACGCGCAAGGGCTAGGGTCCTTTCCGCTATGGCATCGTGAATCCCCCTTATGATTTCCTCCCTCGGGCGTCCCTCCGCCACAAGGGAAACCACCTCGGACTCCGCGAATACCGTGCACATGCTACTTATCACGGCCGACGTTTGAGACGCTAGTCCCAGGGGGCCAAGCTCTTCGACATCGAGCTCCAGAGCTTTAGCCATAACCTCCAAGAAGCGGCCGGTGCCTGCGGCGCACTTGTCGTTCATGACGAAGTCCGTTACGCGGCCGTCTTTACCGATGGCGATGACCTTACTGTCTTGGCCTCCAATGTCGATGACGGTTCTGGCGTCGGCAAAGAAATACCTCGCACCTTTGGCATGGCATGTTATCTCGGTAACACGAGAGGTAGCGAAGTCTATACTTATCCTACCGTAACCTGTGGCGACCACGGACGACAGGTCTTGGACGGTTCTGCCGCATTCGGATAAGGCCTTGTCCAGACACTCGCGACCCGCCTTACCCGCGTTGGCACCGGTCGGTATTATGCTGGCTCCCAGGATCCTCCCGGAGTCATCCAGAATGACCGCCTCTGCAGAAAGCGAACCCACGTCTATACCGGCGACCAACAACTCTGACCATTCCTTTTGTATTTTTTATTTCTTTGTATTTTTATTTCTATTTGGAAGCACAGCCTCTCTCTCAAAAAGGCAGCCTCTCTCCCGCGCAGGCCCGAAGGAGGCAGGCCGAAGAAGCCTCGCCCGAGGGTTCACGATGCCCTTTCGGACAACATCTCAAGGAAACCCTCTATTCGCGTCAAGGCCTGACCTTCACTGAAATTATCACCATTGATGCAATCCCCGTCGAGGACGAGGTAGGGGATTCCTTCTTCCCTCAAAGCCTCCTTCAGCATATAGGCGGAACCAGTACTCTGCCTACAACCCCAGTTCCCAAAATTTATGACGCCGTCGATATGGTATCTTTCGACCATCCTTATGATCGCACGTATCCTGCGTTCAACGGGTCCGTAACCCGGATGGGAAAGCATCTTGGCCGCTAGCGACTCAAGGGGCCTGTCTTCATCGAGTGGCTCCCAATACACCTCATTCAACTCCTCGAAGGCGACGACCGCACCGAGATCCTTTTCGAGGTGATGAAGGATGGTGTTCGGAAAGTACGGCCGTAAATGAAGCCAAAGGAGCCTATACCGCTCGCCGTCGGGTACGGCGATTCTATGCTCGATATCCCGTACTAACGCCTTGTATACATCCACGGCCCCTTTTGAGCCCGGTCCGCAAAAGGTGAGATAAATGTAACTGAACGCGTGAACGCCCGTGAGCGGTGACGGACGCCTTCTGCGGAGTTCGTTGACTTGCACCATAAAATGGCGGCACTCGTTGCTGAGGCGGACGGTTGCCTTCAGGTCTTCGGGAGTTACACGTTTGTTCGAAACGTGTTCCAGTAAAGCCAGGGCTTCCTTCAGTTGAGAGGCGACATAGATAACCGCCTCGGAATCGGAGGGTCCTGCGGTCGGTGGTACGTCTACGACATAGAGGGGCGCCCCCACGACGTTTGCGGCGTTCCTGAACAGAAAGGGGCCTCCGTCACAAAGGTGGTGGCTCGCCAAAAACGCACGGGGTTTAGGCAAAAAACCCTCGATCAGTCCACCCGCTGCAGCCCTGTGAAACGAACAGAGATCGGTGCTATACCATTGAGCGTCTGCAGCGGAGAGGAACTTGGAAGCCGCTCCCAGACTCGCCGCCACTGCACTGGAAACCTCGGGTGAAAAGGGCGTGAGGCCGGCAGCGTAAACCAGCTCGGTTGGAAAAAAGGCGGTGGTCCATACCCCTAGGCGCTTACCCGTATAAGCCTTCTCGCTTTCGTCAATGGCAAACCGAGTCATGAGCTTTGCGGATTCCATGTCGAACCCGCTCGCCCTGTTAAGCAGATATCGAGCCACTGCATAGCTTGCTCTGGCTCTCAAGAGTCGCTTTCCGACCGGTCCCATCAAACCGGTCTTGATCAGATCGCCGAACGTCCTGGGCGCCATGTTTTCTCGATAAATGCCTCCAGTCTCGTGAGAAGTCTCCCTTCCGGAACGACTTCGTATTCGTGTTCGATGAGGAGGTAAGGTATCCCCTCCTTCAACAAAGCTTGCCTCAGTAAGGGCTGTTCGTAAAGATATGGGTCACAGAACTTAACTACGGAAGAAATGACACCCTGGGCAGAGTATTCCTTCGCCAGGGAAACCAGGTAGCGAATACGTTGACCGGCGGGTTTCATCCGGGCGCAGGGTATTCTGTTGAGATACCATGAGGCAAGATACTCGATGAGAGTATCGAGTTCCGAAGCCCCCTCACAGTTCGGGTCGATACGGGGAAACGCCGACTCGAGTAGGGCTCCCTCAACCCCATGTTTGACGTCTTTACAGACCGAAAAGAGAGCCCTTCCGCAAGAGCAGGTTTCATCATACACCACGTCCGCCCCGACCGAGTCGAGCAGATCGAGAAGCCCAGGTGATACGACGCTTCCCGTGAGTATGAAGCGAGGGTTGTTCCCGGTCCGGGTCGTCGTATCCGAGTATTCCGTTTGCCTCGGCAGGTCAAGGAGCGCCTTCGCCTGATCCGGACCGGCCCTTTGGAGTGACCTCCCCAGACGGGATAATCCGGCGCCTGAGTAAAATGCGGGTACCCTTCGCTGTTTTGCCAGCAGGTCGTTCCAGCCCGCCCGAATCGCCCATGAGGTCCTGATTGCGGTCAGTAAAGAGTCTACGGTTACGGTTCCGCCCGCCCGTTCGAGGCCGCGGATGAGGCTTCTCACTTGCGAAAGCATATATACCATCGCTTTGGAATCGCTATCTCGTGGAATATGCACTTCGGCTATCACGGGCACGTTCGTATAGCGACGCCACGCGCTGGCCAGCTGACCCATGGCATTGCAGGAGTGAACCAACACCACGCCGGCGATAC
Source organism: Clostridia bacterium (assembly GCA_012842575.1). GTDB lineage: Bacteria > Bacillota > Sulfobacillia > DUSP01 > DUSP01 > DUSP01. The sequence goes on from DUSP01000166.1 coordinate 18,678, forward strand.
CATCGAAACGACCCAAGAATGCCTCTCCGAGACAGGCTCTGACATAGGGGCAAAGGTTGGGAGGGAGGTAAACTCCGGCTTCGGCGATCCTTTCCGAAGACCCGAATATCCTGAAGGGTTGAAAGCCTGCCGCAACTATTACCTCGAGCGGGGTATACGTGCAGAACCAACCCACTAATTTGGACTGTAGGGGTATCTCTTCTTTGACCAGGTCTTTAACCAAGGGCCACACCCCATTAAAGAAATTACCATATTTCCTAAGAGTAGCCAACCCTATTGCCTCACGGGAAAATGTATGTGAGAGGCAAGTCGGCAACTTGACAAGGGTAAGTTCATATTGCTAGAATGACGGCAACGAGACGCTAAATAAAAGCGATGATGAGGAGCAGTAGATCGGTTGTGGCTGTAAAGAGAGCGGATCCTCGCGCTGAAAGATCCGACTTCCACATCGGTCGAAACCCGCCTCGGAGCTACGCTGGGCAAGCCGAGCAGTCGAGAAGGAAAGCGGTATAACCGGCGGCGGTTTCCCCCGTTACAGGGAAGGCCGTTTACGAAGACGGCTCGTCGAGCGCCGAGTGCCCTGTTATTAAGCCCAGGGAGCACCGGTTAATCAGGGTGGTACCGCGGACCGAAAAGTTCGCCCCTATTCGGGGGCGATTTTATTTTCCGAGCTTTATTTCAGGCTTGTTTTCGGGGCGTTTTCCCACTTTGGTGGGCGTGCCGGAATAGGTGGACGACGAAATCGTGCCGGAAACGAAAGGAGACGGGAGCTTTATCGGTTTCGGGTTTGCTTTATCGGTTTTGGCCTTGTCCGCATCGTATTCTCATATTCTTTCTCATATTCTCGCGCCTGTAGTGGAAAGTCCAGGCTCGGGCTAAAAAGTGTCTTTACGCCTTGTACAGTTACGGAGGGGTATGCATGGCAGAGCATATCAAAGAGAAATGCAATGAGAAATTCATTTACAGAAAAGAGATCGGAGTAATAGGTTTCGGCACCATGGGCAAGGCTCTCGTAGAGAGCATACTGCGGAAGGACCTGGTGGATAAGGAGGATCTCATCGTAGCGGACTCATCCCGGGAGAGATTGGATCTGGCTCGTGAGGAGCTCGACATTTCGGTTACCACATCCAATGTGGAGGCAATGATGAGTTCAAAAACCATCGTTTTATCGGTGAAACCTCAGACGATGCCCGACATCATGTCGGAGTTGAACGGAAAGGTCTCACCCGACCAGCTGATCATATCCATTGCAGCGGGAATCACCACGCATTTCATCGAGACCTCCCTCGGAGGGAAACCTCGAGTGGTGCGGGCCATGCCTAATCTGCCTTGCACGGTCTCGGAAGGAATGATCGCTTATAGCCTTGGAAGGTATGCCCAACCCCGTGACGCCCTAACCGCGGAAAGGCTTATGGGGTCGGTGGGTAAGACCATTCAGGTGAGCGAGACTCTGATGGACGCGGTTACGGGTTTGAGCGGCTCGGGGCCTGCCTTTTTGTCGCTCGTGATGGAAGCCATGGCGGATGCCGGAGTAAAAGTGGGCTTTGACAGGAAAACCGCATTGGTCTTAGCAGCCCAGACGATGCTCGGAACCGCCAAGTTGGCTCTGGAAACGGGCCTCCATCCCGCGCAGATTAAGGATATGGTATGTTCTCCCGGGGGGACAGCGATTACCGGCATAGCGACACTTGAGGCCGGTTGCGTCAGACATCACATTATGAAAGCGGTGGAGGACGCCACGAATCGCTCATCCGAACTGGGCAGACAGAGTCAGAAATACTCTTTTCGTAGGCAGCGCGGGAAAGAGCAGGTGGATGCGGAAACGCACTCTTCGACGACTTGATAAGTACACATGCGCTTGGCGGCATCGTACATCTGGCCATTCACGCTCGGCGGTATTGTACACCTAAGCTCTATTCGCGCCTGGCGCCATAGTACGCTTGGCAGTATTTCCCGCCTGGCTGCATTCCACGGTTCGGCAGGGAGCCGGACGTCCTCGTGCGAGGCTCCGGCGGTGTACGCCTCGGCGGTGATGGATGCATTCACGCCTAGCCGCATTCCACGGCGGTCGCATCCCGCCTGGCGGCACTCACGCCACCAAAGCGTATGCGGGGTTATGGCTTACGACGTACTTTCGTATCGTGCCTGGTACTTCTCTTGCGTCGATTCTTCGAACAGCACCCCTCGGGCGCCGGTGCTTTTCTGACTTCAGGGTGCGAGTGGAGCTCCTCGACGGGTTCTACGACGCCGACGTCTTCATCGGAATCTACGAATATGTCGCCGTATCCCGAAGACCCTGGAACATCGCTTGGGCTTTCGGCGGTTCCGAACTGAGCAACTTTCTGCCAGGCATCTTCCCCGTCGAATCCCACCTGTGACGTTTCGTCGGTGAACGTCCGGCCGAAAGGCGGATAAAGCGCCGTTTCCTCTACGGGACGACCTCCCCACCGGTAAAGCCACCCGTCCCGTTGCCGGCGTTCCTCCTCGGCTTGGCAGGCGACACAGTATCTCGCGTAGGGTATGGCCTTCAGCCTCTCTTTGGGAATCGGTTTTCTGCATCGCTCACAGAGGCCGAATTGAAGGGGAGTATGCGCATCGGCTGCACTGGCAGGTGCTTCTTTTTCGCCTTTACCCACGTCGCCTCGTTCAGATCCACCAACGGCGCCTCCGCCGCCAGTTGAGCCTTCTTGAGTCATGGGCGTTTTGACCTTGATGGAGTAATCGATCTTTTCGAGGGCGCTTCTTATCTCGCGGAGGATATACCCGGCTTGTTCTCTCAAACCTGCGTCCTTTTCGCGGTCGTAGGTCTCGCTTCCAACGTCGGCAGGGTGATTGTCGTAAGTCGAAAGCTCACCTATTGAGTCGCGCAAAGCAAAGGCTCCACTGGCCGTGGCCCCGCTAAAGGGGGTGCTGCCACCGATGGTGCTTCCACCCAGATCTTGAAGCTGCTGCGCGAAGTGCTCTTTCTGTTCGAGAAGGGACCGCTTGAATGCATTCAGTTCGTAGATACTGAAAGAACCCGAGTCTTGAGAGGATGTTTCCGTCATGGTGACCCACCCCCGTCAAGACTATAGGGTGCCCATCGTCTGTCGCCGAAATCCCCTGTCTTTGATGGCCTCATGTAAGTCATACCTCTTGTTGTCTTCGGCCACTATGACGTTAACCCCACTCGCATCGGTGACATAACGCGCCATCTCGGAGCTTACGTCTTCGGGCTTGAAACAAGATACGTCCATGTGGGTCATTATACAGAGGCGCACCTTCGAGCCGGATAGCATGTGCGCCAACCCGACCCCGGTCAGGCAGCGGTTGGCAAATAGGCTGTGGTAGCTCACATTGGCGATGAGGACGTCGACGTCACAAAATGCGGCCTTCAGATCTTCATGGTACCTGACGATGCCCTTGTAATCCGTCATGGCATCCCAGGGTTCGACCTGGCGTTCACCGTCATCCCCCATGTAGGAAATGATGTAACTGGTATCGCTAGTGTACCCGACACTGAGCCCGTCTCCGCTTTTTGTCCGAAGTACGAATCCATAATTTTCATCGCCGTGATACGCCATGATGGGGAATACGTCCACATCTCTTACGGTAATGGGCTCCCCGGCGCTCGCCCTCACTACCTCGGCCGGACCGCCCTTATATGCACGGGAAGGTTCTTTGCCCTGGTGGAAGGGGGAAATCAACCCCGCATCCAGCACCCTCCCGGGTGCGATGACGATGCCGCGCCTCGCGGACATCAGTCTGCACATCGCTTCGATTACTACCCCGGCTTCGCCGCAGTGGTCGGTATGACCATGCGAGACGTACACCGCCTCCAGCATGCTCAGGTCAAGCCCGGCCCTAGCGGCGTGAACTATGGCACCCGGTCCAGGGTCGACGTAAATCACCGCCTGTCCCACCTTGAGAATGAAGCCGCCGGTCTGTCTGTACTGGGTGATCAGGTTTATAGGATTGCCGCCTGTACCGAGAAAGTAGATCCAGTCGCCGTCCGCGGGAGGTTTTGTAGGAACGTCCCTCAACAAAGCGAGGTCCTGCCTCACCCGTTCCGATAGCCCTTGAGAGAGTCTCCTGTGAAGGGCCCAATGAGAGACTTCTTGTCCTCGATACATGGTTTCGCTCCTCTCGAACGGCCCCTCCGCCCCCAGTCGCCGTACGATCCCCGCCTGTGTCCTGCGACTCTAATGCCGGTGCGATACCGATAGAATGAAAAGGGAGTGGCCGCAAGGGCACCTCATGTATTTTCGTTCTTTGATGCCTCCGCCCCTTCTGTGAACTACCCCTTCTTACGAAGGGGACATCCGGGCAGGCGAGTTCCCGGCAGGCGAGTTAAAGACCAAAGAAAGGTCGTTACCATCGGCTTTAGCGCCGTTTCGCCTAACTGTGCCAGGCAAGTCACAGACCAAGTCACAGACCGAAAACTGTTACCCTGAAGGTTATACGAAGTGGTCGTACGCTGACAACGACAAGACAGAACGGACGCCATCCTTGTCAAGCCGGCATCCTCTTCCTCGTTCCACTCGCCCGATAATCTCAACGGAGGTCCCAGTTTGGGTTCGGACCGTATCGGCCAAGGCGTCGACGCGTTCCGGCGGGGCTGTGAACAAAAGCTCGTAATCCTCCCCGCCGTTCAGCGCCCAATCGAGGGGGTCGTGGGCGAGTGCTTCTGCTATGGCTCGCGTGGCCTCAGAAATCGGTATGCTCTCCGCATCTATTACCATGCTCACGCCGCTTTCCCGTGCGAGGTGATTTGCCTCGTTGGCGAGGCCATCGCTTACGTCGATCATGGACGTGGCACCGGCGGCGGCAATGATCTCGGCCTCGCGAAGCCTTGGTTCTGGTGCTAAGTGGCGGGCCTTGACTTCCTGAACGTGGCGAGCGTCAAGCCCCGAAAGAGCCGATGGCTCGGAAAGGAGAGCGGCAAGCCCAGCGGCGGATCCCCCTAGGTCACCGGTCACCAGGAGAAGGTCTCCGGGGCGAGCCCCGTCACGGCGAACGGCGCATCCCGGCTCCACTTCGCCAAGAACCGTCACCGCGATGATCATACCCTTAGGCGACCGAATGGTGTCCCCCCCAATGAGGATGACGCCCCAGCGTGACGCTTCCTCCGTAAAGCCCCTGTAAAAGCCGTCCACGATCTCGAGGTCTGTATCCGTTTCCAAACCCAAGGACACGAGGGCAAAACGCGCCCGGCCCCCCATTGCCGCGATATCGCTTAAGTTGGCCACCAGCGCGCGTCGGCCGAGTTGCTCTGGCGTCGTGAAAGAGAGATCAAAATGCACCGACTCCAGCAGCATGTCAGCCGTAGCCAACCACTGAGCCCCGGGCGTCGCTTCGAGAATGGCCGCGTCGTCCCCGATACCCCGTACCAGGCCCGGCCCCCCGGGGACACCCCGGCTCAAGCGTTCTATGAGACCGAACTCGCCTATATCCCTTACTTTCATGGTATTTCCCTTCCTCAGACGTACCCTCACGAGGTTTTTGCTATGTCTCTTAGTTTCCCAGTTTCTTGCTCACGACGTTCTTGCCTACTTCTTACGCTCCTTTTACTAAACCCTGGTTACGGAAAGCCTGGCCCGCTCCGCTACGTCTTCTGGTCGGAGGTTGTGGAGTCCGTCCATGAAAGCGGCAGCAAAAGTTCCCGGCCCATCAGAATGATCGGCCGCGATTTCGGCGGCAATGCCGTAGCAAGCGAGTGCACTCGCAGCGGCGATGACATAATCGCGTTCCACCGCAGCAAACGCACCGATGATGGCCGTAGCGGCGCACCCCGTACCGGTGACGCGCGTCAGTAAAGGATGACCGTTCTCGACGCAGAGCAAGCGGTCCCCGTCGCTGATATAATCGGTAGGTCCGGTGACGACCGCCACGAGCTTTAGGTCCTTGGCAACGGAGAGAGCGACGGACTGCCCCGGCGCTTCGGCCCCTACGGAATCCACCCCTTTTATATCCGAAGTCATTCCCGCTATACCCGCCATTTCGGCCAAATTGCCCCGGAGAATATCCACTTTGACAGTATCGAGGATACGGCGAGTGGCACCGACTCGTAAAGGGGTAGCGCCATAACCCACCGGATCGAGGATGACCGGAATTCCCGCGGCGTTAGCCGCCTTTCCCGCGAGGATCATGCTCTCTACGGTATAAGGGGTGAGCGTCCCGATGTTGAGCGCCAGCGCCCTCGCAAGGCGCGCCATGTCAGCTACTTCCTCGTGGGCGTGCGCCATGACGGGAGACGCCCCGATGGCCAGTGTCACATTGGCAACGATGGACGTGACAACCCAGTTGGTGATGTTGTGTACCAGGGGCCGTTCAGTCCGAACCCGCTCGAGAAGGAGGGCGACCTCTTGTACCAGTTGAGAAGGGGCTTTCGGATTCCGTGTCATTATCGTTTCCCTCTCATCTTATCATTGGAGTCTCTATCACCAGCAGCGTCTCTATCAGAGTCCGAAAGAAGTGTATAGTTAAAACCGTCCACGTGCTCGGGGCAAGTTTGCCCAAGCCAACACAGCTGATTCACCGGGCCATGACCCCCGCCGATGCCGGGAGCGGTCGTAACGGCCCGTGTAATGAAGGACTTGGCCCTTCGCAATGCCCTGGGTATCTCGTCCCCCATGGCGAGGAAGGCCGCAATCGCCGCCGAGAAGGTGCAACCCGTTCCGTGAGTGTGCCTGGTGGGCACGCGCGGAGCCCAAAGAAAAGTGCCGGTATTACCGTCCCACACGAAATCCGCTGCGCGGCCGCCCCTCAGGTGGCCCCCTTTCACGACCACATAACGCGGTCCGAATCCGGCGAGGCGTCGCGCGGCCAGCATCATGTCTTCGGGGGTCTCGACCTGCATGCCGGCCAGGATACCGGCCTCATGAAGGTTGGGAGTGATCACCGTGGCCATCGGGCACAGATGCTCCAGCACCGCTTCGCGGGCGTCGGATTCAAGCAGGACGTGGCCGCTCTTTGACACCATCACGGGATCGATCACTAAAGGTATGCCAGGCCAATGCTTCAGTGTATCCGCCACCGTACGGACGATGCCGGCGCTTCCCAACATGCCCGTCTTAATAGCCCTTATCGGCAAATCCTCGAGAACCGCCTCGAGCTGGCCTCGGACCATGTCTTCGGATACCAGTTCCACTCCCCGAACGCCCATCGTGTTCTGGGCGGTTATGCCGGTGATCACACTGGCTCCGTATACCCCTAGCACCGTAAAGGTTTTCAGGTCGGCCTGGATGCCGGCGCCGCCACTACTGTCGGAACCCGCTATGGTCAAGGCACACGGAATATTTGTACTCAAGCTCTCTCAACCCCTTGCCTTCAAAGTAGTCTTTCATTCCTTCATTGCTCGGCTCCCTTATAACTCGGCTCTACTCTTAACTTGGCTCTACTTTCAATCCGGCTCAAAATCGGCTCCACCTCCGTTCGGGGCTGTTATAATTGGGAGTTGCCGCTGGGAGCATTCATTTCGGAGGCGTCCCCCTCCCCCCCCGCTGCCCTCCGAACCCGGCTTAGTATCATTGCGGCTTGCC
>DUSP01000070.1 GCA_012842575.1 Clostridia bacterium
GGGGTAGTACCAGTATGAAAGGTACCGTAATAGGATCTCTTTGGATACGGACCGGTTTGACGGATTTACAGTGATAAGCTTAACGTCGCTGCGGCGCCTTATGGCGTCGAGAAATGGATTGGATTCCGCTTTTAGTACCCCTAGCACAGGAACTTCAGACGAAAGGGCATCAAATACCGCTTCCATAAAGGTGGGGGCTTCTATCTCAAATCGTCCCAATTCATCCAAGACCACCAAAGGAGCACCCTCGACCGCGCGCCGAACTGACCTTACGCCAAGACCCTCAAAGACTTCGATGTTGACTCGAGGCTTCCCGTCTACATAGCGAGCCAGCTTACCCCTCTCGCCGGTACCGAGATCTATCATGACGAGCCCTGTCCTAGCGCCATGTTCATAAATCTCCTTGACGACAAATCCCCCGTAGGTCGCTCGCAAGTTTCTCAACGTCCGGAAGAGAAGGGTGGTCTTACCCGCACTCCTTGGCCCGGTCAGGAACACGTTTTTGCGGTACTCCTCGGTATCTTTTATTCTTGGGTTCTTTGGCATTTCGCTCATTTCATTTTGCATTTCGCTATTTTAGGCGCTTACCACGCTGCGACCTCACAAAACGAACAAGGCTATTGCCCTCCTCCCAAAGGGCATCGGGGCATTTTCTCCAACTGAGCCGCCCCACAGCTAAATAAAGGGAGGGGCCTGCGGCGGCCGTTTCCCGGTCAAGGATGGGCCAGCGCAGTTGTCTATTCCCGATTACATAAAGGATCATGGCGCGTTCTCCAAGTCGGCGCCCCAGCGGTGGGCAGAGAGAGCGGGTACGCGCTCGGCCACAAGGTATGCGAGCCAGCCTCCCGCCGCGCCGGTAACGAAGGACGAAATCAAGGCGAAGGTGAACGCCGAACCACGGATGACGAAGAAAAGAAGCGCATTCGTGGCTGCACCTGCTACGTTGCCGATACCGCCGGCCAGGATTAGAGCGATAAGGGATGTCCTCGCGCCGATCCTTGTCGCCTGCTGAGGTTCTGTCGGCCGAGTACGTTGAGTCTTATCCAGAATGAAGTATAAGCTTTCGATGACGATTCCGGGAGCTAGGTACGAAAAGAACGCCATATTACCCAACAGCCCGGTAAAACCGGTAGCAATAGCGAGAAAGCCTTGGAGTAAACACACCAGGAAAACCGCTCCTGCCTTCGGTACGAACCTTCCGGCCAATACCGGCCAAAACATATAAAGCCCGCCTATGATGGCTCCTACCGGAATACCGAGCGTTGTCTGAATGAACCCGAATGGTATTCGCAGGTACGGCTTCAGGACTATGCTCAAAGCGGCTATTATGGCCAAAAGAGTCATGTCCCTGAGGTTTATACTCCGCCCCCCGTTTGTTGTCCGTGTCATTAAGAGCACCCCCATGTGAGTCGCCAGCGGTATGTTCTTGCTTTATGCCGCGCAGCAGAGAAGGTCTATCCGTGGACATGCAGAGGCATCCAGATAAACCAGTTTGTCGTTATTCTAATGTTAGTATAACGCTTGTCACTCGTTTCTTCAAGATAGCTTTAAAATCCCTTTTAGATGGCTCAAGATTGTTTAAGTTTTTTCCGCGCTTTTGGGCTGAGTTTGTTCTGAGTTCATTCGCTTGGGCTCGGACTCGAGCATCGGCTTTCCCATCGTGGCTCTCCATACGCGCTGGGAATTTACAAAGGGAGACCGCTCCTCCACGTCTGGCCAGCGACGTCTGGCCAGTGCGTCTGGTTAGGAATTCACGAAGGGAGACGCGCTCCTGCCGGCGAATTGCAAGGTTGCCCGACGGGACTGAAGAAGCGACTGTCACGATGAGCGACTGGAGGTCCTGCCGGCGAATCGGATAGTTGCCCGACCAATCCGAGCACGGTTGTCGTGTCCCGTACGAGAATTCAAAGTGCGTCACCGCAATATGCTTACAAGAAGGAGGATGCCGTATGGGTTTGGAGGTCTCCACGTCTTCGTTGCTCTGCCTGCGCGAGAGATATGCTTGCAAAAAGGGGGATGCCGCATGAGCCCGGATTATCCTGGTGGTGTTGTATCGCCGAGACGGTTACGAAGGCGGGAGTCCGAAATGACGATGAGCGAATGCATCGATGTCTTGAACCGGTGCGAATACGGCTTCTTGGGAACCGTCAACGAGGATGGATCGCCGTACGTGGTTCCGGTGAACTATGTGTACTACGAGGGCTGCATCGTGTTTCATACTGCCCTCGAGGGTCATAAGATGGAAAACCTGAAAGGTAACAACCGCGTTTGCTTCAGTGTATGCCAAGATGCGAGAGTAATCCCGGAGAAGTTCAGCACCGCTTATACCAGCGTGATCGCATTCGGGGAGGCCGAAATCGTAGACGACGGCGATGTCAAGAAGCGCCTTCTCCTGGCACTTTCTTCGAGGTTGGCGCCCGGCCACCCGATGCCGTGTGACGATGAGGACATAAAAAGGACCGGAGTGGTAAGAATCCGGGTCCGTCACCTGTCCGGAAAAAAGAGGAGCGAGTGATCAATGGAGGTTTTTCGGGACCTAGACCTAGCCATACAAGAGCTATATGGCGGATCCAACCTAGTCCGGGTGGAAAATGAAACCCTTCCTCCGCACGAAGAAAGCCTTCCCTCATGCAAAGACCCATGCATAAATCCGACAACCGTTAAAAGACCCGACCTGGTCATAGTGAGGAACGGCAACGTATTAGCGAAAAGAAGCGGGGAGGGCGTCAGACCTTTGATGGAGATAGTATCTACCGAGAGCGACATCTTGTCAGGTTCGGTTATGGCGGACCGTATAGTGGGCACTGCAGTGGCGATGATCGCGGTGCATTTCCAGGTGGCGGGCGTCTACGGCGATGTGATGAGCCAAGGAGCTGTTCGCCTTCTGGCCGAAAGGAATATCCCGTACCGTTACGCTTCCCTTACCGATTACGTTAAGAACCGTCAGGGGACCGGGATGTGTCCCATCGAAGAGATGGCATCGCGCTCGGAAACCGTTGAGGAGCTCATTTCGAACCTGCAGGTGTTCCTCGGGATGAAAGATTAGCTAGGAAGGATGAGAGATTAGCTACGAAGGCGGCCTTTCGGACCGGCACATCGGCCGGGTACGGGTTCCTCGGGATGAAAGATTAGCTACGAAGGGTCGATTTACGTGCGTCGGTGGTTATAGGAGGTCGCCCGTTACTGTGGGCGAAAGCCACTTCGACCCACGGTTGGGGACAAAAGATTGATCGTCATGGGGCAGGACGCGCACAGGAAGTGGCCAACGGTTTCGGGAACGTCAGGAGCTCGCAGCCAACCAGCGATACCGTCAACCGGCGATAATGGAAAGATCCTGGGGGGAGCAAAGGTGAACACCTTTAGGCCGTTATGTATTGCCCTGGCAGCTTTGCTGGCGGGCGGCGGGCTCCTGGCGTACGCGGACACAGTGAGAATCGAACAGGTGGAACGTGATCTCACCGTAAATGCTCCGCCTCCTGTTCTCGGCCGGGTCATAATAGATCCCGGCCATGGGGGAATCGACGGAGGCTGTCATAGAGACACACTCTTCGAAAAGGATGTGGTATTGGATATCGCCCTGCGTGTGCGTGACCTCTTACGAGACCAAGGCGTTGACGTCCTGATGACTCGCGAAGTGGACACCGCCCTCGATCACTTGATAGAAAAGTCAAGACTTCCAATCCGCCATAAGCGGGACCTCTTGGCCAGGATCGTTTTGGCAAGGATGCAGGGGGTGGACGTGTTGGTGAGCATACATGCGAATTCCTCTTCCAATACCGTTACTGAAGGCGCCATGTTCTTTTTCGGACCACACTCTGAAGAGGCTTCGGCTTTGGCTTATCACATTCACGAACAAGTCTCTCTACTTCAGCGAGGTCGGCAGTTTCTCCCGAGCGCAGCCGAGTATTATATGGTAAACCGCTACGTTCCCGTGGCCGTGCTGGTCGAAGTCGGGTTTTTGAGTAACGACCGTGAAAGATCCTTACTTTCCGATCCACAGTATAGGCAGAGTATGGCCGAAGCCATAACACGGGGCATAGTGCAGTTTTTGGAAAATTACCGAGGAATTACCAGCTAACCCGTACAAAAGAAGAGAGCGCCTTCGTTTTTTTGAGTGCCGAGGGGCATATAATAAACCACGATATTGGCGATCCCAAAGACCAAATTCGTTGAAATTAAAACAGATACCAAAACACCTGGTGCAAAACCAGGTGAAAACCTCTCGGGATCTACCAGGAGTGGGACGTATGGCAGTTGTATCCATTGCCACTTCCGATACGTCGCAGTATGTGGAAAGTCTCCGTGCCAGATTGGCCCGCGGATCGAGATTTCTGGAAAATGAAGGGCTCAGCTTTGATATAACCGAAAGCAGTAAAGGGCGCTTCAAATTCCTCGGATGTAACGTGGAGAAAAAACCCCAGTGCGGCCTCTCGCCGCAAGATGCGGTCATCCTCTTCAAGCACTTCGTGGCCAATACGATTTCCGATTTTATAGTGGACGACGTAGAGGAAAGCCTAATACGAAAGATCATCCGCCAGAACTATTGCTACTTTACGCCGGAAGAACAGGAGAGGATTTTTGCCGCGGTAGAGAAAGAGCTCGACGGGGATGTAGAGGACCGTACGCCTCTCGTCAAGTCCGCTATCGATGCTGAACTCGGGATCGCTGAGACCACTGAAACTACTGAAACCTTTAGAACTGCTAAAACCGCTAAAACCGAAGGAACTGTCCTAAAACCTGCTGATAGACACGTTGGTGAAGTGCGCCCAAAAGCGATCGGGAAAAGGACCGAAGCCGATAAGACGCGGAGGCTTACCCGTAAAGCGAAAATCCTGAATAAAGTCCTCGACTACTTGACCGCCAATGAGGTGCTGGTAGTAGAAGGTTTTGTAACCTTTCGTCTTAGGGAGTATCTTGACGAGTTGGAAGAAGTGGTGGATAGGGCGGTAGACGAGTTCCTGCTTGACCGCGAGTATCAAGAGTTCATAAAGCTACTCAGGTATTTCGTACAGATGCAAGAGCCAAAGGTCATGCGGGTGAAGGTGTACCTTGAACGAGACGGCACCTTTAGCATTAATGATGAACTCGGCAAGAGGGTTGGTACGGCCGTAGTGGACGAATTGAGGGCTACCATGATGGAGGGAGGCCTTGAGCTCGAAGATCTCTTGGTCAGTTCGCTCATAATGCTTGCCCCAAGGGAGATCTGGATGCACAGCAGGGACAACGAAAGATGGTCGAGCGGCCTTGAAACGCTGAAGAACGTTTTCGGGGAGAGATTGAAGATCTGTTGTGGTTGCCCATGGTGTTCGGGTTCGGGCGGCGATCGAGACGGTGGCGGCGACTCACAAAGTTAGAGAACTAGGGAAGCGTGAGGGGGCTATGATGCCCCCTTTTTTGATTTATCAGGGGGAGGACGTCGCGTCCCTAAACCTCTCGAACAGTCGGGGCTACAGTCGGGACTATTCTTAGGGATTTAAGTTGATATAATAGGGCTATAGAACGCCCTGTCAAGCCTCGTCTGGAAATAGACCTTCCCTGTGCCCCAGGAGGTTCCGAGATTAATTCGTTTTGGGGATATAAGCTTCAGTTGCTCGAGCTACCGATCGAAGGAGATGAAAGAATGCATCCCCAAGAAAACTTCATAACACTCACTCTACATGGTCGACCGCCCCTCTCCGTCAAGGCCGGCACGAGGCCCGTGGATGTGCTCAATACCTTGGAGGGGGCTTCGCCGAAAAAGGACAAGCATAAACCCGAGATCGCCAAGGTCGTGGCCGCCAAGGTGAATGGCGTCACTTGGGACCTGGATCGTCCCATCTACGACGACGCAACACTTGAGTTCCTCACTTTCGAATCTGACGACGGAAAGAGGGTATATTGGCACAGTACCGCGCACATCCTCGCGCAGGCGGTCAAGAGGCTTTATCCCGACGCAAAACTCGCCATCGGACCTGCAATCGACGACGGCTTTTATTATGATTTCGATGTCAAGACCCCCTTTTCTCCAGCCGACCTGGAGAAGATCGAAGAAGAAATGAAGAGGATTGTGGGGGAGGACCTCCACATAGAGAGGCAGGAGATAAGCAGAGAAGAGGCCCTCGCTCTTTTTGGGGGAAAGGGCGAAACCTATAAAGTAGAGTTGATTCAGGATCTCCCGAAAGAGGCAGTCCCGAGTATCTATAAGCAAGGTGAATTCGTGGATTTATGCGCGGGACCCCATGTCCCTTCGACGGGCGCCATAAAAGCTTTCAAGCTTCTGAGTGTGGCCGGGGCCTATTGGAGGGGCGACGAAAACCGGCCGATGCTCCAGCGCATATACGGCACTTCTTATCCCGATGCCTCGAGCCTCGAAGAACACCTGAAGCGTATCGAAGAGGCTAAGCGTCGGGACCATAGGAGACTCGGAAGGGAACTAGATCTTTTCAGTATTCAAGAGGAAGCGGGCCCGGGGCTCGTGTTCTGGCACCCCAAGGGCGGCTTCATACGGCAGAAGATAGAGGATTTTTGGAGGGCCGAGCACCGAAAGCGCGGTTACGAGATCGTATACACCCCCCACATCGCAAGGCTCGAACTCTGGAAGATCAGCGGACACTGGGACTGGTATAAGGAGAACATGTATTCCCCCATGGACGTCGAGGGGACGGAGTACCTGCTGAAACCCATGAATTGTCCGTTCCACATCCTCATGTACAAGTCGGCTACGCGGAGTTACCGTGATCTCCCCATGAGGTGGGGGGAATTGGGCAACGTCTATCGCTACGAGCGCTCAGGCGTTTTGCACGGACTGCTGCGAGTCCGGGGGTTCACCCAGGACGACGCCCATATATTCTGCCGCCCAGATCAACTGGAGGATGAGATACTCGGGGTCATCGATTTGGCGATGTTCATGATGAAGGCCTTCGGTTTCAAGGACTATGAAATAATGCTTTCCGTCCGCGATCCACAAAACAAAGCCAAATACATCGGAAGCGATGATATCTGGAATGCGGCGGAGTCCGCATTGGTCAGGGCCCTCAATTACAAGGGGCTCCCCTATGTGGTCGGAGAAGGGGAAGCCAAGTTCTACGGCCCCGCGATCGACATCACCTTGAAAGACGCCCTGGGAAGGGGTTGGCAAGGACCGACCATCCAGGTGGATTTCAACTTGGCGGAGAGGTTTGACCTGACATACATGGGGGAAGACAACCGCCTGCATCGTCCGGTGATGATACATCGTACGGTCTTGGGTTCTATGGAACGGTTCCTGGGAACCCTCATCGAACACTACGCGGGTGCCTTCCCGCTTTGGCTTTCGCCCGTTCAAGTAAAGGTCATTCCGGTTGCGGATAGGCACTTGGATTATGCCATCCAAGTGACAGAGAAGCTCAAGGACTCCGGATACAGGGCTGAACTTGACTCAAGAAACGAAAAGGTAGGGTTCAAGATAAGGGCAGCGGAACTGGAGAAGGTCCCGTACATGCTTGTGGTAGGCGATAGGGAAGCGAAGGACTCCCTTGTTTCGGTGAGGAAGCGCCATGTCGGGGATTTAGGTCCGAAGGCTCTTGACGAGTTCATCCGGGTACTGTCCGACGATCCCGAAAAGGGGCCGGCGTCTTAGGCGAAGCGAGGAAGGATTGTAGCTCCGAGTGAAGAATCACCGGTAGCTTCGCTTGGCGCCTTACAGAGTTTCGTCCGTTTGGCCCTTCTTCGTTGACTGACAATCAAAATGGATGATATACTCTCCGTGGGCTTAAAGGAAAGTAGAAGCCATCCCGCTTCTCACCTTGCGACGCCGTCCGAAACTTGGCATTTGGAACAATGGCGGGGAGTTTTCGGCGAATTGAGAGCCGAAGGTGCCAAAAGATTATCCGTAGATGCCGGAGCGGTTGTTGCCAAGGTATTCAGGGTAGCCCACGGCTTAACCCAAGAAGGTTATTGGGTTTTTACTCTGAGCGCGGGTGGATACTGCCCGCGCTCATATCACCTATGTCATGGGGGTGAATTGTCATTAGCAAAGAGTTGCGGGTGAACGAGGCCATACGTGCCCGCGAGGTTAGACTGGTCGACGTCGACGGTTCCCAACTGGGTATAATGTCCAGTAGGGATGCTTTGAGAATGGCCATGGAGAAAGACCTTGACCTCGTAGAAGTAGCTCCCAACGCACATCCGCCGGTGTGCCGGATAATGGACTACGGTAAGTACAAATACGAACAGTCCAAGCGGGACCGCGAGGCCCGCAAGAAGCAGCGGGTTGTAGACATAAAAGAGGTCAAGCTACGTCTTTCCATTGAGGACCACGATTTTGAAGTTAAGGCCAGAAGCGCGGAAAGATTTCTTAAAGAAGGCAACAAGGTCAAGGCCGTCGTCATGTTTAGAGGCAGGGAAATCGTCCATGCCAACCTCGGTAAGAAGCTCCTGGAGCGCCTGGCGGAATACCTTCGTGACGTATGTTCGGTGGAGCGATCGCCCAAGGTCGAGGGGAAAAATATGATCATGATATTAGCTCCTCTGTCCGGGGGAGTCTCGGCCATGAGGGAGAGTTCGCCCTTGAGGGCCGAGGTGGAAGTAAGCGGCAATGCCTCTGACACTAACTGAAGGCGCACCAGGCAATACGAGAGTAAAGTCGAAGTGAGGATGAGCAAAATGCCCAAGATGAAAACGCATAGAGGGGCAGCCAAAAGGTTGAAGGTGACCGGTTCGGGAAAGATAATGCATCGCCGGACCTCTAAAAGTCATAAGTTGACCCACAAGCCGTCAAAAAGAACCCGAAGACTGGGAAAGCCAGCCATGGTGAGTGCAGCGGACGAGCGGCGAATACGTCGTCTTATCCCTTACTTATAATCTCAGTTAACTTTTCTGAGGCCACGTGAGGTAACTTTTGAGGAACGACTGCCCGATCAAATGGTTTGATCAAATGGTTTGATTAAATGGTTTTATGGAATCCGTCTTTGAGCCATGGTAGGGCGACAAAGCCCTATCTTTTCAACTTGAAAGGGGAATTCGTAATGCCAAGGGTGAAAACTGGTCCGACGAAGAGAGCACGACACAAGAAAATACTCAAACTAGCCAGAGGCTATTGGGGCAGAAAGAGCAAGATATTCAAAGTGGCCAACGAGACGGTAATGAAGGCCCTTTTTTATGCACGGCGGGACAGAAGAGCCAAGAAGCGGAACTTCAGGAGGTTGTGGATCGCCCGGATTAATGCTGCCGCCCGGATGAACGGAATATCGTATTCACGCTTCATGAATGGTCTAAAGCAAGCGGGAGTGACCGTGAACAGAAAAATGCTCGCCGACCTTGCGGTGAGAGATCGCGATGCCTTCAATCGGTTTGTAGAGATGGCCAAGAGCGTGGAGAAAGTCGCTGAATGACTGAGTTGCGCCACGGGGCGATATGGCGCCGATACTTGGCTTTAAGTCTTTCTTAGATAAAAGGCTTTTACTAAGAATAAAAAGCCTCGGGTCGGAGGCCATCAGCCCGTGATCGGCATGAGCGCGAGGCTGTACCCAACGGAGCGATAAGACTGATGAGCGTTCGAAGAATAGGCCAAGGTCTTTTTTCCTCACCCGCAAGGGTGCTGGTGGTCGGTTTTGCCTTGACGATTTTGGGCGGCTCGGTTCTTCTCATGCTCCCGTGGGCATGGGCGCCGGGTGTGACTACACGATATATCGATGCCCTGTTCACCTCCACTTCGGCGGTGTGCGTGACCGGTTTGACAGTGGTAAACACTGCCACTCACTGGAGCGTATTCGGTAAGGTGATCATCATTCTCCTCATCCAAGTGGGTGGCTTGGGTATCATGACCTTTTCTACGGCCATAGCCATGATTCTCGGAAGGCGCATAGGCTTAAAGGAGCGCATCGTCATTCAGGAAGCCACCGGGCAATTCCAAATGACGGGTCTCGTAAAGCTCGTCAGGCACATACTGGTGGCCACGGCCATAATCGAGGGGATAGGCGCTTCTCTCTTGTTTTTCAGGTTTGCCCCTAAATACGGACCCCTTCGGGGTTTGGGTTTTAGCGTTTTTCATTCCATATCGGCGTTCTGCAATGCTGGGTTCGATATCATCGGCAATAGTCTTGTCGATTACGTGGCGGACCCCCTGGTCGTCCTGACAGTATCGGGGTTGATTATAGTCGGCGGAATCGGGTTTGTGGTGATAGCGGAGGTATGGAGGACCAAACTTAAAAGCCGCTTGTCTTTACACAGCCGTCTTGCCTTGCGGGCTACTGGCTTACTCCTCGCTTGCGGAACCATAGCCATCTTTCTTCTCGAGCTCGGCAATTCCAAAACCCTTGCAACTTTGAGCCCGACGGGCAAAATACTCGGAGCGTGGTTTCACGCGGTCACCCCACGCACGGCCGGTTTCAACACTCTGGACGTGGGCTCACTTCGCCAGGCTACCAAACTCCTGACCGTCATGTTGATGTTCATCGGGGCGTCGCCGGGCGGTACGGGAGGCGGGATAAAGACGACGACCTTTGCGGTGATATGGGCTGGAGTACTGTGTGCCGTAAAACGGCGCGAGGAGCCCTGCATGATGAACCGTAGGCTGAGTACGGATTTGATGGAAAGGTCGCTAGCCATTGCCATGATATCTCTTTCCCTCGTTTTGGGAGCGACTTTCGTCCTCACCATCACTGAATCGGGGCATGAATTGTTGCCTTTATTGTTCGAAGCGACTTCGGCCTTTGGCACGGTCGGGTTGTCCACAGGCGTTACTCCCACATTGAGTACCATAGGTCGACTTACCATAATACTGACCATGTTCATGGGAAGGGTAGGACCATTGACCGTAGCCATCGCTCTGGCTACACCACCTCGAGGGGGGGAGGTTCGGTATCCGGAGGAAAAAGTCATAGTAGGGTAATCCGAATCCGTTTGTGATAGGATATCGTAGTAAATTCTCGAAGTGGAAGAACAAAAGGAAAAGAGGGGGACCTTGTCGGACCGGGCTTGAGGGGACGAGATAGGACTTCCGGACTGGTTGCCGCGAAGGGAGATGGCGGCGGAGTGTCAATACACGGAGTGGCAATAGACGGAATGACGATAGAAGGATGGGAGTAGGCAGGAGAGGATTTATTATGGGGGATTTTGCCGTAATCGGACTGGGGAGGTTCGGGTCAAGCGTCGCGCTGACCCTGACCAACCTTGGGCATAGCGTCCTAGGAATAGATGCGGATGAGGGCCGGGTGAGCGCCATCATGAGCCACGTGGCCAAGGCAGTTCAGGCTGACGTTACCGACGAGGAAACACTTCGCTCCCTTGGCCTCAAGAACATGGACGCGGTCGTCGTGGCGATTGGGCACGACTTACAGGCGAGCATCATGGTGACGCTCCTCCTCAAAGAGATCGGCGTCAAACATGTCGTCGCCAAAGCTTCGAGCGACCTGCATGGGAAGGTCCTGGCCAAGATCGGAGCGGATCGCGTGGTTTTTCCCGAAAGGGAGATGGGGGCTCGAGTTGCGAGGAACCTCGTTTCCTCGAACATCCTCGACTATATCGAGATCTCCCCCGACGTGAGTATAATGGAGATTACCGCAGGCGGGAGCCTGGTCGGCAAAAGCCTGAGGCAACTGGACCTTCGCAACAAGTTTGGAGTAAACGTCCTGGCAATCAAACGTGATGAGGACATCAACGTGGGTCTAAGAGCCGACGAGCAGATCAGGCAAGGCGACATCCTGGTGGTTTTGGGCTCAAATAGCAGTCTCGAGCGGGTGGGTCGCCTAAGTGAAGGGTAATACATGGGTTGTGATCGAGAGCCCTCAAAACCCCTTGATCAAGTCTTTGGCGAAACTCGCAAGAGACGTCGGCGAGCGTCGGTTAAGGGGAGAATGTATTCTCGAGGGGTCACACCTGGTCTACGAGGCCCTCAAGGGGCGCATACCCTTGAGGGTCCTACTTTTTACCAGGGAATTCTACGAACGGACGATCCGGGATGAGGAGGATTACCGAGCACTCCTTTTGGCGGCGGTTGACCGCGGTACGAAAATGATCGAAGCCTCAGAGGCCGCCATAAAGAGGGTGGCGACGACGGTAGAGCCGCAAGGTATCATTGCGGCGGGAAAGATCCCCGCACTGAATTGGGACGCCTTCATAAGGGCGGTCCAAGCCCGTGGAAATCAGGAAAGAAGAGAGCCAGAAAGATCTCGCGTCATTGTCGTCGGTGACTCCATCAAGGATCCCGGTAACTGTGGGGCAATCGTAAGAAACTGTCACGCCCTAGGGTCGTGTGGAGTGGTCTTCACCGGTGAGAGTGTGGATCCTTTTTCGCCGAAGGCACTGAGGGCCGCCCAGGGATCCACTTTTCACATTCCCGTGATCGTCGAAGGCAAAAGAAGCGAAGCCATCCGGCGCCTCCGGACTATGGGCGCAAGAATAATCGTCACCGACGTGACCACGGGCAAAGCGCCGACTGCGGTCGACTTCTCGGGCACCGTAGCGGTCGTAATCGGAGAAGAGGCGCACGGCGTGTCGGATGAATTCAGGGCCGAAAGCGCTATGTCCGTCAAGATCCCTATGCCGGGTGGCGCAGAATCCCTAAATGTCGCGGTCACTTCGGGTATCATCCTTTACGAAGTGCTACGTCGCCGTATGCCGTAAGTCGTCGAGTTCGGATGGGGTCAGTCTCACGGTGAGGGGAAGGAAAACCGGTGCTTATTCCCGCGAGGGTTCGAGTGGCACCTTCAGGGTGGGCTAATTTGAAGCCTAAAGGGCCGTATGATATAATTTAGGCAACAAGGCAAGGAAGAGCCAGAGGCCCACGAACGAAAGGGCGTGATCGCTTGACGTTCACGACCGAACTGCTTTGGAGGATCTTCGAAAGCACGGGGTCCATTACCGCGTACCTCCTATACAAGAGACTCGCCTGCCAATGACTAGTAGCGGAGAAGATAACTGGATCATTTGATTGCGTAGAGCATCGGATACCACCGGGCGGTAGGCGTAAGCGCGCGCGAAGAGAAAGCCCGGTAGGTCTGGGCGTTCGTCCAGCCGACGAAGGCCCTTTTCTTGTGCTTGGGCTCGGACTCGCCGGGTCCTCATCACTGGTTCCGAGGGGGGTTGGATTTCACGATGGCAAACGACGCGGATCTCGAGCAGCGTCTGCGGGATCTTACTCTGGTAAAGGACACGGCCAGGTCGGAAATCGATAATGCGGCCGATACGGAGACTCTGGAAGCTTTGCGCATCAAATACCTCGGAAAAAAAGGCCTCTTGAGCACATTCTTGAAGGGGTTGGGGAATCTCCCGCAGGAGAAAAGACGACAAATCGGTCTTTTGGCCAATGAGGCCCGCGAACTCGTGGAGGTTTTGCTCGAACGCCGGCGAGATGTGCTTAAGCGGAAAGAATTGGAGGAAAGGCTCTCCGCGGAGCGTATAGACGTCTCCCTCCCCGCGACACCGGTACTGATCGGCCGGAAGCACCCTCTAATGGAAACCCTCGAGGAAGTGGAACGGATATTCACGTCCATGGGTTTTGAAATCGCGGAAGGACCTGAAGTGGAATACGACTATTACAATTTTGTGGCCCTGAACATCCCGAAAGGTCATCCTGCCCGGGACATGCAGGCCTCTTTTTATATCACCGATGAAATCCTCCTCAGGACCCACACCTCCCCGGTTCAGATACGCGCCATGAGATCCAAAGCCCCGGCGCTTCCGGTGAGGCTCATCGCCACCGGAAAGGTATACAGGCGCGACGATGACGCCACGCATTCCCCGATGTTTCACCAGATCGAGGGGCTCGTCATAGATAAGCGGGTCACCATGGGGGACCTCAAGGGCGTATTGTTGGAGTTCGCGAGGCAGATGTACGGGAGACAGGCGACGGTACGTTTGCGCCCCAGTTACTTCCCATTCACCGAGCCCAGTGCGGAGGTGGACGTCTCTTGCACCGTCTGCGGCGGACGGGGTTGTAGGACATGCAAGGGAACGGGGTGGCTCGAGATACTCGGGTCTGGTATGGTTCATCCGAAGGTTCTCGAAAACGGGGGTTATGATCCGGCCAAAGTGACCGGTTTTGCCTTCGGAATGGGTCTTGAGCGTATTGCCATGTTACGCTACGGACTCGACGATATTCGCGTCTTCTTTCAAAACGATATCCGTTTCCTCCATACGGTGGGTCGCATGTAGTTCCTCTTGAGACTGGAGGGTTATACGTGAAAGTCCTTTACAAATGGCTTCGGGAATTCGTCGATACCGATCTTTCGGCCGAGGAAATCGCCGAGGGATTGACCATGGCCGGTATGGAAGTGGCCGCCGTCCAAAGGGTGGGCTGCCCTTCAACCGATGTTAAAGTCGGCCTCATAAAGGAAATACGACCGCATTCCGATTCCAATCTCCGTAATCTAATCGTGTGTCGCGTTCATGTGGGCGACGGTGATCTCCAGATCGTGACGGGGGATCTTTCGTTGAAGGTCGGGGACCTTGCGGCCGTGGCCTTGCCCGGCGCGGAATTGCCGAAGAAGAAGCGAATCGAAGTGGTGGACTTCAAAGGCGAGCTCTCACAGGGCATGTTGTGTGCCCTCACCGAAATCCTCCTCGGGGAACCTCATCGGGAAAATGAGGGTGTGTTCGTGCTCGGGACGTCTCCTGCGGTCAGGCCGGGTATGGACCTCGCGGAACTCCTCGGGTGGGACGACTACCTCCTCGAACTCGAGCTTACCCCTAACTACGTTCATTGTCTGAGCCTGGTTGGAGTGGCGATGGAGGTGGCGAGTATCGGCGGGGAGGATCTTACCCCTTTAGGCGAGAAACTCTGGTATACGTGGCGGCCGTACGCCGAGAATGGCGGGCGGAGCTTTCGTCGAGGCCACACCGATAAGTGGCGGGCCGAAGATGCCGAGAAAGGGAAAGATGCCGAGGAAATCAATAAAGGTGCCGGAGAAGTCAAGGTAGTAATCGAGAACCCGCATTTATGCGGAAGATATAGCGCCCGCGTCATCGATGGCATAAAAACGGTGCCTTCGGACCCGCTGGTTCAGTGGCGACTGGTCATGGTGGACCAAAGACCCATCAACAATATCGTGGATGCCACCAATTATGCCATGATCGAGACCGGTCAACCCATGCACGCCTTTGACTACGATCTCATAAGGGACAACACCATCGTGGTGAGAACCGCAAGACGCGGCGAAAGCATCGAAACCCTCGATGGGGTCAAGAGAGACTTGGACGAAGAAATGCTGGTAATCTCGGACGGCCGTAACGGGGACCGGGCGGTGGCCATCGCCGGGGTGATGGGCGGGAGCGACACGGAAATATCCGCTTCTACCACCGCGGTACTTCTCGAGTCTGCCTTCTTTGCGCCGGAGAGCGTAGGCGCGACGTCGCGCAAGCTCGGATTGAAGAGCGAAGCCTCGATGAGATTCGAGAAGGGGGTCGATCCCCTGGGGACGATACGGGCCATCGAAAGGTTCGAAGAAGTTCTTCGGCGCACCGGCGGATATGCGGCCGCCTCCGCGTTGGTGGACGAGTGTCCGGTATCCTTTAAACCCGCCGTCATAGACATCTCTCCCTCTTATATCAACAGACTCCTGGGAACCAGGCTCTCCCCTCTTAACATCAAGCGTTGCTTGTGCGGGCTCGGTTTCGAGGTCAAAGAGAAGGGCAAGCGGGGTGAAGATGTCGGGAGTGAGGACGAAGGCCCTGCCGTCGCGGGTTTGACGTTCGAAGTCCTCGTCCCCACGAGGCGGGTGGATGTCAAGAGAGAAGTGGACCTCGTGGAAGAAGTCGGCCGTGCGGCGGGTCTTGATCGCATTCCCGCCACGCTTCCGGTGGGTTGCATCACCGTCGGGGAAAA
>DUSP01000177.1 GCA_012842575.1 Clostridia bacterium
CATCAGGCCATGATAGTGGACAAGGGCGTGAGCGTGAATAACTATAAGTACGTGCGACTGGATACGTATCTCGGGGCGTTCATGACCGATTTCGTATCGTTCTTCATAATCGTATCCTGTGGAACGATCCTCTTCCCCCAGGGAATACGAATTGAAACCGCAGATCAAGCGGCGCTTGCTCTCGTTCCCTTTGCGGGGCGGTTCGCAGCGATGCTTTTCGCCGTAGGGATGCTGAACGCCTCCACCATGGCTGCAAGCGTATTGCCCCTCTCAACTTCTTACGCTGTGGCCGAAGCATTCGGGTGGGAAGCCGCCATCGGCCGCAGGTTCCACGAAGCGCCCCTGTTCCTGGGACTTTACACGGCCCTCATCGCAATCGGCGCTTCGGTCATCATGCTCCCTGGGCTCAACCTGATACGCATATTCCTTTTTTCCCAAACCGTTAACGGTGTTTTACTGCCTTTCATCCTGTATTTCATGTTGACCTTGGTCAACGACAAACGAATCATGGGCGATTACACGAACACCCGCATCACGAACTTCATCGCCTGGTTGACCGCCCTCGGCCTGGTGGCCTTGACCATCGCCATGCTCGTCTTGACTTTCCTATAGCGCTCCCTTTTGCCAAGATCTCGTCGCCGAGTTCAGAAATGTGACGTGTCTTGACCTTTCTATAAGTACTGCTCTATCTGCGGACGCTTCCACAAGAGCAGGGGCCAGCCCCTTTCCATAAGTGCTGCCCTATACCCTTCCCATCGTTGGGGACCGATTAGAAAATTCTAGCAGGATAAGCCTTTCTTATCGAAGAATTCCTAAGCAGCACATCAAGAAGGGAGAAGGGGGAGTGAAGGTGATGATCGTCGGATTTCCTCGGTTTTCGGTAGGAAGGCGGCCCGGAGTATTAGCGCGGCAGATCTCGACTGTCTTCTTCGTCTGTCTACTTTCCCTTCTACTGGTGACCAGTACGGCTTTTGCGTGCACCACCATCATCGTGGGAAAAGCCGCTACCGCTGACGGCTCTGTACTGATAGCGCACAACGAGGAATTGGGGGACAACTCGGCACAGCATCTCGTCGTCGTCCCAAAAAAGACACACTCTCCCGGCGACGTTTTCGAACTTTACTCTGGAGGAAGTATCCCGCAACCCGAAACCACCAACGCGTACATCGCCTCAAAGGTTTTCGACAAGGAACACATCCCGGGAGATTTCACCGGGGGTATCAACGAATACCAGGTAGCCATATTCAATAACATGGCTTGGACGCGTGACATCCCGGAAGAAACCGCATGGGATGTGAAGGAAGGCGGCGTGATTTGGACGGAATTCACCCAAATGGTCCTCGAGCGAGCAAAGAACGCAAGGGAAGCGGTGGAGCTCATCGGGATGCTCGCCGAAAAATACGAGCTGAGTTGCGATCCTGGAACCATGTTCGGGGTGGCGGACCCCAACGAAGGCTGGTGGGTGGAAATCGCGCGCGGAGGACAGTGGATCGCGCAACGGGTCCCTGACGATAAGGCCACGATGAGGGCCAACACGTTCCGCATCGGTGCGGTCGACCTCGACGATAGCGAAAACGTTTTACACTCCAAGAATCTGATCTCCTATGCGGTCAAAAAGGGTTGGTACGACCCGTCTTCCGGTGAGCCCTTCGATTTCGCCAAAGTGTACGGCCAAGCTAGCGAGAGGGAAGATCCCTACAATACTCTTCGTCATGAAATGGTCCAAAAGATGCTCGACGAGAAGGCCCCGCGGATCACAAAAGAACACCTGATGGAGATCTTGAGATCACACTACGAGGGTACCGAGCACGACAAGACCAATGGGTATGAAAAGTCCCCCCATTCCATCGAAGGAGTCCGCACGATCTGTAGGGTATCGACAGAAGTGAGCGCGGTGGCACAGTTGAGGCGTTGGCTTCCGGCAGAGATAGGCGGGGTGATGTGGTGGTGCATGGGAACTCCGTGTACAGGAGTCTACGTACCCTGGTACATGGGGACCAAGGAGATTCCCCGGGAATTCCAAACCGGAACGAATAGTTACACCCGGTCTTCGGCATATTGGCGGTTCTTCGACCTAACCGAACTTGCCGATTGGAACTACAAGGACGTCATAGATAAGGTTCGGGCGACGTGGAGAGGATTCGAGGTAAACGCACAGATTCTCCAACAGGATGTAGAAGCGCGCGCTCTCAGGCTTTATAGCGGCGACCGGAACAAGGCCCTCGATCTTTTGACCTGGTACTCCTCTGCCCTCGCACGAAGCGCCTACATGACGGCGGAGGAGCTCATCGAAGAGATCAAGACCGAGGTATATGCCCAATGAAGCGACGCTGCTCTGCCACAGGAAACTAAAAGCCCGGCCTCCGGCATCCTTACCGGTGCCGGAGGCCGGGTCACCGTGGAGGTATTCTTTGTCGAACATGAAAGCAATGGTTCTTCATAAACCAGCCCCCGTAGAAAGCCTCCCTTTAAAACTCGAAGATGTACCGTGCCCGGAGCCAAAACCTTCGGAGGTACTGATAAGGGTTTCGGCATGCGGAGTATGCCATACCGACCTTCACATTGTGGAGGGCGAAGTGCGTCCTCGGAGCCTACCGTTGATTCCCGGGCACCAGGTCGTGGGCGTTATCGAAAGCGTGGGGACAGGGAAGGCTTCGGAAGAGGCAAGGATAGGGGACTACTCCGGGGGAATCCCGAAGACCCTGAAGAGGACCGACGGAGAAAATCCTCATCCCGGCATGAGGGTTGGGATGCCTTGGCTTTACAAGGCATGCGGCGAATGTTCTTACTGCAAGTCCGGCCTCGAGAACCTTTGTGACGACCCCAGGTTCACCGGCCTTGACGTAAACGGTGGGTATGCCGAGTATATCGTGGCCCCCGCAGATTTCGTGGTCCCCATCCCGGACATCTTTTCCGACGAAGAGGCAGCGCCCCTCCTTTGCGCCGGCATCATCGGGTACAGGTCCCTCCGAGTATCGGGACTTCTCCCCGGCGAACGCATCGGTCTCTTCGGTTTCGGTGCATCCGCTCACCTCGCCTTACAAGTGGCACGTTACTGGGGTTGTGAGGTTTACGTCTTCACGCGGAGCCGAGAACATCAAGATCTGGCCCGTTCCCTCGGCGCCGCATGGGCAGGAACCGCCGACGATGTCCCGCCGCGCCCCCTTGACAGGGCCATCACCTTCGCTCCCGCCGGCGGCCTCATTCCCCGGGCACTCAAGAACTTGAGAAAGGGTGGAACCCTAGCCATAAACGCCATCCACATGGACGGTCTGCCCGAAATGCCGTACGACTTACTCTATTGGGAACGAAGCATAAAAAGCGTGGCCAACAGCACCAGGGAGGACGCCTTTAATTTCATGGAGGTAGCGGCAGCAATCCCAATACGGGTAAAGACGGAAGCGTTTCCATTAGAGAAGGCAAATGAGGCGCTCCTTCAGTTAAAAGAGCGAAAAATTCAAGGCTCGGCCGTCCTTTTCATCCCTTCTCGGTGAGGAACCCATCCTTGACTTCGACCGATACCTCGTCTCCTTCCCTCACCCCGAGGGCTTCGCGCAAGCAGATGTCGCTCATGATCTCGACGGTGTCCGAGTCATGGATGTTCACCTGGGTTGCGGGGAAAACGATGATACCTCTGACTCCGTTTACGACCACGCGACAAGCTCTGGCCGGGTAAAACGCACTTCCTCGAGGAGGGCAGAAAACTACTGGGCTATGACGACGGATTTCCTTTACAATGCCCTGTAGCTCAGGAGTCAACTTGACGTTGAGGGTGCCGGGGTAGGGTGTAAAACCAAACTCCTCTTTACACTTGTCTTTCACCCATTCCAAAGACGTGAAAAATGAAGCCCTTCCCGAGCCCCGGACTACCCGCCCCTTAAAATGAAAGACTGCCGCGCTTTCGCGGGTACACGTTCTTGGGCTTTCGTCCGTCCGCGCCGCGGCCGCCATTCCATCTTCGTTCGTACGACCTGCGCCGGTCGACGGGCCCCCATCACCACAACAAGTGTGTCTTCGATCTTTGGCAATCGTCAATGACATATTCTCCCCTTGAACCATTCGACCGTCTTTTTCAATCCCTCCCGAAGCGGAGTCTTTGGCTCCCATCCGAAGATCTCTTTGGCTAAAGAGGGATCAAGAACGCTCGTCTTCAAGTCCCCGGGCCTCGGCGGCCCGTATTGTGGGACCGCCTGAATCCCCGATATCTCCACCAGCATAGCGAAAAGCTGGTTGACGGTGGTTCCGATGCCGGTTCCGACGTTTACTGCCGCATCCGCGGCGGCCTTCTTCAGAACGGCAACGTTGGCTTGCGCTACATCCTCTACGTATACGTAGTCTCTTACGTACTCCCCATCCCCGTTGATGACCGGCCGCTCGCCGCATAAAAGACGACCCGTGAATACCGCCACCACACCCGCCTCACCGTATGGGTCCTGACGGGGCCCGTAGACGTTTCCGTAACGCAAAATGGTATAACCGATGCCGAACTCCTGCCCATAATATCTTACGTACTGTTCTCCCGCCCATTTGGAAAAACCGTAAGGTGACTTCGGATCAGGCTTTTTGTCCTCACGAGCGGGAGCATCCACATCCCCGTAGAGCGCTCCCCCCGAAGACGCAAAGACCATCTTTTCGACGACATACTTTCTGCACAAATCGAGGAGGCCCACCGTACCGAGGATGTTAACGTGGGCATCAAAGACGGGATCCTTAACCGAGCGCGCCACGGATACTTGAGCTGCGTGGTGAACCACAAAACGGGGACGAGTCTCTTTAAACAAGGTATCCATCCGCTCGAAGTCACATATATCCGCCTTGAAGAAATACGCGTTTTTTGGGACGTTTTCCAACCTGCCGGAACTTAAGTCGTCCACACCGAAAACCCGATACCCTTCTTTGATGAGGGCATCGGCTACATGGCTCCCTATGAACCCGGCTATGCCCGTTATTAACACCGTCTCGGGCTCGCCCATTGCCTCACCCCGCCGCAGCGCCTGCACTGTAAGGGCGTTTCCTTGGTCTACCACTTAATTATACTATCACAGAACCGTCACAGGGATTTACGAACAAGCGTTTCACGGAATGCTTTGCCGCGCTGCCGCGCGCAATGTCGCAATGTCTACGGTAATCTAGGAGTTCGGGTGAGTCAATCGGGGAGCGTGTAGTAACGGCTCCGCAATTAAGCTTCGAATTAAGCATTATATAAACTTTCCTTACAAATCGATTAAATCATATGGTAGAATGTTAGCGAAACGTGACAATTCCTGGCATCGACAAGGGCAAACTTCTCCGAAAGGAAAGGGCGCAAAGCCACGGGTCTAAAGTAGCCGATTATGGCTGCCAAGACGGCCGGGTTGCCGAAGGCCTATACGGATATGTATTTTGGCCTGTCCGCTTTGCGCTGGACAGGCCATATCATTTCAGGCTGTATTTCGGGCTGTATTTTGACTGTATTTCACGGTGCATTCCATGCTGTATTCTTTCGGTCATTCTTCTGAAGATGGGAGGACAGTGGCTTGGTACAAGGGTCAACGAAAGTGTTAGTAGTGGACGATGCGATGTTCATGAGGGTGCGCTGCAGCAAGC
The DNA here is from genome assembly GCA_012842575.1 of Clostridia bacterium. Classification (GTDB taxonomy): domain Bacteria; phylum Bacillota; class Sulfobacillia; order DUSP01; family DUSP01; genus DUSP01. Next base: position 5,587 of record DUSP01000177.1, read on the forward strand.
TCCTATCGGAAAACGGCTATTCCGTGTTCGAAGCGGAAAATGGTGAACAGGCCGTGAAGAAGTACCTGGAGCTCAAACCCGACGTGGTTCTAATGGATATCACCATGCCCGTAATGGACGGACTTGCCGCCCTCACAGAGATCCTCAAGAATGACCCAAACGCCAAGGTGATCATGTGCACGGCTTTGGGGCAACAGTCCGTTGCACTCGAAGCCATCAAGTCCGGTGCCCGCGACTTCGTAACTAAGCCATATAAACCCGAGAAACTTCTTCGCGCCGTCGAAATGGCAACATCAGATCGAAGCCAATGAGATCAAAGCCAATGAGCCTGGAGAGGGGCGTATCGGAACATGGATGTTCGCTTTCTCAATCCCTTCATTTCGGCCGCCTACAACGTTCTCCTCGAGGAAGCCGGGGTCACCGCCAAACGCGGTGAAGTCAAGGTGGATGAGTTCTATTACACCTCCGAAGAGATAACCGTCCTCATCGGGGTTACGGGATCCGTGCGCGGACTCGTCCTTTACGGTCTATCCCAAGGCACAGCGATCCGCCTCGTTTCGACTATTCTTGGCAAGAAGATTCCGTATTTTGACAGCCTTGTGGAAAGCGGCATAGCCGAGCTCGGCAACGAGATCGCAGGTGGCGCCACGTCCGAATTGGAGGCCAACGGCTACCCCTGCCGTATTTCTCCGCCCACCGTGCTTTTGGGTAAAGGCGTCATCATTTCCACCGTCAATATCAAAGGGGTAACGGTCCCTCTAGAAACGGAATTCGGACCCATACAGATCGTCATCGCCTTGCGTGAAGAGTCAAGTGAACGATAATCCCTCCGGAGGGATGTCTCTTGGGAATCCTGACGCAAAAAGATGTGGACAACCTGATCAGGACATTGGTGGAGGGATCGCAAGAAGCCGAGCCCGGAGAAAAGGCTCATTTGGCCAAGCAGGCGCGATTACGAGTTTACGACTTCAGGACGCCCAATAAATTCACGCGGGAAGACCTGAGAACCCTATATACCATCCACCAATCCTTCGCAAGTCTTTTGGCGCTCGAACTCTCGGCACGCGCCAGGATACCCACGAATGTAGAAGTCCTTTCCGTCGAGCAGGGTATGTCCGATCGGATATTGGATTCCATACCGAATCCTGGGTTCGTAGGCATAATCACCGTAGAACCACCCGAGGACGTAATTCTTCTTGAAATCGAGGCGGGGTTCGTCCTCGCCACGGTTCAGAGGTTAATGGGCGGCCTTCCTTCGTCTTGCGAACAACCGCGCGAACTGACGGAAATCGAGCAGCAGGTCGCCCTTCTTCTCCTCGAGGACTTTCTCAACGCGATGAGGAGCGTATGGTCCAAGACGTTTTCGGTGCACCTAGGTCTCCAAAGCACTCAAACTAACCCCGCTTTCATCGCCACATCGTTACGCGGGATACCGGTTGCGGTAATTGCACTTTCCATCACTTATGGGGCTCACATGGCGTATGCGAGGCTGGTTTTACCACATCGTACCCTGGAACCACTTCTTTCGAAAACTACCCGCCCTACCGACCGTAACGTATCAAATCGCGAAAGATATCTCAGGACTTGGTCTTTCTCGTCGATCGCCACGTCTGGTGAGCGGACATTTGCCGATGATCGAACCCAAAAGGAAGCACAACATCGGGATCAGTTGATCCGCGCCATTGCCGAGTCATGCGTGCCCGTAACGGTGGAGATCGGCGAGATCGCAGCGACACTCGGCGAATGTCGCGGGTTGTCACCCGGAGATGTCGTCATGATTCCACGGCGGATCGATAGCCCGGTGACCATCAAGGTCCAGGGGCGCCCCAAGTTCCGGGGCTTCCTGGGAAGATCGGGCCATCATTTGGCCGTTATCGTCACGGACTGCCTCGAACCGACCTCGTCGCCGACCAACACCACCGGATCGGGTAAACCGGAGACCGACGCTCCCAGTCTTACGGACTTTTTCATAGAGACCAAAAGGATGCTCGGATACAGGGGGCCCGCAAAATGACCGGAGGAAACGGTGCACCCCTATTGACACAGGAGGAACTGGATGCGCTTTTCGGTCGATTCGATGCCGATAAGCGTAAAGATGACCACACGGCTACTGACGGAAGCGATGCCGGCGGCAAGGCCGCTACGGAATCCGTCACCAACGAGACTACGAGTGAGATGGGTACGGGCGGTACCGGGGCGACGCCAGAGGAACATAGCTCCCGCCGTACTCTTGGCGAAGGGCCGACGCAGGTCTTTCCCTCCACTTCCCTGAGGAGCGAGGCGACGAGGAAACGCGATGGGCTTACAGCGAGGCAGATTCCCGGTAAGAAAGGCCAAACACCGGGCGCTTTATGCGCCACCTTCAAGGCTCTCGCGGGGATACCGGTTACGATATCCGTCCGGGTGGGAAAAGCATGGGCGTCCCTTGAAAGCATCTCGGCCATAGGGCCAGGGACCGTCCTTCGTCTGGATACGCTCGTGAATGAACCCGTCAAACTCCTCATTGACGACGTGGTCATCGCTGAAGGTGAAGTGGTGGAAGTCGGGGGGTATTTTGGAGTCAGGATAAAGACCACTCGGACCATTATAGATTGACAGAACACCGAACACCGTGTTTCGACGACGCCCAAAAGAGGTGCGAAAAGAGCATGGATCAGATCGAATCGCGGTCTCCGCAATACAAGACCAAGCCACGCTCGCACGGCCCGGTACCCGTAAAGGGCAGCGGTTCGAGCGAACGGATCGCCGCTAACCCTTTGTCGACTTCGAAATCCCGGACTAAGAACACGCCTGATACCGGTCTGCCCGAGGCCAAAGAACTGCTTGGGCTTTCAGAAGAAGAATTCGCAATCTTCATCGAAGAAAGCGGAGAGGTCATCGACGACATCGGAAGGGTACTGGTGGCTTTCGAAGAGAATCCGAGTGACCTTGAACTCATGAACGAACTTTTTCGAAGTTTCCATACGTTGAAAGGGATAGGCGCGGCGGTGGGTTTTGAAGCCATGGCAAAGTTATCCCATGCGACCGAGTCGGTGCTCGATACCATGAGACAGGGGAGCCTGCAACTTGACCCACACGTGGCCGATCTCCTGTATAAGGCCGTGGATGCTCTTGCGGCCATGCAAAGGGACCTCGTCAGCGCACGCCGTATTCCCGAAGAACCCCCCGTAGGCCTTGACGACCTATGCGAAAGCCTTATGGCAGTGGCACCTGGTGCATATAGTACTCCGGTGAAGCTGGGCGGGTCCGGTAAGTCAGGTGACTTAGAGGGTGACTCGAAGAAAGAACGATACGGTTCGAACCATGCCAAACGTAGGGCGACAAAAGAGGAAGCATCGCCACCTCTCGGCGCCCACCCCCGTGACCCGGAGAGCGGGGACAGCTTAAGCGATCAGGAGAGAGCAGGCGCCGGCGAACGTAACACCCTGAACATAACGGTCAGACCTTTGGCAGACGCCGATATGCCCGAAGTCCGTGTATATCAGGTGTTGAAGACGCTGAGGGGCATCGGCGTGGTTTCTCATTCAGATCCCGCACCCGAAGCCATCGAGAACGGAATGGTCAACTTGGACGGAAGGGCAGCCACCTTCACCGTGGTGACTCCTTATGACAGAGAACAGCTTTCTTCCATTCTTCAGAGCATCCCTGACATTCATTGCGAGGTGGAACCCGCAGAGACCCAAGAGACCCCTGTCGCCGCCAAGGGGACCCGCACCGCCCCGGACTCCGGTCCCAACCAGACGATTATGACCGCTAAGGATTTGGCCCGGACCATTAGGGTGAGCGTCAACCTCCTCGATAACCTCATGGATCTCGTCGGTGAACTCGTCATAGACAAGACGCAGTTGTCCGCGGTACTTTCGG
>DUSP01000047.1 GCA_012842575.1 Clostridia bacterium
AAGATTGGTCCGCTTGTCGTCTGCGTGGAGCCGGGCCTAAACCCCGACGGAGCTGAAGCGACGCTGAGGATGACACTTCAGCTCTTGGAAGCAGAAGCACGGGCTCGCGGTGCCCGGGTGCTGTTTGCGAGAGTCGACGCGAGGGACCCAGAACTCTTACGGGCTGTGGAACGCGAGGGCTTTACCCTTGTCGATTCCGTAGTAACCTTTCATATTGTCATGGATGATGCCGGCCAGCTCAGGCAGGATAAGAAACCAGGCGAGTACTCTTACCCGACGATTGCAGGACGGGATCAAAGCTTTTTTGACGTATCCGTTCACACTAGCGAGCTCGCAAGCTCAGGTTCTCTGGAAGTGACTATAAGGTCTTTCGAGCCAAGTGATCTGGCAAGATTGCAGCACATAGCTAAGTTCGCGTTTCGGCACGATCACTTTCATAGTGACCCTCGAATTCCGCCGAAAGTGGCGGATGAGGTTTACGTGACATGGGTAAAGAACTCTTGTCAAGGCCGAGCGGATGCGGTGTTGGTTGCTGAGGAGCCAGGCAACCTGGATGGTGTCAGCGGGTTCATTACATGTCGGCTAGACCGGGCTGTTTTAAACGTAGCCGGCATCCCCCACGGAATCATAGAACTTGTAGCTGTAAGTCCAGAAGCCCAAGGTAGGGGAATCGGTGTTGCTCTTGTGCTCGGATCTCTTGAATGGTTCGCTCGCCATGGTTTTAGAAGCGTAGAGGTTGGTACCCAGAGCCGGAATACTCAGGCGATGCGATTGTACCACCGGTGTGGGTTCAAATGCGTAGCATTCAGTCACACGTTCCACAAGTGGATTGCTGGCCCCTGATGATAACGTATCCCCTGTAGGGACTTGCGCCACGGTCCCCACAAGAGTATGGGTGTACAATCGAGCAAGGCAGGGGTCATCGTCAGTATTGGCTTGGTTGTTGTTTGTTTTTGTATGCGAAATTGGTTGCCGGCGCTTCCTGCTTTTCAGGCGTCTTACGGCCCCGTGGTCCGCATTGTCGGTCTACTGATACTGATGACCTAATGCAGTTTCCGGGAGGGCTTTCAACTGGCAAGCCTCTCTTGGAAGCACCATAGTAGCGCCCAGGGCCTAGATGTTCGGGTGATATAAAGCGCTTACCTTGTAGTTCTAACTGATCTGGTGCTGCGGTTGCTCGGAGCAAAGCAAATAGTTGTACGTTCGCAATCCTAATGAGCGGCACCACGGAGGTACTCTATATGCGTTCAACTTTTCTGTCGTTTTCTCCTCCTGCTGTATCCGTTGAAGAAAGGGACGAGGTCGTCGACACGTTACTTTCCGACTGGATCACGACCGGCCCGAAAACGAAGAGATTCGAATCAGAGTTCGCCCAGTTTATAGGGGCAGAGGCAGCACTGGCTTTGAACTCTTGTACTGCCGGGCTACACACCGCGCTTGTGGCGCTCGGGGTTGGGCCGGGAGATGATGTCATAACTACGCCCATGACCTTTTGTGCAAGCGTAAACGTGATAGAGCACGTTGGAGCGCATCCGGTGCTGGCTGACGTGGAGCCCGACACGCTGTGCATTTCGCCAACCGAGATAGAAAAACACCTGACATCGAAGACCAAGTGCATCCTGCCAGTTCACTACTCAGGTCACCCATGCGACATGGATCCGATAATGGACATTGCGAGGGAGCGCAATCTTTTCGTTCTCGAAGACGCTGCCCACTCTCTGCCGGCCAGGTACAAGGGACGGATGATCGGCACCATAGGTGATCTCACGGCCTTCAGCTTTTACGCCACCAAGAACCTCACTACTGCAGAGGGAGGCATGCTCACCGGGCACCCGGATCTGATAGACAAGGCGCGCGTCATAAGTCTCCACGGGATGAGCAAAGATGCCTGGAAACGTTACGACAAAGGCGGTTCGTGGTACTACGAGGTCGTGCTGCCGGGCTTCAAGTACAACATGACCGATATTCAGGCGGCGATAGGTCTGCAACAACTAAAGAAGCTGCCCCGGTTCCAGCGGCGTCGCCGGGAGGTCGTGCGTCGCTACAGCGAGGCCTTCTCGCAGTATCCGTACTTCGAGGTTCCGACTGAACGCCCCGAGGTGGAGCACGCGTGGCATCTGTACGTCCTCAGGCTCAACCTGGAAACCCTCCGAATAGGCCGCGACCAGTTCATTGAAGAACTCAAGTCGCGAAATATCGGGACGAGCGTTCACTTCATCCCAGTGCACGTGCACCCATACTACCGGGACAAGTACGGTTTTAAGCCCGACGACTTCCCAGTGGCTTACTCAAACTACCTCCGCATGATAAGCCTCCCGCTTCACCCCAAACTCACTGACGCCGACGTTAACGACGTCATCGAGGCCGTAGTGGATGTGGCGGAGAAGTTTAGGCGGTAGATGTTTTTGTCATAGACTTTCCTGGCTGCAACCGGGTTTATTCAAATCTAGGAACCTCCAGGTCGCTTGGCGGAATTAGGCCGATCGCTGGCTGCCACGAACTCATGCTCATCGAGGATGCTAGGACTCTCCCTTGATTCCAGATACAAAGGGATCAAGGCTGGAAACGGACCCTTCTCGCACGGGGAGGTCTTCGCGTTCTATCGGAACAAGCAAATAACACGGGAGAAGGCGGGATGATCGTCGCAGATGACGATAGGATAGCCTACCTCTGTCGCAGCATGTGTAACCAGGGGCGGGGGGAGGGAGGGCTATGGCTAACCCACAAACGGCTCGGATACAACTATCGTTGGACGAGCTGTCGGCTGCCCTGGGTGTTGCACAGATGTCCCGTATTGAGGAGATCAT
>DUSP01000028.1 GCA_012842575.1 Clostridia bacterium
ATTCACCGAAGACCGCCTTTATGGCCTCGGTCTCCGTTTTGTCATTGGCCGGCGTAGAGGTCCCATGAGCGTTTATGTAATCGATATCCGAAGGTGAAAGCCCGGCATCTTTCAGTGCGGCCCTCATGGCGCGCGCCCCACCTTCACCCCCGGGTGGCGGAGCGGTAAGGTGATACGCGTCGGCGGTCATTCCATAACCTAAAACTTCTGCATAGATCCTGGCACCGCGGTCAAGAGCATGCTCGAGAGACTCGAGGATCAGTATACCCCCACCTTCTCCCATTACGAAGCCGTCTCGGTTCTTATCAAAGGGCCTTGAAGCCTTTTGGGGATCATCGTTTCTCGTAGAAAGCGCCTTCATGGACGCAAACCCAGCCACCGCAAGGGGGACAAAGGTGGCCTCACACCCGCCCACGACCATGACATCGGCTTCGCCACGTTGGATTATCCTGAAGCCGTCACCGATGGCGTTGGCGGAAGCGGCGCAAGCGGTTGTAATGGTAGTGTTAGGGCCTTTGGCCCCCGTGATCATGGATATCATGCAAGCGGCCATGTTGGAGATCATCATGGGAATGAAGAAAGGGCTCACGCGACTGGGGCCTTTTTTCAGTATCACCTGATACTGATCGGATAGGGTCTCGATCCCGCCGATCCCGGTTCCAAGACAAACGCCGACTCGATCCGGTTCCTTGAAAGGCCACTGAAGGCCCGCATCCTGCAAAGCCATGATGCTCGCCGCTACGCCGAACTGTGTGAAGCGGTCCATTTTGCGGGCTTCCTTGCGTTCCAAATAATCCTCCGGGTCGAAATCCTTGACTTCCCCCCCGATTTTGACGTCAAAGCCCTCGGTATCGAATCGGGTAATATAACCGATACCGGACTTGCCGGCTATAAGGTTTTCCCAGTACTCCTCAAGGGTCAAGCCGATCGGGGTTATTACTCCCATTCCGGTGATAACTGCGCGCTTTTTCATATTTCACCCCATTTGCCGTCACTCGGCCCACCATGGAGAAGCCAAACGTCTGGGACGGGCGCGAGCAAACCGTAGGTAACGTCGCAATTGACGTCCGCTTAGACCAAACACTTTTTTTCCGAGAGCGGGCCCCTCCGTCATCTTCGCCGTATCATCTTTACCGCATCATCTTTACGTGTCTTTAACATATCTCTAGCACAAAGACGGTTTCTCTCTCCTCTGCCATAGGTCGACCACCACGCTTGACCATCACCGCAATATGACGAAGAGGCCCGCCCCATGAGCGATCATGACCTTTCCCGGATATACTCTACCGCATCCCCCACTGTAGCGATCTTCTCCGCGTCTTCGTCGGGGATCTCCATGTCAAACTCTTCTTCGAGCGCCATTATGAGCTCCACGATGTCGAGGGAATCCGCGCCGAGATCTTCGATGAACGCGGAATCCATGGTTACCTCTTCTTCGTCTTTGCCAAGTTGCTCTGCCACGATTTCCCTGACCCTCTGGAAAATGGCGTCTTTGTTCGACACTCGACTCACCCCCCCTCCATTTCGCCGTAACGGCCTAAAGATCAATGCCCAAACATCTGGCATCCGCCGAATATATCCGGATTCACGGCCAAGGAACTCGGCCTCAAAAACGCCAACGCGTAACTTTACTCGCTGACCGTCGTCAACGCAAACCCACTAATCGTCAAAGGCCGCTCAATGGCACAACATCCCGCCATCGACCACCAGTGTCTGTCCCGTGATAAAGGAAGATGCATCCGAAACCAAAAAGAGCACAGCATGGGCTACATCTAAGGGAGTGCCGAATCGGCCGAGCGGAATCGAGGCAAGGATGTTTTCGCTCACACTGTCAGGAAGCCTCTCGGTCATTTCCGTGAGTATGTAGCCGGGCGCCACCGCGTTGACCCGGATTCCTCTGCTCGCCACTTCGCGGGCCAAAGACTTCGTAAACCCGATCACTCCCGCTTTGGCAGAGGCGTAGTTGGTCTGTCCGGCATTGCCGCCTATTCCGACAACGGACGATATATTCACTATAGCGCCTTTTTTACGCCTGATCATGGATCTAAGACAGGCCTTCGTGCAAAGGAACATCCCCCGCAGGTTCGTCGTTATGACGCTGTCCCAGTCTTCGACCGTCATTCTGAGGAGGAGGTTGTCACGCACGATGCCGGCATTGTTGACGAGTATATCCACCGGGCCGAGGCTGTCTTCCACACTCTTCACCATTTTTTCCACCTGAAGGGGGTCTCCTACGTC
>DUSP01000062.1 GCA_012842575.1 Clostridia bacterium
CCTGACGCACTTTCTTCACGGCCGTCTTTACCGCCGTTCTCAAGGCCAGGTTCCTTTGGGCACGCTTTTTTGACGTCCTCAGTCTCTTCAGGGCCGAATCGCCTTTCGCCATGTAGATCCTATACCTCCCGATACAGTCCATAACAATACCGGTTCATTCTACCACGCTTTGTAGGGCCCAAACAAGGCTCCCCTATACGTTTGATCTATTTCACCGTAATTAGGTTTTTCAATTCCTTTAGTAGGCCTTCCCCTATCCCACGCACTCTTTTGAGATCGTCGACGGTACTAAACGGCCCTTCCTCACTCCTTGACCGCACTATCCTTTCGGCGAGGATTGGGCCGATTCCTGGGAGCGAGTCAAGCTGCTCCACCGTGGCGGTGTTGATGTTGACCTTGGGAAGGTTGCCACCAGGTCCGGATCCGCCCGTAGGCATAGAGAGAATGCTCGTCCCCGATACACCGCCGGTATGACCCCCGCCCGAAGCAACCTGCTCCTCCCCTCTTTGCGCCCTTTTCACTTCTTCGGTAGTGGGAACGTATATCTTCTGGCCGTCGGTAAGGAGTTCAGCAAGGTTTAGGAAATGAACGGCCGCTTCGGGAACGGGGCCACCTGCCGCATCTACGGCGTCTTTTATACGAGCGCCTTCGGCAAGAGAATATACGCCCGGCTCCTTAACGGCTCCGGCCACATGGACGATGACGGTGACCGGTAAACCACGGTCAAGGACGGTATCCCTGCGCCCATCGGTTTTACCTGACTCATTTGAAGTCGACTCACTTGAAGCGTGGCGTGGGTATGGTTCACCGTTTTTGCTATCGCCTTCGATCGGACCCGAAGCTTCTACCTTGCCCCCCTGCTCCTCGGTCATGGGATTTGTTCCACCGACACCGTCCCGGGAGAAAGGGGTTTTGACCGCGGACCCACCGTCATCACCTGAGGCCACTAGAAATCCGCTATCGGGCGCTTTCAGCCACCAAGAATTGCGCCATATTACCAGGATGCTCCCCAAGAAGACCATGAAAAGCAATATACAAAGGGCAAGTTTCTCGTCGGAAGAAAGGTCCAAAATATTACCTCCCGCCGAGCCCTACCTCTTCCCTTTTTCCTTTTTGCTTCGGCCGCCAGCCGTAATGCTATCGGACTACGATGTTAAGTAATTTACCCGGAACACAAATCACGTTCACGACCTTTTTGCCGTCCAGATAAGGCTTCACTTTGGGCCGTTTCATGGCCAGGTCTTTCAGTTCTTCTTCTGTTATATCCCTCGGAACATCGACGCGATCCCTCACCCGACCGTTCACTTCGATTACGACGGTGGTCGTCTCGGTGACAAGCATTTCCTCTTTCCAGGTAGGCCATTTTTGGAGGTGGACACTCCGTTCATGGCCGATCGCCTCCCAGAGCTCCTCCGCAACGTGTGGAGTAAACGGTGCGAGCAACAGAATCAGGTTCTCCAGGAACTCTCGAAGGACGGGCTTTCGTCTGAGTTCGGGCGGCACCGCTTCGATGTAGCCATATCCGGCATTGACCATCTCCATGATCGCACTGATGGCCGTGTTGAAGTTGAACCTTTCCTTTACATCCTGAGTGACTCGCTTTATGCAAAGGTGTGTCGCCCTGAGGAGTTCTTTCTCTTCCCGCGTAAGCTTCACCCCGGGTAAATCTAAGTCTCCTCCGGCGGATGAGGCCCCTCTTGGCCCGACGACGCCGGCGACTTCCGATCTCAGGGATCGCACGAGCCTCCATACCCTCGTTATGAATCTAAACGCACCCTCCACCCCCGCGTCGCTCCACTCCAAGTCTTTCTCGGGAGGCGATGCGAAAAGGATGAAGAGCCGCGCCGTGTCAGCTCCATACCGGTCCACGATCTCGTCGGGGGCCACAACGTTGCCGCGCGACTTGGACATGGCCTGTCCGTCCTTTAACACCATGCCCTGCGTCAACAGGTTCTTGAAGGGCTCGACTTCTTTGACGAGACCTTCATCGTAGAGCACTTTCATGAAGAATCTCGAATAGAGGAGGTGCAGTACCGCGTGTTCGACTCCACCGGTATATTGGTCTACGGGCATCCAATAGTCCACGTCTTCCTTGAGAAACGGCGCTTTGTCCGTCCAGGGTGAAGTAAACCGTAAGTAGTACCAAGACGAACATATGAACGTGTCCATCGTATCGGTTTCCCGTCTCGCAGGCCGGCCGCACTTCGGGCACACGGTTTTGACAAAGGTTTCGCACTCGGCAAGGGGCGAAAGTCCCGTCGGTTTGAACTGGACCCCTTCCGGCAGCAATACCGGAAGGTCTTTCTCGGGAACGGGGACCGTTCCGCAATCATCGCAGTATATGATGGGAATCGGGGCGCCCCAATACCGTTGACGCGAGATGAGCCAGTCCCGCAACTTGTAGTTAACCCGTCTTTCGCCAAGCCCCTTCTTTTCCAAGTAATCGGCTATCCTTTCCTTCCCCTCGGGGCTCGGCAAACCCGAAAACTCGCCGGAATTCACCATCACCCCGGGGTCCGTATACGCTTCTTCCATCTCCTCCGCGGTAAGGTGACGGTCAGGGGGGTCGATAACCACTTTAATGGGCAGGCCGTATTTTTTCGCAAACTCGAAGTCCCGCTGATCGTGTGCCGGAACCCCCATGACGGCGCCGGTGCCGTATTCGAGGAGGACGTAGTTCGTCACCCAAATGGGGACTTCCTCTCCGCTCAGCGGATTGACGCAGTAGGCGCCCGTGAACACGCCTTCTTTCTCGGTTTCGGTCGAAAGGCGCGTTATTTCGTTCATTTCTTTGGTCTTCTCGATAAAGCGCGTAACAGGCCCTTCATACGGCGTTCCTTCAACAAGACGCGGCACCAAG
>DUSP01000002.1 GCA_012842575.1 Clostridia bacterium
AAAACCTCCAGGGTTTCGAAGTCCAAACCGTTCCATCTGAAATCCATCTTGAGAGACCCTCCTCTGGTGATTAGGTTGGCAGCTGCTACTACCTTACCTAATTCCCAGATATGGGTCTCTCTTCCTTACTTACTGCCACCCTGTTTCCCGGAAATACTTTACTCTAACCCACCTTTGCGGGTGTCCGTCACAAAAACTGAGGAAAACGCGGGGAATCGGGTCAAAAGCCTATATCAGGAAGGCGGAATAAGATGATGGCAGTGTCTAACACCGTCGAGCTCGAGACATTCTCTTTCAGGAGGGCCCACGCTTAGGATAAACTTGAGGCCAAGGTAGTCAGAAAGGGCGAGCAATGTTTTCCTCTCCCTGCGAGAGTGGCGCCCACTTGATCCAGGAGAGCACCTCCTCGTCAATCCGTTTTGGCATCTTTTCTCTTTCCCGCTCTACCTTCTCCCGGATTTCTACTGGAAAGAGTTCCTTTATCTCAGTTTTGCTTGACTATACGGGCAGGCACTTGCATCCTTTCACAGGCAGAGGTTCCTTACAGTTGGCATACCCTGAACAATCTTTACCCAGTGTCCACCGCTTCTTCCTTGTTCCCGAGCTCCACTCGATCCTGTAGGACTATCTTTTGTACCTACTCGTAGCCGAGTGGGTAGAAAACCTTCTATCTTTGTTGGTATGCCGTACACTGCTTAAAGGCAAGAATTACTCGAGGTCTATTTGATTTTGACACAGCCTTTCAAGATTACTCACTAGATCTTGCACTTCTTGAGGTGTTTTCCCTCGGGAGCCTAATTTATCAGCTATAACCCTAGCCAGCTGTTCTCTTTTAACTCCAAATTTCTTTCCAAGCCTACCTAGAATTACTTTACCGTTTACTTCGACCCATACTCTCTCTTGATCACTATGTATGCGATTTATTTCTTCCTGTAAATTATGATATTGCTCATTCAAACGCTCAAGCAGTTTCTCAAGCTGTTCGCGAGCTTTCTTTTTCAAATCTTCAAGGTTACTCCACTGGTCCCCCAGGTGAAAGGTTACACATTCTGCAACTTTCTGCTTGAACAACTCTTCACATATCTCGTCATGATTGGCAACCAGTGAATTAAGCAAACTTTTCACTTTTTCCACCGTATCGTAACCCAATTCTCGTAGGCGTGTCTCACCAATTAGAACCTTTAGGGATTCAAATATTGCTTCAGGATCGAGTAATAGATAATTTTCAATACAATACCGTGGCCAAACAAAACATAAGTTACTTTGACATATACCTTCCCCGGTGTCCCTGTCAAGGATAGCAAATACTTTGAGCCCCCTGGAAGCTAATTCACAAAGGAGTTTCTCTATAGAAGTCGCTATGGTCCGCACTCGTTCTTTGCCACCAAGAGGGAGAATTGTAAATCGTTCGGTAATATAAGGTACTAGCAAACCTAGAATCTCTACGTCATCTTTGCCCTCTACTAGGAGCATGGACTTCCCACCTGCTAACGATGCAAAACCAGTATCTCCAAGAACCTCTCTAATGAGCTGAATCCTGTCTTCATCTGCTCCAATCTTCATGAGCTGGTTACCGTCTACTGTCTGTTCTGGGAATAACATAAAGAAAAGTTCTTCTGGTTCCGCCCAGTTGATCATCTGCGTTGAATGGGTAACAACAATAAACTGTAAACGTTCGCCCGCGTTTTGCGCTTTTTTTACGGAGTTACGTATATACTCCAAGAACTTTTTCTGCAATGCAGGATGGAGGTTAGCCTCGGGGGTATCAATCAATATGACGAGGTCCTCATGAGGCACTTGTTTACCAAGTATCCGTACAAATTCGTTCTCAATTTGCTTTTCAATTAACGGAAAGAGCATAGATATGAGATCTTTTTCCCCGGAGCTAAGCTGATCGAAATCGATCCTGTTACCGTTCTTATGGATGAAATAGACCTTATATTCCTCGCCCTCAAGTTCAATTTTGGAAAAGGTAATGCCAGGTAGGAGTTTGGCAACGAGGTCGCGAAACGGCGTAAAAATATCTTCTGGTGCAACCCCTTTGGGAATTTCGCCGCCATATTTGATGTAGAGTTCATTTAAGGCATAGCCAAATTCTTGGTGGAATCGTACGAGTCTATACTTAACTTGAGCATAAGGTGCAAAATCAGGCATCAAGCGGGTCCTTGGGGTTCCTTGGGACAAGTAACCAGGAAGGTTGAAATAAACGCCAGGAACACCAGAAGTAAAAGCAAACGACTCAGAACTTAGAGTGTCTCTGTAACTGTGACTCGGTCCAGCAAAGACCAGAGCCCTAGATAATGGCAAAGAGCAGGGTGCCCTGTGAGGTGGAATATAAACGGTTTTTGTTGCTGAATCCATATTTATGTTTCCGTTTTTCCGCTTCAGGCTTTCCAAGAGAGTTGATTTACCTACTCCGTTGGGACCGGCTATTATCACAACCGATGGCAAATTGTCAGCCTTGACGTAAGTTATTGGGCCGGTGTTTTTTATTTCAAAACCTCTAACAGGCATGAAACGTTATCCCTCCTACTTTTCCAATGTTTCCTTTATCCAGTTTTAGATTGGCTTACTGACTTTACTCCTGCATTTCCGGCTGGTAAATGCCAGCGTCATGCATCGAGTCTGTCAACCAAAACCGGGTTGTTTTTCACCCAAGACTTGAAGGTAGAGCGTCGGCCAACCAGCGCAAAGACGGGGAGAGACCGCCGGATCGGTTTCTCCCCGCGTCCAGTATGGGCATGTGACCTTTCGGAATGGAAGAGAGATCACTCAATACCCCCTGGACTACGTGGCTGGCTCCCGTACGAAGTTTCTTTTCGTCGAGGATATTCTCGAGTTCTTCGAGGCATTTGGTAAAGCGGTCGAGGGCTACTTCAAAGCGCTTCCCCAGTGCGTAGATCATGGCAGAAAGGCCGTTGCCCCAGCTCCTGCCGCGTTTTAGCCTCCTTGAGAACTTGTTCACGTTGGATTCGCCATCACCATGCCGCGCATGCCGGTGGTGTCGTAGCCCATGGCTTTTAGCCTCAATCTGTAATGCACCATGGCCTCGGGGTTTTGCTCGAGGTCGTGAATTAGATACGCGAGAGACCGTGCGGCTTCCCTGTCCTCCAGCCGGACCCCGTGGAGGAGGTCGAGTGCCTTTAGGGCGGCCTTACAGGCCTCCGAGGCCTCCTTGAGGCGGGCCTTTATGTCTTTTGCGAGGTGGACCTTTCGAACTGATAGAGGGCCTTGGGGAAGTAATGACCCCGAGGCGGATCCACCTAGCCCTGTCGCCGTTTATCACCACGATGGTTTCGGAAAGGTCGTAGGAATCATAAATCTGGCGGCTTACCTCTTCCCAGAAGTCTTCTCTGGGATCGTCCACGTAGCAGTGCATCCTGTATCTACATGCCGTCGGCCTCTATGAATAGGACTTTCACCTTACGGTTCCCTTGGGGATCATCCCTTTGGCGTTCGATATCCCGTTTTATCTCCCTTCCGACCTTGAGGGTGCATTGGCGGATCCCCTCGTCGCTTATCACCTGGTGGCCGTAAAATGTATTCAGAGAGTCCCTGGGCTCCCCTGTAGGAAGGGCCGTCGACGGCGAGGAGCACCGCGGCGCGTTTCAGACCCGGGCTTATCCTCGACCTCTTCTCCAACCCCAAGGCCTCGTCGAGGCCGTATACCCGTTCACCTGTCTTTTTATCCTCGTGAACTCTCCTTTAGTCAAGTAGCGGGATGAACGACTTTCGTTACGTACTCGGAAGTAGCCGCTCGTAGCATCGCGGCGTAACTCGGGCGGAAGGCGATTACGTCCCCCACTGCGACCCGCTCATCACAATCGCTTACGTCCAGTATCATGTGGTCGCTTGAGGCACCCAAGATCTCCGCACCCGGCAAAAGCGGTCTTAATCCCTCTGGTTCCACATCCTGTCTGCCTATAGCGAGCACGGCCCGCTTTCTGGTGCCCTTATCCAGGAACTCGGGAATTCTGCCGAACGCGTCCGGGCCTCTATCACCTAGAGGGATTGAGGGTTTTTCTTTGATCTCTACAACTTCCGCATAAACGGTCACTCCATCCTGGCGAGCGCCGGGAAGGGGAACCGACCCCCGTTTCGACGGGGCGGTGCCTAATAGAATCCCCTCGCCGATGCGGAAGTGGTCGAGTCGTGAGGGTAGCCGGCCCTCAAAAAGGAGCGGGAGGGTTACGGTGCCGCCGGCCGAAATGTGGGTGACGGGGATGTCCGCTTCGCGCTCAACGATTTCGGCGAGTTCGCAGAGAAGACTCATGTTCTCGTGGCACGGAAGGACGCCTCCAAAACATCCTAAGTTGGTGGCTATCCCCTGTACGGCTATTCCTTTCAACTCCCGTACCGCTGAAGCGATGGTGGCGAGGTCCTCCGGCCAAATCCCTTCTCTTAGATCCCCGATGTCAACCATCAAGAAGATGCCGTGAGTGTGATGGGACCGGCCCGGACCTGTCGACGATACCGCGGCCGAGATGAGCCTGATGGTGGAAACCTCGGAGTTGAGGCTGACATCGGCAAGACGAATTAACTCTGAAACCTCACCGGGCATGGGAATTCTGAGCATGAGGAGCGGACATGAAAGTCCTGCCGATCTGAGGCGTTTGAGGTTCTGAAGACGAGAATCGGCAATCCCCGCTACGCCGCCGCGCAGCATGGCGAAAGCGACCTCCGGAAGAGCTCCAAGCCCTTTCGTAACGCCCCAGATTTCGGCGTTGCGGGATTTGGCCTTTTCCACTATATACTTAGTATTCTCTTCTATGACGTTGAGGTCGATTTCCAGACGGGGATTAACAGTGCGTTCCATGGCCCTATTATATCAAGTTCAACTCTTACCGTCGCTACCGCCATCGAGATCGATCTCGCCCACCCGAACACCACGGGCAACCGCTGCAGACCTTTATCACGAGCTAGCCATAGGCCCTTTTGCGGATCCCAACCCCTCCTTTTTCCGCAGTCCGTGCATTTTGCTCCAGCAATTCTCATGCCAACGCCCAACTGAACCGGCGCTTATTTCTGTAACTGACAAATCAGTAGGGCAGATAAAGCGTGACTTAAGGCCAGCTGAGAGTAGCTGTATTGATTCGCAACACCTGTGGATTGCATTTATGTACAGTGTAGCATAACGCGACAGCCACATATTCTAATATTGGGTTTGACGCCCCTAACCTTAGGTTTTTCGGATTGGTGGTCGGAACCCGCCGCAAAGTCGCGGAAAGGTGCTAGCGGCGTCGTAAAAGCCGTAGGGTTTTCGTCTTTCTCCTGAACCTCGAATCCCCCTGGAGTGGTTGTGTGTGAGCCCTAAGATCTCGGTCTGCAATCGTGTTCCCGTCTTTTCGTGCGTTTTTTCTCCCCGTTTTAGCCCCGTTTTTCCGGATTATCCTGCGTTCTTTGGGTCGAAAACGCCGGATAATGCGCCTTATCAAGAGCAGCCGTTAGGGACAATTGCAGTGACGCGGTCCAAAACGGTGGGTATACCTAAGAACCTCGTGCCTCCGCGCGGTTTCGGGATTACGCGGCTTCACCGCTGCTTCCTGCAAACAGGCCCCGTTTGGGGTTTTCTACTTTCTTTGCCCTTCACTCGAACGCATCGGGTTGGCCTCCGACTTGCCGTTCGGGCATTCCCCTGCGGTTCATGACCCGCCGGGTACCATGCCCTCTGCTGACTCCTGCCGGTTCAGCCGGCCCTCTCGGCCCGAGTACCAGCTTTCCCTGGCTTATCCGGTAGGCCTCCCCGGGTAAGAGCGTCAACTTTCGCCCCGCACCCGCCCCATATACTCCACCGTGCCTTGGCAGCCTGGGATTTCGCTGTGTTATGCCAGCTCATCCGTACGGTCTAGCTTCGTATTGGGTTCTTGTTCATCGGGCCGTGGCTTTGCCTCCGGCTTCCTTCGGATCCCACCTCGCGATGGACACCCTTGCCTTTGGCTAGCAGGTCGGTGCTGCCTGGCCTGCAGTGGACTTTCACCACCTAGTTAGTTTCAGCTGAAAAAGTCTCGTTGCCGGCTTAGTTTTCCGGCATTCGATCCTTGACAATCGATCATGGTTCATTTGTTCCCGGAGGGGTCAGGCGAGTTCCGCTATACGTCTCAGGTTAT
>DUSP01000135.1 GCA_012842575.1 Clostridia bacterium
AAAGGCACCCCACCCCAATCCGGCAAGGGCAAGCAGTAACCCCACAGAAGTGGTCCCGAACGCTGCGCCGAAGGCCGCGATCAACCACCCCGCCCGCAAGAGCCTGTTCGAATCCCGCCTGGCTTCCTTTCCCAGAGTGTGTTGCCCCCTATTACCGATCGCTGAGTACTCTTCTGCGCCTCAACCGGCGCAGCCCTTTCGCTCCGTCGACGGAAACAAAGGCGATGGCTGAAAGCGAACCCAAAGCTGTCAGGTCCGCCATTCTCCCTTAGGCCTGCGACGGTCGCCTGGCCAATCAGGGGCTACTCTCTGTCCCAAGCTGTTTGACTTTATCCTCAATGCACTCTCGATAAACTGCAAGAGTTTTCTCCAGCATCTGTTCGAAAGTGAAGTGACTAGCGTAACGTGCCCGGCCAGCCTGGCCCTGGCGAAGGCGCAAAGCAGGATTATCCAGTAAAAGCTTCAAACGTTGTGCTAGGGTTACCGTGTCGCTCCGGGGCACCAGGAAGCCCGTCTCACCGTCTACTACCGCCTCATTTACTCCACCTACATCCGAGGCGACCACCGGCAACCCAGCGCGCATGGCTTCCAGGATCGAGCGGGGAAATCCCTCCCAATTCGAGATTAGGGCAAATACTTGAGCGCGGGCCAAGATATCGGCTACGTCTAGCCTCGCCCCAACGAAGTGCACGCGTCCACTCAATCCGAGGTTGACAGTCAGGTTTTCAATAGCTGGACGCAGCGGTCCATCCCCCACGAGAATCAGTTTCCAAGGAGTGGCCGACAACTGCGCCAAGGCACGAAGCAACGTCGCATGATCTTTCTGAGCTTCAAACCTGGCCACCATCACAATTGCGGGAGGCGATTCTTCGGGCGCAGCGCGAAGAGTCTCTGGCACATCCGGCATTCCGTTATGGATGGCCACCAGCTTTTGCGGCGAAGCGATTCGATAGTGAAGGGCAAGTTCCAGGTCATAAAGCGAAACGGTGATTATCCGAACGCAGAACGGAGCAGCAAGCTTCTCGGCCACAGCATAGGCCACTCGCGAAAGATTAGGTACGCCTTCGGTGAACGCCCACCCGTGAGCCGTGAACACCGTTGGCAAACCCAGGGATGTTCCAACCAGGCGCCCCAACCAGCCCGCTTTAGAAGAGTGCAGGGAAACCAAATCAGGATTAAGCTCGCCGAGGGTTTGACGCAAGGCGAGAAAAGCCAAGGCGTCCCGGGCGGGCCTGATGGATCGTCCCAGGTATGGCATGCTATGGAACTGGATACCTTTGCGCCATAACTCTTCTGTAAAAGGTCCGTGACCGCCAACCAGCACTATTACCTCGTGTCCTCGGGTGAGCAATGCAGAAGCCAAGTCTATCACATGGATATGCGCTCCACCAACAGCGTCAGAGCGTGTGATTACATAGGCAATCCTCACATTGACCATCCTCCAAGAGACACATTCCAAGAACAAGAATATGTAGCCAGGCAGGCGTTTACGGTGTTTTGACATTTTGGCTGCGAACGTTCATGCTGGAAACAAGACGACGCCAGTCTAACTGTTCTTCGGCCAACTTCCTGCGCAGTTGCCTCTTGGAAGGGTCTTCTTCTTGAAGGCACTCTCGGATTAGCTCCAAAACTGCAGTTGTCGGTTGGCTGATTTGCTTACTGTCAAGCACGATGCCGAGATTGCCGTCTGCGAGAAGGTCTGAATAGTCCCCCAGCTCACGGCCTGTAATGATCAGCAGTCCTGCCGCCATGTACTCTCCAAACTTGTTCGGAGCGGCAACCAGGTTGGTCACGTTAGGTTTGCGAAGTAACAGACCTACGTCAGCCGCAATTAGGTACCTCGGGACGTCATGGGACCTTACAGTCTTGATGACAACAGAGGCGGGTGCTAGTCTCTCTTCCGATATAATTCTTTGAGCCACCTGTGTGTCTCGGGTCAAGACAACAAGCTTCGATGATGAATCTATCGCCTGATATGCGCGGAACAGTCTAACTGATTCGGCAAAACACTGCCAAGGGGCCATCGATCCCGAATAGACAAAGACTGGTCCGTCTCCCAGTTCTAGTTCTTGACGAACAGTTTTGCGAATGGTGTCGTATTGGAGGAACAGCGGCCACTCGTCAAAGTCAACGCCGCAAGGAAGAACTATCGAATTGGACAAGCCAGTCTCTCTAGACACGTACTGAGCCATTTTGCGGGAGACGACGATGCAGCCGTCTACCGTCGGTCCCAAAGCCTTTTCAATATGCTTCTGAAAACGATAAACCATTCGCCGCGCTATAAGACTCTTTATGGAAAAACCTGACCCCTCGATGAGCTCTTCAGCAACCCCGTGAACGTCCCATAGAATCACGATTCCCGGCACCATCCGGCGAAGAATTGGGACGAGCGTCAATAGAAAAGAACCACTCACGATGATTGCGTTTGGCGTGTTTGCAGCAAGCGACCGCTGCGCCAAGCAACAGAGCCGCAAGATAGCCATTGGGAGGCCAATAACCCTCGATGGAAGACAGATCGCCGTAAGGTGCTGGCCAAATACGATTTTCTTCTCCCCAGCGAGATGTCGGGAGTTAACAATACTGATGGCAAGCGTTCGCAAACCGAACTCTTTGTACATGGCCTTGGCTCTGTTATCTATGAGGCGCTGTTCCCCACAAGTCAGGGCCAAGTTTCGTATGCCTAACAGCAGGATCTCATGCTCAGGTACCATCATGCCCATCGAGTCAGATTTGTCCTCCCCGCATGTGCCACAATATGACATTCCAGCATTCACTTGCCTTTTGCCTGGCCTTTTGATTAAAGAAGCCGAACACAGCCCATATAGTCATTCGGGTTACCAACCCGCTGACGGTGAGTAGCCTATAAAACCTCATGATTCGCGCCCCATAGTATTTGTTCATAAAGTGATACTTGCTCTTAAAAAGCTCGCATAGCATGCGCAGTTGATAGTGCCTGGAGCTCCCCCCCCCAATGTGAACCACTTTCGCGCTCGGAACATATAGCACGTCAAGACCCATCTTCATAACCCTGTAACAGAAATCCATGTCTTCGGAGTACATAAAGAAAGTGGGGTCAAACAATCCTGTCTCGTCTGCGACCTTTCGCGGAATAAGCATACAGGCTCCTGATAGCCAATCCACTTTTTGAAAGGCCTTATGATGCCAGTGCCGCAATCCATACCGGGACAACGGGGGGAGCCTGTCTAGGAACACTATTCGTAGAGCCTCACCTAGTATGGTCGGATAGTTTCGACAGGATTTCTGAATTGTCCCGTCTTCATTCAGGAGCATCGGGCCTAGTACGCCCGCATTTGTTCTCTTTTTGCCCTCGTTCATCAATGTGGCCAATGACCCTTCAAGCATTTCAGTATCTGGGTTCAAAAGTAGTATCCACTTGCTCGCCGGTGCCTTGGCCAACCCAAGATTATTTGCACGGGCAAAACCCAGGTTTTGTTTACTCGCTATCAGTGTTACTTCGGGATGCCTTTTCTCAATGATGTGCCTCGTATCATCTGACGAATCATTATCCACTACTATGATCCGTGAATTATAGCTACGACACTCTCGCAAAACCGAGCACAAGCATCTATCCACATACTCGTGGCTGTTATGTGTTACGATTAGCACGCACACGTCCAGAATCTCAGTTCTCCCCAATCTTTAAGTTGATGACAGTCTCCATAGCCTGGATTCTACTCTCCCAAGACGCACAGTTCATAGCAAACGACCTACGAGCTTGTCTCATCGCTGCATTCTGTTCCTCAACTGCTTGGTCTAAGAGGCTCAGCCATTCTATAGTCGACCCCGCAATTCCCACATAGCCACGCTCGGCCATGGGACGCAATTCTGGCAAATCAGAACTCACGACGGGAATTCCTATTGCCAAATACTCGTAAACCTTGACAGGATTGGTGCTTGTTGTCAACGGATTAATCAAGAAGGGGATAATTCCAACATCGAAACTCCTAATCACGGCTGGAATCTGTTCATATGGGTATTGTCCCAAAAAATGGACGTTATCCGGCAAGTTGGGCGGTAGGCGTGTCTTAAGTGGCCCCACAAAGACAAAGCTGTAGTGCGGTCTATTAGTCGCAAGAACTCTGATCAGCTCGAAATCCAGCCAATCACTTATTACGCCGATATAGCCAATCACCGGCTTGCCCAGGCTGAAGATCGTCTCGAGCCCTCCGCCATGTTGACTGAATAGCTCGGAGTCGACCCCGTTTGGGATCAGGTGACAGTTTTGATTTAGCGTGGACTTCATCTCAAAAAGTCTGTTTGCGGT
This sequence comes from Clostridia bacterium, assembly GCA_012842575.1. GTDB lineage: Bacteria > Bacillota > Sulfobacillia > DUSP01 > DUSP01 > DUSP01. The sequence goes on from DUSP01000135.1 coordinate 4,286, forward strand.
TGCAAAAACGATATCTGCAGCCTGTGAAAGTTTCCGGTCTAAGCACGAAATTATTCCGCCGGGCACTCCTGGAAAAGACGCGAAGTCATCCAGACAATCGTACACGACCAAGTCACTCTTCAAGATGTTAATGTAGAAGTATCCTTCGGGCGTAGTAACCCACAAAATATGTCGCTTAAGCCCCAGTATATTCAATACATTCTTGACGGATACGGCAGCAACAAGACCATTGAGCGGATAGAGCCATGGGAGCCTTTTCTTAAATGGAACTCCCGGATAAGGCTTTATCAGGTATAATGAATTGGCGCAATTAACTACCCGCTTGCCTCCTTTACTTCGAAGTTGTGTGATAATGGAAACCTGAGGTTCAATGAAGAAGACACGGTTCTTGATTGCAAGTCTTCGCGCAACGTGATGATGACGCTGCTTCACAAAACTCCAAGGCAAACCCGAGACGAATACAATGTCGTAGTCTTTCATGTCTGAACCATCCTCGTCCGGTCATTCCACACAACAAGCCGACTGTTCAGTGACACCTGTGTCCATCTCATACAATCGACTCGGTCAGTTTCCTTTGCTGCAGTGGTAGGGATAGGAAAACATAGGTTACAAGGAATGGAACATACACGAGAGCGAAAGAAAACAGGCGTGATACAACGGCCCACATAACAGACCCTGTACTCGATGCTTGAGCTAACGTGAACGCCGTCCATAATGGCAATGGCCAAAATAGTGCCTCAGAGTGTTGGGTCTGGATACATGAATGGATCGCATTCATGACTATCCCAAACAAAAACATGCCTACTACCACACCTACGATGCCAAAATTGGCATACATGTCGCCCACCAATCCAATAGTCAACGCATATCTGGATGTTGAGTTGAAGAATTGATTGTGAAGTAACCTGGTAAACACTACTTGGTCATTCGAGAAGACAGTACCTTGCGTAATCTCGCTGATGGCACTAGTGAAATCCCAAACTAACGTCTCGCCGCCATATCGGTATGATGGCGGGTATGAATATATGAGATAATCCAGCCCGAGTGCAGCATCAATTGAAAATCGCTTTACCAGCATTTTGACCGCCATACCGAAGGAAGAATGTGAAGGTCCCGGCTGAAGATACAGGACCCCTAAAGCCGAAACGACAGCCAGGATTACCAGTATCGTCACGGCCTTCTTAGATACCTTGCCACGCTGGATGTAAGCCATTGAAAGAATAAGAAGCAACACCATGTCAAACACAAATCCCTTATAGCCCAACAATGTGAGTTGGGCCGAGGCAAGAAGAATGAACAGCACGAGAACCAAATTCACCCATCGACGACTAAGTCTCTCTTTCAGCAGAAGAAGAAAGACGGCCGTAAGAGGAAGACCAGTTGTACTAATCCGCATGAGCGGACCGAGACCGGCAGCTACGTCGATTTTGGAGACTGTGCCTGACAAGGGAGTCCCGCGAAGAGCCAGAAGCAGCGCCACTGCACCAACTGAAAACGCGCCGGTCAATCCCGTGGCAATCGCATAGGACGGCCAAACGATGTGCCCTGAAACATCTTCCTTAATTGCAGTGGTTGTCTTGAGGCGCAAGCGTGATGCTGAAGCAATCATGGCTCCGAAGCCAAAGGCAACGGACCCTAAGGCCGGCAAGTAAAGCGACAACCAATGGTTCCATGTGATTCCGAAGTAGATGCCGCCGGCCACGTATTGCCCCAGGTAGAATTGCACGACCATTGGCCACGTGATCACGCTTCCAGACGAACGACGAGTCATTGCGATACCAGTAACGTACAGCATCAACGCTGCTAAAACCGTGATCGTTCGCCTTGCCCCCTTCCCTTGGAGAGTGCTCTTTCAACACGAGTGCCATCCTCATGACGCCTCAAATCATCTGGTCGCAAAACCAATGTGCGAAACGAGTTAGCCCACTCTTTAGAGCAGTCCGAGGCACATAATTTAAGAGCCTTGCCGCTTTCGACACGTCCGCTAGGGTTCGGGGCACGTCCCCTGGTTGCTCCTGCAACATTTGAAGCTTTGCTGAGACTCCCAACACTTCTTCCAGTTCTCTCACTAAG
>DUSP01000145.1 GCA_012842575.1 Clostridia bacterium
AAGGGGGTCAAAGAACACCTCCGCGCATCGCGACCGCAACGCCGGGCTTACCTCCTCCGGGTCGCGGGTGGTGGCTCCTATTAGGACAAAATCGGCAGGAGCACCCTCTTCAAAGATCTTTCTTATGTACTTGGGCACCCTCGGGTCGTCGGAATCGTAATAGGAAGAGTCGAAGAAAACCCTCTTGTCTTCCAGGACCTTCAAAAGCTTGTTCTGCAATAAAGGGTCAAGTTCCGCTATCTCGTCAATGAACAACACCCCTCCGTGCGCCTCGGTGACGAGTCCGAGTTTGGGCTCCGGGACACTGCCTTCGGCCAGCTCGCGTCTCGCTCCCTGGTAAATGGGGTCATGGACAGAACCCAAAAGTGGGTTTGTGACGTCTCTCGGGTCCCATCTCAGGGTGGTGCCGTCGACCTCCACGAACGGCGCATCCTTCTTGAAGGGGCTATGTTTCATCCGTTTGGCTTCCTCGAGCACGAGCCTGGCCACCGTAGTTTTGCCCACTCCCGGTGGCCCATACAGCAACACGTGTTGTGGGAACGGAGAAGCGAGTTTCGTGAGAAGCGCCTTGATAGCAAGGTCTTGCCCGACCACCTCCGAGAGATTGCGCGGTCTGATCACCTCTAGAACGGATTTCCTTAGGCTCCTTTTTGCCAGCTTCTCTAAGTTTGCCAGTTTTTTGAGGGTTTGAGGGCTCTCGGAGCCACCGTTCTCTTCCTCCAGTACCTGCATTCGTATTTCTCGCAGGTACTCTTCGTGTTTCTTCTGCATTCTCTCGGCAATCTTCTTTTCTATGGCATCTTCTACCGTCTTCCTCGCCACGATGTCCGCGATTTCCTCTTGAATTTCGTCGAGGATCTTCGGAATACTTCCAAGTGCCGGCGGTGTCTCGATAGTGGGATCCTCAAAAACGATTCTTTGAAGGGCCAAAACCTGGTCCTCTAGTTTGTCTGACCGCATAGCGGCAAGCGCTTCGAGCTTTCCGGCCTTGAGCACAAGCCTGTCCGCACCGTAGATGCCCGATAGAATGGACAAAAGGGTGCTTACCTGTCGCTTGTACATCCTCTCGGCATCGAGCGACAGCGTATCCGTCCTCAACTGATCTTTCTTCCTCACGGTAGCATGGTACCTATGATGCTCTTTTCCCCTCGTCTGGGTCGATTGCGACTGTTCTATGCTCAAACCGTACGCCCCTCTCCCTTACCATGAAAAGAGTGAGTCGCACCCGTTCTTGCGCTAGCCGTTACCAGGACCTCCACCTCCTGCGCAACGTCCGGATGCAACTTGACTTTTACCTTGTACACGCCTACTGACTTTATGTTCTCGTTCAAGTCTATCTTCTTTTTATCGATGTGAATACCGAAGCGCTGCGCGATGGCTTCGGAAATGTCTTTGGCCGTAACCGCACCGAATAGCCTGCCGTGTTCTCCTGCATGGGCTGCTATTTCAACGCGAGCGCCATCAAGAGCCTTCGCCGCTTTTTGGGCCTCCCTGTGTTCTCTCTCTGCCTTTTTCTCTTTTACGAGGAGCTCGTCCTTGAGCGCTTTCAGGGCCCCTTCCGTGGCGTTCTTTGCAAAACCCTTGGGGATTAGGTAATTTCTGGCATAGCCTTCCTTTACGTCAACCACCGACCCCTTCAGGCCTAGGCCGGGCACGTCCTGCGTCAGCAATACTTTCATCGATATTTTACACCTCCGGCTCTCCGAGGCTTCTGAAGTCGATTATCGCGTCGGCCAATCCGGCTAATACGGCTACCTGCTGCAAAGGGGCTATAAGGAATATAGCCACCACCGCAACGCCCTTCAAGCCTTTTGGAAGGTCATAACGGGAAATAAGGTGAAACGCCAAAGATAGTCCGCCGACCATGAATACGAGGCTCATGAATACAAACACGTTGGTACCCATGAGACTCAACCATTTCTGCCCATGATACTTTTCCAGGCTCGTCGCAAGCAGCCCGGCGGCATAAATCGCCACGGTCCAGCGCGGTATCCGCCACTCCTCAAAGGGCGGAAGGGGCGCGATGGTATAGCCAAGTCTCCTCAAGACGAGCCTTGAAACCTCAAAATTCAGGAATGCGTTGAAGAGTCCAGCGGCGATAAAGGCTGCAGGAAAGATTATCCGAAAGGTGGCCAGCACCATATCCCAGAATTTCTTCGCCTGAGCGATGGCCTCAGCGCTCATTCCCAGTCGCCTGTATACCTCCGTGGCGCCCTGGAAGGCCTCCCTGAACTGAGCCTCCAATTGGCCTAGATTGAAACCAAAGAATATGACAGAGATCCCTAGAGAGACGGCAAAGCTCAGAAGAAGGGCTATGGCACCGAGGATAACCGTTTTACTCGCTGGATACCCCTTCTCGAACGATATACCGAAGGCAAGGCCTACCAAGCCGAAAGAAAGGGCCATCACGAGGGCCTGCACAGGTCCGACGAAGGTCATCAACACGAGCCCGGCCACCACCACGGTGAGCACGGAAGTTCTCAACCCGTGCCTCATGTGGATGAGAGCGATGGGCACCGGCCACAGAAAGACGATTATGAGTCCCAAAAACGGTATATAGAACCCCAGCAGGGCGAGTACCACCGTCACCCCCGCCAATAATGCGCCCTCTACCATTGACCGGGTACGGACTTGGGTAGCGCCCATACCGGTGGCAATCCCTGATTTTCGCTTTTCTTGTTTCTTTCGTCCGGATGCCAATGCCCTACCCCTCCTAGACCGTGTCTCACGTCGCACTTGACGTTATGTGGACCCTGACCCATTTTGTACTCAAAATCCCGTGATGTCAAACGCGTTTCGAATTCAACAATGCCCGGGGTACATCCTCCATGACCTCGCTTCCCTATGTTCTGTCATGGTCCGTCATACCGTCGCGGCGCATCATGTGGGCCCTCGTATATCACATGTTTAAGTTTAAGGGTCGGGTTTAGGGAAGGCGCCGAACGGGGAAGGGCCCGACCCTCGCTCTCCCCTCCCCCTCCCCCCAGAAACGCTTCCGGGGTCCGGCAGAGCGGTCAGCGTTAATTCAAAACGCGGATTCCCGCTCAAGCTCGGGCCCCGGGGTTCACTGGAGCGTCCGATTACGTGGCACCGATTACGTGGCGGGGGCCCTCTCGCACCCCGACCTGTTACGGCCCTCGGCCCATTACGGCCTCACTCCGTAGACTACTCGGCCACGAAGGGGAGAAGCGCCAGCAAACGGGCTCTTTTTATGGCGACGGTGAGAGCCCTTTGGTGTCGCGCGCAGTTTCCGGAGATCCGTCTTGGGATGATCTTCCCCCGTTCGGTTAAAAACCGGCGTAGTCGCCCTACGTCTTTATAATCGATGGTCTCGAGTTTATCCACGCAAAAGGCGCAAACCTTCCGCTTGGGCCTTTTACCCTTTTCCCTCTTCGCCAACTAATGTTGCCTCCTCAAATTCATTCTAAATGAGCGGCGACCGACGAGGGTCGCCACGGATTCAAATCAAAATGGCACGTCGTCTGCGGCGCCAGCGGGCACGCTTTCCTCCGGCACGAACTCATCTTCTGAAGCGGTGCTGCCCACTTTACCCTTTGAATCCAGGAATGTAACCCTGTCTGCCACCACTTCCCAAACGCGGCGGCGCTGTCCATCAGGGGTTTCGTAGGAGCGGCTTTGAAGACGCCCCTCTATTGCCGCCAGTCTCCCTTTTCCGAGATAGTTCGCACAGGTTTCCGCTTGCTTTCTCCAAACCACTATGTCAATGAAATCGGTTTCCTGCTCACCCTGCTGATTCGAAAACGGCCTGGACACTGCCAAACTAAAGTGCGCCACAGGTACACCCGCTGGAGTGTACCTGAGCTCGGGATCTCTGGTCAAGCGGCCTATCAATATCACCCTGTTCAGCACGGGTAAGTCGCACCACCCCTGAGATGGATTTTTCAATCACCAAACATCAACGAGCATCAAGAAGCCCTGCATATCATGAAGCGGATTACCTCATCGGTAATCTTGAGCTGCCTATCGAGCTCTCTTACCACCGGCGGGTCGGCAGTGAACTTTGCCAGTATGTACAAACCGTCCCGGTAGCCTTTGATCTCGTAGGCGAGGCGCCTCTTGCCCCATTTTCTGATCTCGTCGACATTCCCTCCTTCGGACTTGACGATGTCTTGAACGCGCTGCATAATCGCGTCCACGGCCTCATCGCCCAATTCGGGCTTGACGATGAACATCAATTCATAGGGCTTCATGGCGCTCACCTCCTCCCTTTGGACTTGGGTTAAACCCAGGCCACACGCACCCCGTGTGGCAGGGAGGCCCCGCCCTTCGCAAGTCGAGTCGGGTCCCCATATCAAGAACTACTTCCAAGAACCACTTCCCTGGGATCTCTTGCCAGCATCACCCGGCACAAAGACATTATATCATTCGGGGGACGCCGCGGACAATCACGCGCGCTCGGCACCTCCGGGTCTTTTACTCTTCCCTTATCCCCTCTAGATACGCCTACTAGAAACTCAAACTCCCCGTTCGGCACAATCGCTCGGAGATGCTTGGTGCTCTCGGAGATGCTCGGGGCTGGCGAACTTTTGGCGTCAAGCGAAGCGGATGTAGATGACGTCGCCGTCCTGAACGACGTACTCCTTACCCTCCAATCTCATGAGCCCCTGATCCCTTGCCTTCGCCACGGAACCAGCCCGGATGAGGTCCTCCGAGTTTATCACGTCGGCCTTTACGAAACCTCGTTGCATATCGCTGTGGATCTTTCCGGCAGCCTCGTACACGGTGGAACCATCCTTTAGGGCCCAGGCCCTAGCCTCATTTTCATTCGCCGTAAAAAAGGTTATCAGATCCAAAAGCCCGTAGCCCAGAGATACGACCGTATCCAACAAGGAGGGTGCGAGGCCCATGTCTCTCCTGAATGCTTCTCTGTCCGATGGGGGCAGATCCTGTATCTCAGCCTCTATCTTCGCGGATATGCCTATGAAGGGGGCGCCCTCTTCCTCGGCGATGTCCCGCACAACGGAGGCACCCGGAGCGAATGTCGGGTCGCCGGCATATTCTTCGGGTACGTTTGCCAGGTAGAAGGTGGGTTTGGCGGTGAGCAATCCCATCTCCGCGGCAAGGGAAAACGCTCTCTTGGCTATTTCATCCGGGACGCTTCCTACTCCCCGGATGCCTTGGATCTCCGAAATATCCCCGGAAATAACCCCGGCCCGCGCGATAGCGCTCTTGTCCGCCGACTTGCCGTGGCCGGTGACTTTATCCGTGGAGGCCCTGTCGCTTATGGCCGGAGATCCAGGAGTGCGCCGATATTGCGACAATGCCCTCCTGGGCATGACTCCCGAGGACAATAGCTCTTTGAGCCATTCCAAGGATGAGGCCTCTACCTCGGCTTCGCGGGTATGAGCCTTTCGCGCGGAAAGCGCCTTTGCCAGGCGCCGTTCGACCATCGCGAGGTCGGAGAGAAGCATTTCCGTGTTTACGATCTCAGCGTCGCGACGGGGGTCCACGGAACCGTAAACGTGCGCCACATCGGGTTCGTCAAAGCACCGGATCACATGTACGATGGCATCGGTTTCCCTCACATGCGCGAGGAATTGATTGCCCAGACCTTCGCCCTTACTTGCCCCTTTGACAAGGCCGGCAATGTCCCTGAACTGAACCATGGCAGGTGTAGTCTTCCGCGACCGGGCTATTTTGGCCACCTCGAGTAGACGAGCGTCCTTCACCGGTGCCATACCTACGTTCTTATCGAGTGTAGTAAAGGGATAGGGGGCTACTTCGGCGGCGCTTCCGCTCAAGGCGCAAAAGAGCGTAGACTTACCCGCATTCGGAAGTCCAACGATACCACATGAAAAGCCCATAGCGTTCCCTCCCCGCCGTATCCTTTGCGTTGCTGCCCGTAACGCTGCCACCGCCCCGGAGCCGACTACGGTTTTCGGGGAACGCCGCCTCCCGCTCCCCCTTTAAAGGTTTCTTTAACGGCTTCGTCGCTACCGGGTAACGCACTCTCCGAGTAAGGGGTTATCTCTCGGATCTTTTTTTCCAGCTTGACCCTCGGCATCAGCACCTGATGCCCGCAACCCAAGCACTTTATCCTAATGTCCGCACCCGTCCGCGTGATTTCCCAGAGGTAACTCCCGCACGGGTGCGGTTTTTTCAGTTTCAAGACGTCACCGAGTTCCAATCTGGGTATGGCCTTAGACATGTTTTTCTGCACCCGCGTCCTCGCCGCGCTCCTTCACTTTGATGAGGTGTTCCGCGATTTGGGAGTCTTTGTCTTTTGGCTTTGGCCCATACATAATCACCCGTCGGGGATAAGGGACCTCGATTCCGGCGGCCTCGAGGGCCTCTTTCGCCCTCTTTCTCAGTTCGCGCTCAACCGCCCATTGTTCCCCGGGGGCGACCTTCGCCAACAGGAGAATTCCCATGTCCGATTCGCCCAACCTTGAAACCCCGAGAACATCGGGTCCTTCGCGGATGGAGGGCAGGTCCTTTGTCATGGCTTCGCACATCTCTTTGAGCACCGCTATGGCTTTGTTTACGTCTTCTTCGTAGGCAATGGACACTTCCACCATCGCACGCATGTTCCCGCGGGACCAGTTGGTGGTCGTAGAAATGGAGCCGTTGGGAATGGTGTGCAGAGCACCCGAGAAGTCTCTGACTTGGGTGACCCTTATTCCCACCCCTTCAACAATCCCTTCGACCCCCGCCATCTGAACGTGGTCTCCTACGGCGAATTGGTCCTCCAGCAACAAAAACAGACCCGTGACCACGTCCTTCACGAGGCTTTGAGCGCCAAAGCCCACGGCAAGCCCTGCAATTCCCGCACCCGCGAGGAGCGCTTTCGTATCAATGCCCAACGCATCGAGAATCATGAGGCCCGCCACGAAGTAGGCAGTATACTTGATGACGCTTCTCAAGATGGCGACGACGTTGTCGATCCGGCGAGCGTCCCGCCCGAGTTTCATCGTGGTCTTCTTTATCACTTTCGCAAGCGATAGATTCACGGCATATATGAGGATCTGCGCCCCGACAACGATCACCGCGAGCTTTACGAGAAGACCCAGCAAAGGATTACTCGCCCCCGCCAGGAGTGGAATGTAGGTGCTCATCCGGTCCAAAAAACCCATGGTAAACACTCCGTCGTCGAATTCATGAGTCACCGTTTATAAGTCGCCTATAAGTCGCCGAATTTGTACTGCTTTGCCGAATTTGTACTGCTTTTGCGCCTTTTGCGCCGCGGGACAAGCGGGACAAGAAGGTCATCCCCGACGCTATAGCCTCCGGGAAGCGAACCGCGATGTCCCGGAAGCCGCAGGACAAGAAGATCATCCCGGACCCCCTCGCCCGGTGAGTATCGATCCGAGCGCAGGTGTCAATGCCAAACCGATCCGGAGCAACCACCCGCCTAGCCTTGAGTTTTGTACGGCGGTCGAAACTTCCGAAAACAAGGGGACCGAACCCACGGCCACGAAAAACGTCAAGATTACGGCGGCGATTACCGCATAAATTCCCGCACCCAGGACGGATCCTAGCGATCTGTCCAGGACTGGTCCGAGGAGATGCTTCAGCCCTGATCCAAGTATGTTGCCCAGGGCGGCGATTGCCACCCCGGAGAGTATAAATACCGCCACGAAACACATGGTATTGAAAATGAGATAACCGAGCGCTCGCGCCAGGAGATCCCCCCAGGTCAGACCGGACGTGGCAGAGGCAGTCTCGGCCAGCTGCATTGCGTAACCGGTGATGAGGGAGTCCAGGGGAAGCGGTAGTCCCAATTGTCTGATTGCCTCCGGAATTCCGGCGATGGTTTCGGTGTCCACAGGCAGGTTCGGTGCTAGGGCAGAAATGTTAGCCGTGCGAGCGACAAAACCTCCTATGGAGGATGCCCAACCATAATGCGCTTCAAGCCACGCGGCTAGGGGCTGCGCCGCGAAGGTCGCGACGAGAAGTGCGAGCAGCCACGACACCGCGCCTATTACCGTGCCTATTAATCCGTTCCTAAAGCCCCTGTAAGCACCACGCAGAAGCCAAATGAACAATACGAGGTCGACCCAGTTAACCCGTGAGAGATAAGTCCAAAACGTCTCCGTATCCGATCCCTCCCCTCAGGGCCAGCCCGAGCGAGAAACTCAATATTCGGGTTCGGATGATCCGGGTTCTTCTCCGCTAGCCAACATGGTTATATGAAGTGCCATTGCGGGAACGACCGGGGGAACATATCCTCCGATGAACCGCATACAAATCGCAGAGGTTACCGCCGCCACGAAACCCAATGCTGCATATGTCAGACAATCGCGCAAGAAGTCCTCGAAAAAGAAGGTTTCTTTTGACCTGAATCCAAACCACGCGATCTGGCCGCCCAGTTTTGCCGTCAAGAACACGCCCATGGTCGCCAAGGCATACGTAGTGTATCGGATAGGATTCGAAGGCGCCAAGGGCACCGGAAGGTACTCGACAATCCCGAGGTCCGTAAGAGCTAATTGCACCGTCAAGGCTATGGCGAACGCGGCGGTAGCTGATACCAGGAAATACCAGCTCTTCCATCCGGGTCCTCGGGTTCCCACGGGTAAAACTACCTCCTGCCTCATCCAAGAGATCTCCGTGCAGCAGTCCGCACAGAGGGCAGACCCTCTCGTGTAAAAGTCCCTCCTGGCTCCAAGAGATCTCCGATTCCTATTCCTCCTATTGCTAGTATAACGCAACCGGTGGAGTTTAGCATTCGGGATCGATCGCCCGATCGCCCATCACAAGCGTCTCAGGATGCATCGACAAGAGTTCCGGCCTTTGGGTTCCTTACCAGGGACGATGCATAGGAGGGGTCGGTTTGCCATATACTTCTAAACGGACGTCGGCTTAACGAGTTTATCACGAGGAAGGAGATGTAATTGATCACCGGGGGCTCGGCCAAATCAGCATCGCTTCCAAGCATACCCTTGGTGCTTCATAGGATTTCGATTCACGAGTTATTTGCCGCCGAGAAGATCTCTGTGGCCTTACTCCAGGCGAAAGCACTCCTGCCTTTTGAACCCACCGAGTGTATCGTGGTGTGCGTGGGAAGCGATAGATCGACGGGCGACTGTCTGGGGCCACTTGTCGGTACCGGTCTTTTGAAGCAACCTCGACCAGGCCTCAGGGTGTATGGGACCCTCGATGAACCCGTCCACGCCGGGAACTTGCAGGCCGTGATCGAGGGGCTTTCGGCGGCGCTCCCAGGTTGTGGAGCGTGCGACGGGGAGGCATTCGAAGCGGATGGCGACGTCATGGCGCCCACTAAAAAACGGATCCCTTTGATAATAGGCGTAGATGCCTCTTTGGGTCACAGTAACCATGTCGGGACCGTGGCGGTGGGCACAGGGCCGCTTCGCCCCGGAGCGGGCGTTCAAAAGGCTCTCCCCGAAATAGGGCATCTATTCCTGACGGGAACGGTCAATGTAGGGGGTTTCATGGATTATATGGTCTTGCAGAACACTCGGCTCTCCGTAGTGATGAAAATGGCGGACACCATGGCCCGCGGGCTTCTCTTGGCGCTACCCCGACTCTATAAATATCCTCGCTGACCTTATATGACCCCCGCACGCCAACTCTTCGTAATCGCGCCCCGACTCCGTAAAGGTCTTCGCTGACGTACGCCGCCGTACCGTAGGGGAAGATGCGGTCTTGCCCCGACTCTATAAATACGTAAATACCCTCGCTAATCCGACTAGAAGGGTCGCCTTAAGACGCTGCACGGAACTTATGAACGCCCTCTTAACCCAAGAAGTAGCCGGAGGGTTATGGCTCAGGGTAGCCGGCGTAGGATTTCTCGGTAGACCTCTTCGGGCGTCCTGCCTGAGGCGACGAGAACCGGCGCTTCCGTCTCAATGGCTTGACTTGCCGCGAAATTCTTATCCATTCCGCTGACGATGACTGCATCCGCCCGCCGTAAGTCATCGCCCTGTAAGTCAACCACCCTGAGCCCCCGTTCCTCGAGATACTTTTTAAAGGGGTCGAGCCCTTGTTCTACAGCGATGATTCTCCTAGGAACCTCCATGGCCGCCTCGCCTCCGCAGACACCCGTTTTTGATGCTTTCTTCTTCTTTATTCTCCTTCGGCGAAGTCCGGGTTATTCGCGCACAGGAGGGCAACGACTTCCTCGTCGCTGGTTTGCCCAAAAACCTCATAAAACTGACCCACGGCGTAGAAGAATTTGGGCTTCAACGGGCAGATGAGTGCGTCGCATTCCTTGGAAATCGACTCGGCAACGTCCGGAGGAGCCACTGGAACAGCAAGGACGGTGAACTTCGGCTGGCGTTTTCTAATCCACCTTAAAGACGCTTTCATTGTCAGGCCCGTAGCTATCCCATCATCCACCACTATGACCGTTTTGTCTTTCAATTCCGGCATGGGCACGTCCCCGCGATAGCGTTGAAGCCGCCTTAGTATCTCTTTGCGCTCGATCTCGGCTTGCTTCTGGATGTAGGCTGTAGGTATGCCCATGTACGCCAGACGATCGTCTTCCCAGATTATCTCCCCATCCGGATCCACCGCAGCCACAGCCAGTTCCGGATTTCCGGGCGCCCCTATCTTCCGCGAGATAAGGAGATCCATGGGAATCCCGAAACGTCGACAAATCTCCGAAGCGACGACGACGCCTCCTCTCGGGATCGCGAGGACAATGGAGGACGGGTCGGCATAAGGCACAAGTAGCGAGGACAAACGCGCTCCGGCTTCAATTCTATCCCTGTACATCCCCGTATCCCCCCTTTACGGTACGTTGGGCGCCGCGCGTGCTCGTGCTGCCCTTACATCGAGAACCCTTATGGCTCCCGGAATCACTTTTATGGTCGCCGGCAATGTACCCACCACCTCGCCGTCGGCGTGAATCCATACGTCTTCGTCATCCCGAGATACGACTGTGAGTTCACGAACATCGCCGCATATGACCTTCGGATGCGTGATGTGTTTCCCCTTGAACGCCTTCGGCAACAAAAAGAGGACGTGCAACGGCCTGATATCTCCGCACCAGCAAATCGAAAGCTTGCCGTCGTCGGGCTTTGCCATTGGGACTAGCTTAATCCCCCTCGCGCAGTACGGCGTGTTGCCTACCGCCAGCAATAGGCTCTTTCCCTCGATAGTAATGCTGTCGGAAACAACGCTAACGTACGGTAGCCGATACGAACCCAGCACCCTTATTATTCCACGCAGGTAGGCGGTCTTGGCTCCAAGACCGTGCCTGTACATGCTGACCTCCCTGGCTACTGCGCCGTCGAAACCTATCCCCACCATGTTCACAAAGTAGCGTGAACCCGTGCTAGTCGAGATCCAGCCTAGATCCAACACCCTCGTGGCGTCGGTTTTCAGGGCCTCAACAATCGCCCTCGGCGAATTGGGCATCCCGAGTGAACGTGCAAAATCATTCCCTTTGCCGGCCGGTATTACGCCCAGGGCCGGAGACTTGCCGTTCATGACCAGGGCGTTGGCTACTTCCTGGACGGTTCCGTCCCCGCCCACCGCGACGACCCTGTCAAAACCTTGCTCAACGCGGTTCAGCGCGAGCTCGGTGGCATGGCCGGGGCCTTCCGTGTACGCTACCTGGACGGTTCCGGCCGGAAGGGAATTCACTAGGTATCGTTCGATCTTTCTCCACAGAACTAGGCTTCTGCCGAGCCCTGCGGTGGGGTTGACGATAAACTGGATCTTCATACTCCGGTCATCTCCACTGCGGTAGGGTGAGGTCTCTGTGGTTGTATGGGTGCCAGATGCGGCTTCCTCGTGCGGCTTCTTTTGGCTTTGGTCTGTGATAACGTCTGTAAGAGGGTCGGCTCGTGAGGATACAGCTTACTCAGTAAGAGGGGAGCGCCTGTTCATGGGGTAAATTCGGCTGCTTCGACGTGAGATGAGAATCGCCCATTTGACTTAAGCCGCAGAAGACGGCACCCTCGGAAATCGCGAGCACCGACGCTTTTACGTCGCCAAACACCTTGCCCGAAGGCGCGATTTCCACTCGCCCCGTTATCTGCAGATTGCCCCTGACCTCGCCGGCTATCGAAATGTTGGCGGCTTTTATCTCGGCAACGACCTTGGCATCCTGACCTATATAGACGTCCGATTGACACTCGATGTTGCCTTCTACGACTCCGTCTATTCGCAACGGTGAGGAAGAGATCAGGTTGCCCTTAACCGTAACCCCTATTCCGATAATGGTTTCCACTTTATCCCGATTCATGGTAACGGCCGCACGTTCCCTTTTCCCGAACATCGTCATTCGCGCCCCCGGTGGGTTTTCTTCGGTTCCGCTGATGTTCATGAGGGCTTCCGTTTAGGTGCTTCACCAATAATATGTGACTACTCATTCTTCTATCATGGTCTTCGGGTCGATGCGCGAACCATTAAAGTGTATCTCGTAATGTAGATGCGGACCAGTGCTTCGCCCAGAGGTTCCGACTCGAGCGATTGGCTGGCTCTGCGTCACCCGTTCCCCAACCTTCACCAATATTTTGGAACAATGTCCGTAATATGTCGAATAGCCATGATCGTGTCGTAATATCACGGTAAGTCCCAAGCTACCTTTGCGTCCGGCGAATACCACTTTTCCGTCTGCGGCCGCGCGGATGATGGTGCCGCTGGGGGCCGCAATATCGATACCGCTATGGAATTCGTTCCACCTTCCGAAAGGACTGCGTCTCCAACCATAGCGGGATGTCACTCGGCCGCGCAAGGGCCATATGGTGGGCAGCGCCCGCTGGAGGGACCGGCGTTTCTCTAGTGCTCGGATCAAGTTCTGTAGGTCTTTTTCCGTATCGGATAACGATGCTTCCACCCTATCGAGGATCGAATCTATCTCATCCAAGTCCAGTTGAAGCGTGCTGTGGTCCCCGGCCAAAGACGACCGGAGGGTAGAGGCCTGGCCTAAAGCGAGATCCCCCAGATGGGCTTTCGAAGCCAAAAGCAAGCGTTCCGGGATTCTTCCCGGTAAGTAACCGCCCCTTGCAGTTATGTTATTAGCCTTCCGCCCTGATGGGCTGGCCCCGCTATCAACACCGGGGGCGAAAAGGTCGGGCTCCTCCGCCTTCTCTTGATTAGCGACGACGGCGGCTTGCCCGGTCGGTCCAGGGTCCCCTCCGCCGGCCGGACCACCGGGGGTCGTAGCGGAAGCACCATGTGCGAGTTCCTCGGGAATGATCTTTTTTCCCGCGACCTCCCAGCGCTGGGAGTCGAGGAGATCTCGCACTTCATCGTTGAGACTTCTTAACCCTTGCATCTCGCTCTCAAGCCTCGATGCCCTGTCGGCGAGCGTTCGGATTTGTCTTTGCTGTTCGACCGTAAGGCGCCGTAGTCGTTCGAGGTCCTTGGTGTCGTCACGAAGATCGGAGTAGGAAGCGAAAAAGTAGGCAAGAAGGATCAGGGCCGTAACACAAGCATAAACACACGAGTGTACGAGGCTCGTGGACAGTCTGATCGAGTTATATCGCGCAGCGGAATGTGGGATAACTATAATCGTCAGGAATGACTTCTGCCGCTTCTTCACATTAGACCTCCGTTGATGAAGGCGGATGACGGTAAATAGTTCGCCAGAAGGTAGGCTTTTCCTGCTGCCCTAGAAAGGAACCGGCGCAATTCGATCGATGGCACACCGGTCTTAGGGATTTTGACTCACGGCTTGGCGAAGCGCTTCTATCTCCTCAGGCGATAACGGATAGTTTGACTTCCCCTCCTTGATCGGTTTTGCATATACCCTGGATTCCTGACGACCGTATAGGCTGGTTATGACTACGCCATTGGACTTGGCATCAAGCAACGCTATGGAAAAGCTGAGGTCACAACCCACGTCGTCAAAGGCCCTGAAGCGGACCAGCCCCACCCGCCGAATACACGAGTCGAGGTCGGTGCTAAGTATACCCAGTTCCTTTTCTAAAGCTTCCAGGCGCTGGCCAAGGGGTTCTGCCTTAGCGGCTGCAATTTCGCTCATTTCCTCGTAGATACTGTTCGGAAAGGAAAGCGCTTCGAGTTTCTTATGCTTGGTGCTGGCGTATCGGCGCATCATTCGGTACGTGAGCAAGAGGAAGACGATGGTAATCGCCTGTACAATTACCAAGCCGATCAACACGGGAGACAGAAGGTGTTCCGGGATGCTAAGGTTATTAGTCAAGGACATTATTGAGGACGTGATGCCGTTCAACGTGATAACACCTCGGATCGGCGGGTATAATTGGGGCGGGATGGCGTGTGCCAACCAATTGTAATGGTACCACGAAAATGCCAGATGTGGGAGTTGCGGGAATAAATGTTTAGTGGTGTTATCCCGACAGGAATCGCTGGTATCGCAAGAGCCCGGCCCTCGAGAGCGTCACCGTCCAGAGGAACCCGCCTTTATATTTATATTTTATAGGGGACGAGCTCTGATATGAGTTTCCGGTCCGGTGTGCGCGAGGAAGTACCGTCATTGAGATGTGTCTCTTTCTCGGGGTTTCTTCGGCAAAGTGTTCCACGTGGAACACTGCCACATTATCTTTATACCTCCCTTCAACCCGC
>DUSP01000106.1 GCA_012842575.1 Clostridia bacterium
GGATGCGGACAATGTTTAAGAAACGGTCATAATCTGTTCTTCTTTGCTCTTCCATCCCCTCACCCGCTATCATCTATGCTTTCCTTCCGCGCCAGAGGGGAAAGGACCTGCAGAGCCTCTCCGACACTGTCGTGGCACTAGGAAAGCACTCTCCTTCTACGTGCCCAAAAAAGGATTTTTTGATATAAAAGGATTTTTTGATATAATATAACTGCAGGCTGAGCCTCCCAAAAGGCGATAGATCTGTTCTCGGCGGAGTCTCGGCCCGGCGATTTTTCGCTCTATGTCAACCGAATAGGTTTCTATCACTTCTCCGATAAAGGCAAACCCGTCGAAAGGCGGGGGCGCAAAGCCACGGGTCTAAAGCCAAAAGGCCATGACAGCCGGGCTGCCGAAGAGAGTGACCTGCTCCCCGGAGCCCAAGGCCTCCTTTCGCGAGCGGTACTCTCTCGGGTACCAAAACGGAAGGAGGCCTCATCACGTGAGGCAGTACCTCACGGTTTTCGCATCTGTAGCGTTAACGGCTTTCGTGCTTGCATCATACGCCGGGTATTCTCAAGCGGAGAGCTCGGCTTCGGCAAGCTCGGCGGCAACGGTTCACATTAAGGCCACCGTAAATCGGCGGGTCGAGCTGACCCTCGACGAACCAGTGCAGATACACCGAGATGCTACGCCTGGTAACGATCAAGTGACTTTCATCAAGGGAACCATACGGGCGAACACGGACTGGGTTTTGGCCGCGGTTATCCAAGACCCGTCCGGCGCTAATATCGATATCGTGTCAGGTTTCTCCCCGTCAATCTCTGTCGCTGATATCGCGACCGAGACGCTGACTCCGGGCGATGTGCTTGGCAGAATGGTGGTGCTCGAAAGGGGATCGCCTACGTCCGGGCATACCTTTGAGCATGAACTCAGGTTGCCTCGGCCTACGAGCCCGGGCCATGACCCCACCGCAACTTCAATCGCAGTTCACTATATCGTCATGCCGGTGGACTAGACTGTCCGCCCTGTCGCAGTAGCAGGCAAAAGCCTTGATGTGCCTTACTTGAGGGCAGCCGAGACTGCTGGCTACCGCATCATGGGACCGTGGGAGACCCGAACGATTGAATTCGTTAGGGTCTTCTCGAGCCTCAGCTACAATGGAATCAAGCTTTCGCCGTCCGGCGGTACATCACCCTCTTGGGCTTGAGTGGGGCTTTACTGGCGTTTTCGCCGTTTTCTTTCGCTCCTTGACGGTATGCGGTCAGATCCGGGGTGTTCGACCTCTTTCTCCTCACTGCTCGTATTACGGGGAGCGCCTCGATTTACTCGGTCTTTCGGGTGAAGCGCCGTTTCCCACGGCAAAGGGACATCCCCTATAGATTCTGCTTCTCTTGCTTCGTACTCTCTTTCTCTTATCCTTTTCTTCACTCCTTGCCCTGCCGGCGCCAGACCCGCTGGCCTTCTGCTCGGCCTTCTCCGTGACTTTGCCAGGAGCCAGATACCGACGCCAAGTAGGATTGCGGAGATCACTTTCTTTACGGGGAATACGTAGAAAACCGCCTGAGAGGCGACCTCCTTTTCGCCGATCGAAAAACGACCGATGGCGGTAAAGCGGCCTATTGCCGGCACGTCTTCCAGCAATAGTATCATGCTGTCCGTGTCACGGGGATAGACGTTCAGTGGTTCCTGGGGTGACAGCACCTGAATCGTTCGACCGAATATATCCTTTATTGTCACTTCTCCCGTAACGGACAACCGTACAGTGCCCGTGTTCTTGAAAGTAGCCACTATCCGTACGGGTCCGCTTTCGTATAGGGAAAACGGCGGTGTCCATGAAAAGGAAAGAAGACTCTTCCCGAATAGACTCAGCCCGAATGCGATGGGAGCCGGAGAGACTTTGAAATCCTCGAGATCGCCTGATACGACCACTTGGCCCATGACTCGGACGGAGACGACGGCACCGACCCTACCGCCGATAGACACTGCTCCCGGACGTGCCTGGGGAGTGTGCTCGAAGAAAATCGCCCCGACATAATCTCCTGGAATGGCGTCCTGAGGGACAAGCATCTTCCAAGTTATTTCCTCTTCTTGATGGGGTAGTAACGTAAACTCCGAAGGCTCGACCCGAAGCCATGCCGCAGGAGATTCGTTAGGATTCCCGGGCTCCAAGAAGTCTATGTTGCCGCCGCTGCGAACCCTCCGATCCAACGCATACGACTTTATCTCAATCGGTCCGTCCCCTTCGTTGGAGACGGTGAGGGTGCCTTCATAGATTTCACCCGGCTTCACTTCCACTTCAAATCTACCGGGGGAGACGCCTATGCCGGTGGCGGCAAGGCCGGGCATCGCTATGATAAGAAGGTTGAGTGCAACAACGGAGCATAAAAGCGGGATACCGAGAAGTCCAGTCCTTCTCAAGCGACCTTGTCCTCCTTGCGGCTATTCCGGTGCCTCCTCGCCGAGGATGCCGGGAAATTCCGACCATGTTAGGGGTTTCCTTTCAGGAATGATCCCCGATCCCAGGGAAATGACGGAGGGCCGAACGTATTGCCTCGTCTACCCCCCGTCATTCGCTGCTTTAGATTATACTTCATCAATGGAATGTTGCAGAATAGGTCACGGTGGCGGAATATGCACCCGGGTCCGCGGTCCACGGTACCTCAATGGTATAATAGTGAGTTATATCTTGCCCTGCGTTACTCGGGGCCTTCGGCTGGTTGGAGAGGAAGGTTCCCGAAGCGGCGAAAGAGGTGGCGTCGAAGCCATTGGACAGAACGCCCCACTTGAGCTGGCTCAGTGGCATGCCCGCGTCCGGATCCATACCGCTTGCCGTATACGTCAGGTCCCATGCCTTGTTGCTGCGCACGTTCGCCGTAATCGCCGTGTTGGAAGTCGTAGTGGTACCTGGATCCAGCTGCTCGAAATCGATGGTCGCATCTGCCATCGTTAAAGTGATCTTCTCTTTTGCCGTGACGGTGACACTTACGGTATTGGCGGCTTGTACGGTTTCGGCAGCGTCCATCTGTACCATTGCCGCCAATGAGATCAAGAGGATCGCCAATACTAACATGGATGCCTTCTTCATCGCCGTAATTCTCCTCTTTCCTTTCTTCTAAATTTTCTTAAATACACTGTTTTCAATTACTGGGCCTGAGCCGATTCTACTGAAACAAGTTGCGTCAGACCTGCGTGGCACTATATACTATGAAACCCGTATACGAACCGGGATCTGCAGTCCACGGCATGGTCAATCGAAAGGCATGAGAAAACGCGAACGGATGTCTGGGGTTTGGGTACTTCGGCATATCGGAATAGACCGTGCCCCGCGATGCGAGTCTGACAGGAGAAGGTATGTTCGTGCCTCCAAGCGTCACCTCCCCGATGGGTATTTAGCACCGTGACGGTTCCCGCAGCCGACGCCCGCCGGCATGGGCATTGAGCCAGGCAGAACAAGCCCAACAGCACAAAGGTTAACCCGAGCGACCATAGTACCTTGTTGCACACACTACCACGCCTTACGGTAATGCTACTTACAACCGATCACAGCTCCGAGATACTCTCGTTGAGTCTCCTGTAATCGAGCCTCAAACCGTCAAGGGACCTGGGTGACCGTATAGTCGATGGACGCTGAGTATTCGCCGGGTTGCGCATCCTCGGGTATCAAAAGGGAAAAGGTATGCCGGAAGGCAAAACCGGAGTCCCCTGTAGGTGCCATGCCGTCGTAGATGGTGCCCCGAGAACCGAGGACGATGGGCGCCTCCAGTTCTGTTCCACTCAATGTGACGGCGGAGATGGGAATGGTGGCAAGACCGTTGGAGAAATCGCTGGCCCGATAAGTCAGCTTCCAGGGGACACTGCTTGTCACAGAGCCTGAAATGGTATCCGAAACCTCGTCTCCCGGATTACCTTTTCCAAGCGATATACAGCCGTCTTCTATGGTGAGCGTTACCTTGGGTTCTTCCACTACGCTTACGTTTGCTTCCATGACTTCCGCAAAACTCACGTTGCATGAGAACACCCACACAATCAAGCCTGATACCGACAGAATGATACCGAATAATACTCTCAAGCGGTTCACCAAGGTTACCCTCCCTGTAACCCGCATTCCCCCGATTTAGACCGGAAACACGGCCCACCCCTCTGCCTCATGCCGTATGAACGAAGGTGTGCCGTGCTTCGTGGGCCGCACCAGTCACTCTAGAATATCCATACTCACATATCTATACCCAATTCATTAACCCCCATGGGTCTACACATTACGTGTAAAAGTATACCACGCTTTCCATAGAAAGCAATATCTGTAACACGAAGTTTGTGTCAACATTATCCGGATGTAAGGTCTTGCCCTCTGAGTTTCACTCAATTGGGTAAAGGTTGGAACTGGAAATTGGGTAAGGTGAACGGATGCCCCACATACCTGCGGGCGGGTTTAAGCATCCTTTTGTGACTGGGCTTTAGAACGCATGTATCAGAACCTCGAATTCCAGTTCGGCAGATTCGTAAAAAGCCAACGCCCGTCGCCGGGATGACTTGAACGCTCTCGGCGACGAGCGCGATCAGTCTCGTGCGTCATGTATCACCACTCTACCGAACGCCAGCTACCGAAACCCTGTCTCGTTGCGACCTCCTCGTCGACGAGCTCACCGTCAAAAGTAACCAGCCACCGGGAAGGCCTTTAGGGCCGGGAGCATGCGTCCTGAGGCCGCTATCGTTCAGAATGGCAAGCACGTTTTTTATGGCCGACGATGCAATGACCGGGCTATCATCCTTGCCGACGGGGTATATCTCGGTGGCAGCCCTCATGGACCTCCTCCGGCAGCCACCATTCCAGACAAATACCACACAAAAAGGGTATCGCCGTATATAAAGCCTAGGAAACCGCCGAGGGCCAAGAACGGCGCGAACGGTATAGCGGTCTTCGCGCCGGCTTTCTTAAAAATGATAAGTATAAGACCCGCAACCGCACCGCCGATGAACGCCAGCAGCAAGCCCGTTACACCCTTTGTGATCCCCGCATACATGCCCATTACAGAGGCAAGCTTAACGTCTCCACCGCCCATACCGCCACGGGCGGCCGTGGCGATTGCGAACATGGCCCCCCCGAGAAGGAAAAAGCCTCCGAGACGGTCAAAGGTGCCCTGTGATATGAGAATGCGAGTCCAGGTCGGTCGCGTAAGCGTTTCACCGCAGTATCTGACAAAAATACGTGCTGCTTCAGCCGGCAGGACAGATCCGAAGAAAGTCGGTTCTACGCTTACGCTTTCACCAACTCCGCCGATCACGGATGAGTGTAACGCGAGGGTCGTCATATAGGTCACAAGAAGCTGCGCCGCTTCGAGTGCCACTGCCGCCGACAACCCGCAGAGAATCAGCTTGTTAGGGATCTTCCGATGGAATATGTCTATAAATGCGGCC
>DUSP01000054.1 GCA_012842575.1 Clostridia bacterium
CAGGCGGTTCTAGGGGTCTTCCCGGAATCCCCATCAAGACTACCCCTCTGCTTACGTTGGTCATGGTCGCCTTTTGTATTTGGATGGTCAGGAATTATGTTAAGTACAGGCACGGGCGCAACTGCATCGCTATTCGGGAGAACGAGCTCGCGGCGGCATGTATAGGCATTAACACTTTCCGGTATAAAATGGAGGTTCTGATCATAAGCGCGGCCCTTGCCGGACTGTCGGGCGGCCTGCTCGCTCATTACGTAGGGCTTCTCCACCCGAGGATGTTCGGAATCTGGCGGTCCACTGATTTGACCATCATGGTCATCTTAGGGGGCCTGGGGAGCATCACCGGTTCAGTCGTAGCGACGGTTCTGCTCACCATACTCCCGGAGTTTCTGAGGTTCACCGCCGAATGGAGGCTGGTCGTATATGGCCTCGCGGTGACCTTCGTGATGCTATTCAGGCCGCAGGGCCTTCTGGGCTACCGGGAGATATCTATGGAGACGCTCAAGTCGTTTTACCGCCGGAAGGGCCTTTCATCGAGCGCCTAGCCCGACGGAATTGCTCTTGCCGCATCTACTTTCCGACAACTCCTGAGGGGGTGAAGCGGTGTTCTTTGAAATACGAAACCTGACAAAACGATTTGGCGGCGTGACAGCCGTAGACGATGTTTCCATCTCCCTAAAAAAGGGTGAAATAATCGGCCTCATCGGCCCAAACGGCGCCGGAAAGACCACGGTATTCAACCTGATAAACGGGATTTATAAACCAAATTCAGGGAAGATAATATTCGACGGCAAAGACATAACCGGTTTTCCCACGTACCGTGTGGCTCAGATGGGGATCGCAAGGACGTTTCAGAACATAAGGCTATTTTCGAACCTGACGGTCTACGAGAACGTAAAGACTGCGTCCTTTTCGTTTGCACACTACGGTACGTTGGCGTCTCTTTTCGACTTGCCCCGGGTGAGAACCGAAGACGCCTCCCTACAGGGTAGGTGTGAGGATCTGCTGAAACTCGTCGGCCTTTATGAAAGACGCAACGAGCTAGCCAAAAACCTCCCTTACGGTCATCAACGGAGGCTCGAAATCGCCCGCGCCCTTGCCATCAATCCGTCGCTTCTCTTGCTCGACGAACCGGCCGCGGGTATGAACCCCCAGGAATCACTGGAATTGACCGAATTCATAAAGTCCATCAGGGAACGCTTCGATCTGACGATAATTCTGATCGAACACCACATGGATGTGGTCATGAGGCTTTGCCCGCTCATTTATGTACTAAATTTCGGAAGGGTCATAGCAACAGGAACGCCGTCCGAGATCCAGTCCAATCCAGAAGTGATAACGGCCTACCTTGGTCGCAGAAGGGAGGCGATTGCAGTTGAAGGAGCCTAACCGCCTCCTCTCGGTAGTCGATTTGAACGTATTCTACGGCGGCATTCATGCCTTGAGGTCCGTGTCGCTTGAGGTCATGGAAGGTCAGATATGCAGCATAATCGGCGCTAACGGTGCCGGTAAGTCCACCCTTCTCAAGACCATCTCGGGCCTTCTTAAACCGGCTTCCGGAAAGGTGGTGTTCGGAGGCCGCGACATAACTGGGCTTCCGCCGCACGTCATCGCATCAATGGGAGTCGGACACGTCCTCGAAGGAAGGCGGATGTTTGCGAACTTAACGGTCTTGGAGAGCTTGCAGGTCGGAGGATTCCTCAGAAAAGACCCAAGAGACCTCTCGCGGAACATAGAAAGGGTGTTCAACCTGTTCCCGCGACTCAAGGAACGCACCAAACAACTGGCCGGGACGCTTAGCGGCGGTGAACAACAAATGCTCGCCATCGGGAGGGCCTTAATGATGAGTCCCCGGCTCCTCTTGATGGACGAACCATCCCTCGGACTCGCACCCGTACTAGTGGACACCATATTCGAGGCCATTCAAGAAGTCCGGGACGAGGGTACGACTATTCTCCTGGTGGAACAAAACGCCGCAATGGCCCTGGAAGTAGCCGACACCGCGTATGTGCTCGAGACAGGTCAAGTGGTAAAAACGGGGTGTGCCAAAGATCTCTTGCAAGACCCCTCATTGCAAGCGGCTTATCTCGGAAAAGCGGCGATATGACAGGACTATATACCATACAGCGCTTACAGGGATATCGTTTTTCGTTGTGATAGGCTCAGGTTTGGTTAGAACGTGCTTTTCCGGTTAGATGTGCTCTGGCGTACGTGGGACAGTGAACGCTCTTCGGTGGCGCATAGGCAGGATGGTTGTTATGTGTGACTCAACGGGGACCGGACCGGGAATGGTGCGACGCTTACATTTCGCGAAGCTCAACCCTTCAGGCAACACTACAGTAATAGTATTAGATCCTCTCGAACGGGAACTGTACGCCGAAGTTGCCAAGCAGCTGATGGGACCTGAAGGTCTGGGAGCGGATCAAGTGGGATTCGTCGGGGAGGCCAAAGACCCTAAAGCACTAGGCCGTTTGAATATGATGGGCGGCGAGTTTTGTGGAAATGCGGCGAGAGCGTATGCTGCCTATTTGGCGTTTATTCGACATCCAAGTTTAACATGGCATGACGGCCAAGCGGAAGTACCGATTGAAATCTCTGGATATGACGGGGTATTGCTTCCTCGCATATCAGCCATTAACCATGAAACGGCAAGTGCTCATGTGATTTCTCCCATGCCCATACCCAATCAAGTACATTTTGTCGACTTCGGGAGCGATAAGCTTGGACTGGTTAACTTTGAGGGGATCTCCCATGCCGTTGCCTGGGAAGTCAGTCCGAGTGAAGACGCGTTCAACGAGATTGCGTCAATGTACAGTAGACCCGACGACGCTGCGTTCGGCGTGATGTTCTTTTCCGAAGAGGACTCTAAAATCGTGCCTTTGGTATTAGTACGGGATACCGGTTCACTGGTATGGGAAGGCAGTTGTGCATCCGGTGCGGTTGCTGTTGCGTGTGCGGTAGCATCAAGGGACCGGCGCAGTACAGAGCTGAGACTTAGTCAGCCTGCCGGCGTATTGCATGTGAAGGTTACTTGGAATGAAGACATTTCGGGCGCGGCAGTTGGTGGACAGGTGGACATGATCGCCTGTGGTTCAGTATTCGTGAGATTGCCGGCATTTTGCCGTAGAACGTAACGGTGGTCGCTTGAGCATTGGGGTACAACCCAAACCTTCACCGCCATAAGAAGGAATATCACTCCGAATGTCGAATGCACCAACACGGTCAACGAAAGATGACCGACGAAGACGGCCGATAACGGTTATAGACGCTAGAAGCTAGGAACCGCCCAACGGGCGGCTCTTCATTTTCTTCATTTTAGGCTGCTTGTGCTTAAGCTGCTTGAAGGCCTATTGCCATCACGCGGTCAACGTATTCAGATTAAGAATTGAAGAGCGGCCCGAGCCCGGTTCCCCCTGAAGTCTCGAGGGGAGGAGTCGTTTAACATGTTCAACAAGGTGAATCCTAAAATCGAAACAGTCGCCGAAGTCGCAACTCCGAACAATATCGTGGGCGGCGTAAACCCTACCCAAAGGGATGACCGCCTCGTCTGGATTCTAGACGACGAGTGGGCCACTCACGAGGTGGAGCGCGGTATCCTTGAGGCTGCCGGCTGCGAAGTGGTCCTCACGAGGAGCCACCAATTCGAGCGCGATTTCCCGAAATACGCGCCGCGTGCGCGCGGCATCTTGCTCCAGGTGAGCTTTCCACTCGATGCCGAGCACATACGCGGCCTCGAAAAGTGCGAAATCATATCCGTCACCGGCGGTGGCTACAATAACGTAGACGTCGCTGCCGCCACGGACAAGAACATATACGTCACCTTCGTTCCCGGCTACTGCGCCGATGAAGTATCAGACCATGCCATCGCTCTTCTCCTCGCGTGCTCGCGCCGCCTTCCCACGTACCAGCGCTTGGCTCGGGAAGGGCGCTGGGAAGCCACGGCGCTGTCGG
>DUSP01000121.1 GCA_012842575.1 Clostridia bacterium
AACAGGTGCGTCAGTTACCCCGATCCCCCGGATGAAGCGATCCGCGAAATACTGGCCCAAACGGGGAAAACCCACCGCGAGGACGAGCTCAACTGCGGTGCTTGCGGGTACAACTCGTGTAGAGAGAAGGCAAAGGCGGTATATTACGGGTTTGCGGAACTTGAGATGTGCATTCCATACATGAGGGCGAAGGCAGAGTCGCTTTCGGATGCGGTGATCAATTCTTCGCCGGACGGAGTTGTGGTGGTCGACAACTCCCTGAGAGTGCTCTCGGTTAACCCGGCGTTCGAGAGGATGTTTCTCTGTAAGCAGGCCAACATCAAGATGAAGAAGCTCGACTATCTGTTCGATACCCGATATATCAAGGAAGCCATGAGGACCAAGACGTTGGTCATTAAAGACGTGACGTACCCGTCATATAACCTCATAACCAGGCAATTCATATTCCCCATCGAGAAGAACGGTGTCGTGGTGGGAATACTTCGGGACTTGACATTGGAACAGAAAAGCAAGCGGGAATTGGAAGTTTTGCGCCAGGAAACGCTGGAGCGCGCCAGGGCTGTTATAGAGAAACAGATGAGGGTGGCCCAAGAGATCGCGGGACTGTTGGGGGAGACCACTGCGGAAACCAAGGTTCTGCTGACCAGACTGATGGAGATCGTATCATCCGGGGAGGGTCGAAAGCAAGATGCGTCTCTTCGTGGAAGTGGGGATATCCCAGCTTCCTAAATGGGGGGAAGAGCTGTGCGGTGACGACGTCGCCATATGCCGGCGTCACGACGCCTTGATCGCGATAGTCTCTGACGGGCTCGGTAGCGGCGTGAAGGCGAACATCCTCGCCACCCTTACGACGAGGATTGCCGCTTCCATGTTGAGGGAGGGCGCCCAGCTGGAGGACGTCGTGGACACCATAGGCGGTACGCTCCCCATTTGTAAGGCGCGTGGGATTGCCTATTCCACTTTTACAATCATCGAGATACACACGGACGGGAGTAGCTACTTCGCCCGTTTCGACAACCCCGAGGTGTTCTTTTTCAAGGGTAAGAAATTGGTGCCCCTCGAGGCGGTTCCAAGGACCATAGCCGGTAAGACCATTTACGAAGGTACGTTTAAAGTGAAGGACGGTGATACTGTCGTGGCCGTGACCGACGGCATCATTCACTCGGGTATAGGGGGAGATCTCCCCTTAGGGTGGAGGTGGCCGGACGTCGCAACGTTCCTGGAGCGCTGTCAGGAAAGCGTAACCGACGCACAGGGTCTGGCCGAGCGCGTGACTCGGGCTTCGAAGGGGTATTACCGAGGCAGGCCCGGAGACGATGCCACTGTGGTGGTCATGAAAACACGCCCCATACGCATCGTGACGATTGCGGCGGGGCCTCCGAGAAACCCTGGGGACGACGCCGCTTTCGCGAGGGCCATCGTCGAGGCCGAAGGGAAGAAGGTAATATGCGGCGGGACGACTGCGAAGATAATCGGGCGGGAACTGGGCCGCCAGGTCAGCGTTGATCTGGCCGATCTTAATCCCTCGGTTCCGCCGACCGGGTACATGCCGGGATTCGACCTGGTCACGGAAGGGATAATAACGCTCTCTACTGCCCTGGAGAGGATTAATGACTTTAATGGCCGTGAAAGACCGTGGCGGCCGGAGCGAAGGTCGTCCAAACCGTCAGGGGAGGACGGTGCGACACGGTTGGCAAGGCTTCTAATGGAGGGCGACGAGATCAATTTCCTCGTGGGCCTTGCCATAAATCCTGCCCATCAGAACCCGAGATTGTCGTTCAATCTCTCTTTGAAGCGGCAGGTCGTGAGCGAAATGGCAGGCATACTGGAGAGGCTCGGTAAGATAGTGAACGTCAAATACTTTTAAGTAGGGGGTATCTCTTTCTATGGTCGGAGCAAGGGATAGGCACTTTTCAACGGTTAACGAGATAATCGAAAAATACGACAACGATCCCCATGCGCTGATATCGATATTACAGGCCGTGCAGGAGGAATACCGTTATCTTCCACCTGAGATTCTCACCTATATCGCCACAGCCCTAGGCTTACCGCCTTCGAGCGTGTTCGGTGTGGCCAGCTTCTATGCTCAGTTTTCCATGGAACCGAAGGGTAAATGGGTGATCAGGATCTGCGACGGGACTGCGTGCCACGTCCGTAGATCAAAAGATATACTGCAGGCTGTGAGGAAGAAACTCGGACTGAAAGAAGGGGAGCGGACCACAAAGGACATGTTGTTCTCCCTGGAAACGGTGGCGTGTCTTGGGGCCTGCGGGTTGGCGCCCGTAATGACGGTCGGGGACGAAGTGCACGGGCAGATGACACCCGATAAGGCGGTGACCCTGATAGACGAGATACTGAGAAGGGAAGTCGAAGCGGCATGAACGAGAAGCTCGGGAATAGCGAAGCCTTCGCGAACAGCAAAGCCTTCGGGAACAGTGAAGTCTTCGCGAACAGCGAAGCCTTCTTGAACAGTGAAGCCTCATGGATTCCGCGGGTGAGCTCGGCTTCTGATTTGGAACTCATCAAGAGACGGTATGAGGTATCGCGGGCCCGATACTCCAAAAGGATCCTGGTATGCGCGGGTACGGGCTGCGTGGCGAACGGGTCCCTCGAAGTATATTCACGCTTCAGGGATGAATTGAAACTGAGGACAGACGGTGGCCAAAGCGGCAGAGATGACACGGGTGTTTGCCTAAGAAGCGACATAAGCGGATGCCATGGATTTTGCCAGATGGGGCCTCTCGTACGGGTCGAGCCCGACGGCATTTTATATACCCGCGTTTCGGCTTCCGATGTTCCGGAGATACTCGAGGCGACCATCGAGGGGCGAGTCGTAGAGCGCCTACTTTACGTAAATCCCAGGACCGGGGAACGGCATATCAAAGAAGACGAAATACCGTTCTATAGACATCAAAAGCGGGTTACCCTCGCGGACTGCGGCAGGATCAATCCCGAAGACATCCGGGAGTACATTGCCGTGGGCGGTTACAAGGCGTTGACTTTGGCGCTTGCGATGTCACAGGACGACGTATGCTCCATCGTGGAAGCATCCGGTCTGAGGGGACGCGGGGGCGGCGGTTTCCCCACAGGTAAGAAGTGGCGATTTGCAAAAAAGGCGCCGGGGGATCAAAAGTACGTGGTGTGTAACGGCGACGAAGGGGACCCGGGTGCCTTTATGGACAGAAGCCTTATGGAGGGCGACCCCCACAGGGTCCTCGAAGGCATGATGATCGCGGGATACGCCATCGGTGCCTCCAAGGGCTTTGTGTACGTCCGCGCCGAATACCCCCTCGCAGTGCGGCGGATTCGCAAGGCCATAAAGGATGCAAAAGCTGCGGGGCTACTAGGTGAGCGTATCTTGGGGAGCGACTTTTCCTTCGACGTAGAAGTGAGGGAGGGCGCGGGTGCGTTCGTATGTGGAGAAGAAACGGCGCTCCTGGCCTCCATCGAGGGAAGAAGAGGCATGCCACGCCCTAGGCCTCCTTTCCCGGCCCAGGAAGGGCTCTTCGGTTGCCCGACGCTCATCAATAATGTGGAAACGCTGGGAGCCATCGCACCGATAATCCTAAACGGCGCAGACTGGTTCAGGGGATTAGGTGTTCCTAACAGCCCGGGCACCAAGACCTTCGCCCTTACGGGCGAGGTGGTCAACACGGGACTGATCGAGGTTCCTATGGGAACCACCCTGAAGCACATCATCTTCGACATCGGGGGCGGCATCCGCAACGACCGCCGGTTCAAGGCGGTTCAGATCGGCGGCCCATCCGGGGGGTGTCTCACCGAGGAACACCTCGACCTTCCCCTCGACTACGACTCGCTGGCTGCCGTTGGAGCCATGGTCGGATCGGGCGGGCTCGTGGTCATGAACGAAGACACCTGTATCGTAGAAGTCGCGAGGTTTTTCATGAATTTCACCCAGAACGAATCTTGTGGAAAGTGTGTCCTCTGTCGCGAAGGGACCAAGCGGATGCTCCAGATCTTGGAGAGGATCGTCCACAACAAGGGCAAGGAAGAAGATCTCGAGTTGCTTGAGGAACTGGCGAAGGCCGTGAAAGCGGGCTCCCTGTGCGGGCTCGGGAAAACCGCCCCCAACCCTGTGCTGACCACATTGAAATACTTTAAGGACGAGTACCTCGCCCACGTGCGGGACAAGAGATGCCCCGCGGGCGTATGCGAGGGGTTCAAAGCGTTTCGGATCGATCCCGACAAGTGCAAAGGCTGCGGGCGCTGCGCGAGGTCGTGTCCGGTTTCGGCGATATCGGGCAAGATTAAGAGCCCGTTTGCGATAGATCAAGAGAAGTGTGTGAAGTGCGGAGTCTGTCAGAGTGAATGTAAGTTCGACGCGGTTTTGGAGGTGGCTTGAGGTGCCGGAACTGATAATCGACGGGCGGCCCGTTCATTACGACGACGAGAAAAACCTTCTTGAAGTCATAAGGAAGGCGGGGATAGACCTTCCGACTTTCTGCTACCACTCTGAGCTGAGTGTGTACGGTGCTTGTCGCATGTGCCTCGTACGGGTGGGCGGCCGTGCGATTGTAGCGGCATGTTCTACGCCGCCAGAGCCGGGGATGGAAGTGGTTACGGAGGATCGAGAACTGAGGTCAATCAGAAGGCTGGCCCTTGAGCTCCTCCTCGCAAGTCACGACCGCGATTGCACCACGTGTCAGAAGAACGGGGCCTGTAGGCTCCAAGATCTGGCGTCGCGGTTCGGGATAAAAGAGGTGAGATTCGAAGGGCTTCGAGCCGGTGCTGCGGACGCCAAGACGGCGCGGTACGCGAAGGATGACTCGAGTCCATGCATCGTCAGGGACCCGAACAAGTGTATACTGTGTGGCGACTGCGTCAGGATGTGCCGGGAGGTCCAGGGGATAGGAGTCCTGGACTTCATGAACAGGGGTGCGGACACGGTCGTGGGTACGGCCTCCATGAAACCCCTCAAAGACGTGGAGTGCGTAGGGTGCGGTCAGTGTGCGAGCGTTTGTCCGACAGGGGCCATTACGGTGAAGTCGGAGGTCGGAAGGGTATATGAAGCCATTGAGGATCCCGGCAAGCTGGTGATAGCCCAGGTTGCGCCGGCGGTCCGGGTGGCTTTGGGAGAGGCGTTTGGCCTGGAGCCCGGTGAGCCCGTCATGGGCAGACTCGTGGCCGCTTTACGCAGACTGGGTTTCGATAAGGTTTTCGATACGTGTTTCGCGGCGGATCTCACTGTAGTGGAAGAGACGAGGGAGTTCGTACGGCGATTGAATACCGGCAAAGACCTGCCGCAGTTTACCTCCTGCTGCCCGGCTTGGGTCAAGTTCGCAGAGCAGTATTACCCACATCTTCTGCCGAACATTTCGACTTGTAGGTCGCCACAGCAGATGCTGGGTTCGCTCTTGAAGAAGTTCTATGCACCCGAAATGGGATATAAGCCGGAGAACCTTTTTGTCGTCTCGATCATGCCGTGCACTGCGAAGAAGATGGAAGCGCTGCGGCCTGAGCTCTCGACGGGGGGAGTCCAAGATGTGGATCTCGTGCTGACGGTTCAGGAGACGGCCCAAATGATAAAGGAACGGGGTCTTTCGTTTGGCGACCTCGAGGAGGAGGCCCCGGACTTGCCTTTTGGTTTCGCGACGGGTGGCGGCGTAATATTCGGAGCGACCGGCGGCGTTTCCGAAGCGGTACTGCGGTATGCCCACGAGCTAGTAACAGGCAAGGAACTCAACGACGTCACGTTCCACGAGGTCAGAGGCACGAAGGGTATAAAAGAAGCCGCGGTACGCCTCGGTGGTGACGAAATCCGCCTGGCCGTGGTGCATGGGCTCGGGAACGCCAAGAAGGTCATCGAAGGGATTTCCAATGGTGAGGCCGAACTCAAGTATCATCTGATCGAAATCATGGCATGTCCCGGCGGATGCGTAGGTGGCGGTGGGCAACCTTGTTCTGTCGAAACCGAAACCAAGAGCAAGCGCGCAATGGGGCTTTACAACATCGACAAGGCGCAGGTGGTCAGGAAGTCCCAGTCGAATCCTTTCGTGACATCGGTGTACGAGCGGTGGCTCGGCGGAAGAGACGGCGTGGAGACCCATCGTACGCTCCATACAGGGTACGGTGAGAAAAAGAGGATTCGCGGAGTGCATATCGTGCTCTCGGATCAGACGCAGACGGAGGTAAGGGCAGAAGAAAAGACGGAAAAGACAGAAGGGACAAAAGCCGCCGGACGCGTAAGCAAAGAGGCAGTGTTCACCCCGGTCTCGGTTTCGGTGTGTGTCGGTACGTCTTGCTACCTAAAGGGTTCATATGAAGTGTTCAGGCACCTGTCGGACGAAATCGAAAAGGCCGGCTTGGTCGGGAAGGTGAACCTCAAGGCGACGTTCTGCTTTGAGCGTTGCTCCAAGGGTCCGACGGTGCAAGTCAATGACCGCATCATAAGCGGTATCGACCCGCATAATGTGTCCGGTGTCATGAACCTGATATACAAGGAGATCAGGAAGGCCGGGAGCGTTCTCAATGCATGCGAGGGATGAAAATGAGATAATCTCCATACCCAGGCCTACGTTACAGCGGCTGCCCGTATACCTCCGGGTACTCGAGCGGTGCATCTCGGAGGGCCTGAGAGTGGTTTCTTCCTCCGAATTGGGTCGCCGCTCGGGGATCGACGAATACCAGGTCAGAAAGGACCTCAGCGCTTTCTACGGCGGGGGGAGGCCGGGGCTGGGATACGACGTATTTGATCTGGCTGAGGTAATCGGGAACATCCTCGGGGTAAACAATCTCCACGAGGCGATACTGGTGGGCGCCGGCAAGCTCGGTTGTGCCATAGCGAGTTA
Organism: Clostridia bacterium; assembly: GCA_012842575.1. Classification (GTDB taxonomy): domain Bacteria; phylum Bacillota; class Sulfobacillia; order DUSP01; family DUSP01; genus DUSP01. The sequence continues at coordinate 6,810 of DUSP01000121.1, forward strand.
TCCGGGGTTTCAGAAATTCGGCCTCAAGATCGTGGCCATGTTCGACAATGACCCTGGTAAGATCGGTATCCGTATCGGGGAGACGCTCGTTCTGGACATACGAAAGATGCCGAGCCTCGTCAGGCGGCTAGGAATAAAGATGGGGATTATCACTACTCCGGCCGAAAGTGCGCAGAAAGTGGCGGATACCATGGTTTCTGCCGGCATCGAAGCCATCTGGAACTTCGCTCCTACCAAATTGGAGGTTCCGGACGAGGTGTTCGTGCGACAGGAAGACCTTGCCTGCGGGTTGGCGACGCTGGCTCATCATTTGGCCAAGAAATCTCGGGCTCGAAGGTGTGGGCCCGCTGTGACGGATGATACGTCCGGCGCCGCGCCCACCACGGACGGGTGAGGGTGCGCGCGGGGAGGGGAGGGGAGGGGGCGGTATGATTGCGGCAAATGAAGGATATGTCTTCCAGGCGGAGAAGTTTGGAATAATAGGAAGGAAGGCGGCAAGAAGAGGAAGGGAAGAAGCAAAAGGCTATCCCGAAAACGACATGGTCCTTCCAGCCTGGAGGTATATATGTCGGCATCGTCTTTCTGGGTTTTCCTTAGTATCGGCTTGCTGGTGGGTTGGTTCAGGATCGTACCGCGCCGCTTGGGAGATATTCTCGATAGGATCAGTCTGATTGCCCTCATATTGCTCCTTTCGGGGATGGGCGCTCAAATCGGAGCGAACCCAAAGGTCATTCCCCTTGCCGGTACCATGGGTTTTCAGGCCGCCCTTATTTCAGCCTTCGCCATGGCCGGCAGCGTTTTAATGGTGCTTCCCTTCGAACGCTTCCTCTTTTCGACGGCGGAACGTGCGGAAGCCGCTGCCCGCCGTGACGAAAGGCGCGGCATGACCGATGCTGACGTAAACGACAGAGAACCGTGGGGCGAGCATGCCCCCGGCCCGGGACATTACGTGGAAGAGGCCCAATCCCTCGAGAGCCGCCAAGCTCGGGCTGATATCGGGCAGGGGGGCGATGGCGATCGGCGGGGTGGCGATAGCCGACTGGGCGAAGGCGACGATCCGCGGGCCGAAGGGGACGGCCGACGGGCCGAAGGGAGTTTAGCTTCGCGATTGGTCAAAGTAGTCCTCGGGTCAGTGGTGGCCGGTATCACCATCGGTTACGCT
>DUSP01000204.1 GCA_012842575.1 Clostridia bacterium
ACGAGGCGCTGGGTACGTACCCCGGTGGGACGGTGAGACTGAGCGTGGGTTATTTCAATACGCTGGATGACGTAAAGAAAGCGGTTGACGCCGTCAAATCCCTGGTATCGGCCAGGCAAAACGCAGTAGATTTCTAGGGCCCTTTTGGGTGAATTCCTATGAAAAAACTGGCCGTGAGCCGGAAGCGAGACGGCATGAGGAGTGACCGACTGTGACCGATCCGTTGAGCGTTCTCCCGAGTAAAGACCGTAAGAAATTCGACCAGCCCGATTCGCCCCGTTCGGTGGGTTGGACTCGATCCCATCGCGTTAGGCTTGCCGATGAAACGGATCCGCTGCCTCTCGATTGCGGGGAGCGTCTGGCTCCGGTAGAAGTGGAATACGAGACATACGGACGCCTGAACGAGAAGCGCGACAATGCCATCCTGATTCTTCATGCTCTCTCCGGAGACGCACATGTAGCCGGATGGGATAGCGAGGTCGACGCGAACGGCCGCATCTGGCGGAAAAACAGGCCAGGATGGTGGGACGATATGGTGGGCCCGGGTAAGGCGTTTGACACCCGCAAGTACTGCGTGATTTGCTCAAACGTCTTGGGAAGCTGTTACGGTACCACGGGGCCGTCGTCCCTTAACCCGGTAACCGGACGGCCATACGGCCTGCGATTCCCGGTAATCACCGTGGGTGATTGGGTCAGGCTCCAGAAGCGTCTAATCGAGCACCTCGGGATTGAACGGCTGTATGCGGTCGCTGGAGGTTCTCTGGGGGGACAACAGGCCCTTGAGTGGACTTTGGCCTACCCAGACCGTGTCAGGGCCGCCGTCATCATCGCATCTGCTGCCCGCTTGAGCGATCAGGGCTTGGCTTTCAATGCGGTTGCCAGGCACGCCATCACCAGTGACCCCCGCTTTTGCGGTGGCGACTATTACGACGGACCGTCGCCGGAGCGCGGTCTCGCCATAGCCCGTATGCTCGGACACATAACATACCTTTCAGAAGAGTCCATGCGCCGGAAGTTCGGGCGGCGCTATCGCAACGGCTCAGTCCCGAGTTTCGATTTTTCAGCCGAGTTCGAAGTCGAGAGCTATCTAGAGCATCAAGGGAATGCCTTCGTTCAAAGGTTTGATGCCAACAGTTACCTCTACATGACTCGGGCGATGGACTACTATGATGCGGCGGTTTGGGGGGATGGAAGTCTAGACAAGGCATGCAGTCGGGCAAAGGCGCGCTTTCTCTTGGTATCCTTTTCATCAGATTGGTTATACACTCCCAAGCAGATGCAGGAACTGGCCCTTGCCCTTTGCCGTAACCGGCTTCCAGTGACGTATGTCGACGTACCTTCCTCTTGTGGCCACGATGCTTTTCTGATAGAGACGGACAAGTTCGAATCGCTGGTGAACGCCTTCCTGGAACAACCGGAGCAAAGGGGGAGGGTTGAAAACACCTGGTCTCCGCGGCGCTGGGATCATAGGCTCATTTATGATCTGATTCCTCCGGGGTCGTCGGTACTTGACCTGGGGTGCGGTGACGGCGAACTCCTGTCTCGACTGATGCGAGAGAAGGGCGTGCGGGGCCAAGGGGTCGAAAAAGACATTGAGCAGGTGTTGGCATGCGTGAAAAAGGGGGTTCCGGTTTACCACGCCGATCTCGACGAAGGCCTGACTGGTTTCCCTGACAAGTTTTTTGACTATGTAGTCCTCGAACAGACCCTGCAGGCCGTCGGAAAGCCACTGCTAGTACTCGAAGAAATGTTACGGGCGGGCAAAGTGGGAGTTGTCAGCTTCCCCAACTTTGCGCATCGAAAAGTAGTCACCTCCTTGGCGCGGAAGAAGCGGATGCCGGTTACGCCCTCTCTCCCTTATCGCTGGCACGAGACTCCGAATATACATCCTTTAACGGTTGGCGACTTTATTGACTGGGCCCGTGACCGGGGCGTTGCAATTGAGCATGCTTACTCCTGGACAGACGGGAAGATGCAACCATTAGTATCCGCCGAGGCGAAAGATGCAGAAGAAGTCCTTTTCTTTGTCAGGGACGCTCAAAAGCGGTGACGCCCCTGCGACACCATCAAAGTGCCATGGGTGGGTTCAATCGGTTTCATGAAGCTGCCGAGATAGCAAGGGTTTCGTCGCCATGCTATTTAAAACTCGAGCCTGGCCCTACGGAAGACGGGATATACGCTCCCTGGCGGACCGAGGAAGAGAATGTGCATTTAGTGAGGGAAAAGGTCCGTTACGCGCCCATAGTCGGGGAACTTATTGGCAGGCTTGCACCGGATATTATAAGGTTCTCCTGCACTAAAGGCTTAGACCTTACCGGAGCGGCTTAGAAGTCAATGGACGAAAACTGGGGAGGTTTTGACGGTGGGGAAGAAGACGATACTCGATTTTCAACAGATGGTAAGAAATAGAGAGACGATTGTCTCGTGACGGGTTACAATGCCCAAATCGCCAGGCTGGAAGAAGAGGCGGGCGTCGACATGATACTGGTCGGAGACTCGGTGGGTAATACTGATTTGGGTTACGATAGTACACTTCCAGTAACCATGGACGAAATGCTAGTGTTCTGCAAAGCGAGAATGATAAAAGAGTATTGCTCGGACGTAAGGAAAGGCTTGTTCCCTGCAAAGGAGCATGAATATACAATGTCCGCCGACGCTGAGATTGCCTTTCGTGAAAGGTTAGAAAAAAAGAAATACCGGCTTAAGAGCTGCTATGATGGCCGAAAAATGATTGGCGCAGGGGATGAGGGAAAATGTTACGCGAACCTTGCGGAGACAACCGCATAACGGAGTCTGGAGGGTTTCCGCCCTGGCTCAAGAAGACCATACCCGCAGATAACACGCCTCTCGAGGTGGATGCGGTCTTGCAGCCCCTTAACCAGAACTTCGTGGGCTGTTCTTCGCCTTTCGGCCATAGTAAACCGGTCTGCCTTGCCGGGCATAATGCTCGGCGACTTTACGCAAGAAGGAGATAAACGTATCCGCGATTTCCTGTTCCAGGGAACGAACACGGGCAACGGTTATTGCCCATAAGTCCTTGAGTTCTTGACCTATTTGGAGACACCTCACTTGGTTACTACACTCTTTTGCGGCGTAGTTTTGTCCGACGCGTCCCAAAACCCTTGAAGTTGACCCCGGTTCGCTGGACGCTACACTACCGACCGGGCGCCTCTGTCCCCAGCACGTTGGAGTTTAAGGACCCGACAGGCGGGCGTCCCCCATGCTCTTCCTTCGCGGGTCGGCTGCTACGACTGCCAAGTCAGTGCGAAGCCGAAGAGGGAAACCTGTAGTCGGGCGCGAAATCCGTCACCTCATGCCCGGAGTTGACGTATTATGGTGCGAGGAGGTGGGCATATTGGACAACGCATGGTCTACGTGGATCGGCAGATGGCAGCCCGTACCGATCGGAGGCCATACCCTCCCACCGCTTCCGTACCCGTATAACGCTCTGGAGCCGTACATCAGCGCCACTACCCTTCGGATCCACCATGATCGTCACCATGCAAGCTACGTGAGCGGATTAAACCGGGCAGAATTGGCTATAGCCGGCGCCCGTGAGTCGGGCGATTTTACCTTGCTTAAACACTGGGAGCGGGAGCTGGCGTTTCACGGCTCAGGGCATATCCTTCATGGTATCTATTGGACTAATATGTCCCCGCGAGGCGGGGGCAAACCCGCCGGGCTTTTGGAGGAAGAGATCAACCGGGCGTTCGGCAGCTTCGACGCGTTCCGAGCGCAGTTTTCAGTCGCAGCCGAACAGGTGGAAGCTTCCGGGTGGGCCATTTTGGGGTGGCAGCCCTATTGGCGCCGTCTGGAGATCCTGACCGCCGAAAAGCATCAGAATCTGACCCAGTGGGGCATCATCCCCGTGTTGGTGATAGACTCATGGGAACACGCATACTACCTTGATTACCAGAATAGGAGGGGAGATTATATTTCCGCTTGGTGGAACGTCGTTAATTGGGTTGACGCCGACCGCCGGCTGGCAGGAGCTATGGCCGTCATGAGCGCTTCACGACAAGGCTCCTAATCACATCGCATATCGGCAACCGGTTACCTGCAACATTACGATAACCGGCCGCCGGGAGGGGAATCCGTGACTGAGCTTGAACGGCGAGACACCCACATCAGCGAATGACTACAAACCGGGGCCATCCCGTCCGAGGGCTACATACGCCGGGCGTATGAGCTGTGTAAAACCCACAATGTCCTCTTTTTGGCCGATGAGATCCAGACCGGCCTCGGCAGGACGGGGAAGATGTTCTGCTGCGATTGGGAGGGAGTGGTACCCGACGTATACATAATCGGTAAGGCCTTAGGAGGAGGGGTG
>DUSP01000004.1 GCA_012842575.1 Clostridia bacterium
CACCCCTCCTCCTAAGGCCTTACCGATTATGTATACGTCGGGTACCACTCCCTCCCAATCGCAGCAGAACATCTTCCCCGTCCTGCCGAGGCCGGTCTGGATCTCATCGGCCAAAAAGAGGACATTGCGGGTTTTACACAGCTCATACGCCTGGCGTATGTAGCCCTCGGGCGGTACCCTGACACCCGCCTCCCCCTGGATGGGTTCCACCAGGAACGCAGCGGTGTGGGCGTCAATGGCCCCCTCGAGGGCATTGATATCGCCGTAGGGGATGACCTTGAACCCGGGCATGAAGGGGCCGAAGTCCGCCTTGTACTGTGGTTCCGAGGAAAAGGAGATGATGCCGGTGGTCCGGCCGTGGAAGTTACCCTCGCACACGATTATGGCAGCCTTATCTCGGGGCACTCCCTTTACCCTGTAGGCCCACCTCCTTGCGGCCTTTATAGCGGTTTCAACGGCTTCAGCCCCGGTGTTCATGGGGAGGACCTTGTTCTTTCCGGTGATCTCGGCGACCTTTGAGTAAAACCGACCGAGCTGGTCGTTATGGAAGGCCCGCGAGGTGAGCGTCACCCTGTCGGCTTGGGACTTCAGCGCTTCTATTATTCTGGGGTGTCTGTGGCCCTGGTTTAAGGCGGAGTAGGCGCTCAACATGTCCATGTAGCGGTTTCCTTCCGGGTCTTCGACCCAGACTCCCTCACCTTTCAATATGACAACCGGCAGGGGTTCGTAGTTTTTTGCGCCGTATTTTTCGGTAAGGGTTATGATCTCCGCTGTGGTGTTCATTTCGCCTGTCCTCCCATCCGGAGTTCGTCGCCCACTCGCCATTGACCACGGCCAAGCTTATTCCTATTTTATCGTATGCGCGTTCCTTAAACTCGCTCCGCCTACCGGTCAACGTCACCCAAGGGCCTCTTCGGCGCAGGTAGGACTTGGCAACGGTTCACGTTTATACCGCTGCCACCGGTCAGATGCAGTCGGAACTGAGATTTGTTCTCGCCAGAGGATGCGTCGATCTTTATTTCGGCCGTATTCCTGAGTCTTCAGCATCGGGGACCAGATTTCTCCACCATCTTGGGTTCGATACAGTTGGATATTGTTGTTATTCCTATGGGTCAGAGCCCATTCAATTGTTAAACTGATCTCGCTCCAAGTCCGCTTCCGGGTCACGGGGAGCGTTCCGAGGATACCGCTTTAGACCGTAAGGTGAACCGGAATCTCTTTGGCAAGGCTTATCCTTTCGAGGCTCACGTTACAAGTATAAGCGTATACCTCTACACCGGCTGAAGTTGCCTCCTTGAAAGCGCTTCCGAAGTCCGGGTCGAGTACGGTATTGGGAGCAAATACCTTGGCGTCAGAGCGTTGAACCAAGAACAAGGCGGCGGCGCGGTAACCTTTGCTTACTAGTTCTTGAAGCCCCCGAACATGACGTGCGCCACGGGCCGTCGGTGCGTCGGGGAAAAGAGCCGAGCCGTCCCGTACCAGCGTGCAGGACTTAACCTCCACGTAGCAAGGCGTCTGTCCATCACGACGCAGGCAGAAATCAAAACGTCCCGATGCAACACGGGGTTCGGCCCGAACATCAGTATAAGCGGCAAAAGGGGGAAGCCCCTGAAGACGCAGCAGTTTACCTACCAACTCATTTGGCACGCGGCTATCCACGGATACCAAGACTCGGCCAGCCCTCACCAGGCGCAGATCAAAACAGGTACGCCGTCCTTTTTGTTTTGAATTGGAACGGGCAATGTATACCTCAGCCCCCGGGTACAGGAGTTCCTCTAGGCGCCCTGGGTCGGCCACAAAAGCCTCAACCGTTCCCCCCGCAATTTCTACAAGGCCGAGAAACCGGTTAGGACGTTCTATAAAGCGCCCTCGTATAAGAGGAGGAAGAAAGATGGAAGGTACCTTTTGGGTTTGTTGCGAGTTCTTTGTTGGCGACAATGTCTTTCAACACCTGAGTAACACACGTTCGGCAG
>DUSP01000169.1 GCA_012842575.1 Clostridia bacterium
CGCCTCACCGCAGTAGGCAGGTTCATCTCCGGTAGGAGGCGCCGAATTTCTTCCTTATCGAGTTTCGCGACATCCTCGGCCCTTCCGTAGGTAAGGACCTGCTCGTAATAGCGCTTCCTTTGGTCCGAGTCGTCTAGGTCAACGTCGCGATCATGAAACCAGACGATGTGCCTAGGGGGTTTGACTTTAATGATGACCGCCTCCCTTCTCGTGATACGGATGCATATATCGCGTGTTTCTCTTCTGGATACTCTCAGCAGATCATGACTCAGCGACGGTGACAGTAGCCGGGTAGCCGAGATCTTCCGACGCGTTTGGACGCAACTCAGGGGAACGAAATCTGTGCGGAGCTGCTGGCACATTGATTGCTGAGGATCTTCCCTGGCGAAGTCAAGCCATCGGCTGGTTTGACCGTTCATAAACCACTTTACCTTTCTTGATGACTTCTTCTTGGATAAACGGCCGCTCTTTTGTCAGGGTATTCCACTCTTCCGGCGTGTAAATCAGGATGTCCATCCCGACCTTTGGGTGAAACCGGCTCATCACGTCTTTAATGCGGTCGAGGAAAGGCAAGGTGGTATCTGCAACGACTACAATATCCAGATCAGACCACTCATGAATCTCTCCGGTGGCCAACGATCCGAAGAGTAATACCCGGTGAAGCCGCATTCGTCCGCTGGCTTCAGAAATGAACCGGTCCAGTTCATCTTGCAGAAGCTTTAGACGCCTCTGTTCGGCAAGCGTTTTCGCTCTTCTCCTGCGGCTTTTCACGGTTCTCACTCCATCCGAATTCTACCACAACTCCATTACGAGTTGAAAACCCCTTCTTTTGGGACCTATTGATCGGTCTTCAGGAAGACGCTGCCGATCCCGATGTAATTCATGGTAGGCTCTAAGAGGTATCGGGGAAGGGGTTCATATATATGTCTGATTTGGGTTCGCTTCCGTGTAATGCTGATGACAAATGGGACAATCTCTGGGAAAGTGCCGTTCTCCCCGTTTGGGACGAGATGTCCGAAGAGCTCCTGAAGGTCCTACTCCAAGAGATGCCGGATATGACGGGAAAGCAGGTTCTCGAGTGCGGCTGCGGGACCGGACGCGTCTCGATGAGACTAGTTCGCTTCGGCGCTTCTGTCACGCTACTCGATAAGTCTGCCGCCGCTTTGAAATTGGCGTCGCGTTTCAGCCAACAGCAACGCTTATCCGTGGAATTAGTCGAAGGCGACATATTCTCCATGCCCTTCTCGGATTCCCGTTTCGACCTGGTATGGAATGCCGGAGTACTCGAACACTTCGAGCGGGCGGAACAGGTGAAAATCCTCAAGGAAATGAAGCGGGTGTGCAAGCCGGACGGCCTCGTCATTGTAGTCGTACCCTATGCAGGCAACCCGCTGTACCGCGTCGCCAAGTGGTGGAAGGAAAAAACCGGTCGCTGGGTATTCGGCAAAGAAAAGCCCGTCATGACTCTCGTGGACATTCTCGAGTCCGCCGGTCTGCAAGCGCGAAGAGAATACACAGCAGACTTCTCAGACTCCATTAACATGCTTGCAGGAATCCCCGGATCTGAAACACTTCAGACGTTGTTCCGGATATGGTGTGACAGTCTGGACCCGGTCGAGAAAGCTGCATTGCCCGGCCGGTGGCTCGTGGCAGTGGCGGGAATGAACGGCGAACCCCAGCCCCGATCGGTAAAAGCCCCCGCGCTCACCCCGACAGGTGGGGCATCGGATAGGCCTAGTGTTGCGCCCTCACTTCCCATTGAAGAGCGTATGCCGATCCGTAGTACTATGAGCGATATCGCACCTGCCCCTGTTTCGAAGGGGCTTCCTCCGATCGTTTGTTTTTCCTCTATTCGGTGGGACGAACTGTACCAGCGCCCTCAGCATATCATGACTCGTCTTGCGAACCGCGGTCATAAGGTTCTTTTTGTAGAGCCGGCGTTTCGGGAGGTTAGAATTCAATCCTCTCATATCTCTACAGAAAGCCTCAAGGTCATCATAGATAACTCCGTCGCGCAGTCCCTCCGGAGAATAGGTAAAAGCCTTTATGCCCTAAACCCGCTAAGTCACGTGCAATATGGTGGCTGCGATGATTCGGGTGCCTCCCGCAAGCGAGACACCATGTTGGCCTCGATTTTGGCGGCGTGCGACCTGCTCGACATTAAAGATCCTGTCTTTTGGGTCCTGACGCCACACTGGTATAAGGTGTTGGAGCAGCTACCTTTAAGCCTTCCTGTGGTATACGACTGCGTTGACGACCACCGTTACTTTGCCGGTTCTAATCCGGCCGTCATAGGGCACCTCGACGAACTCCTTACAAAACGGGCCAACGTAGTGCTCGCGACGGCAAAACGGCTTTACCGTAACAAGGCTCAATATGCGAACGCGTTATTCCTTCCAAATGGCGTCGACTTCCAGGAGTTCCGGGGAGAATCCATCAGCCCGCCAGAAGACCTCAAGAGCATACCACGTCCGAGACTGGGTTTCAGCGGCGCCGTGACTACATGGGTCGATGTGGACCTTCTCTACGAACTGGCAAGGAAGCGCCCGGAATGGCATATCGTCGTTGTAGGCTCCGTCTATGTGGACGTTTCGAAACTGCTCGCGCTTCAAAATTTCCATTATCTTGGCAAGAAGGACCACGCTTCACTCCCTGCTTATCTAAAAGGCTTTGACGTAGGACTCATACCCTTCAAGAGCGACCATCCTTTAGTGACGTCGAGCAACCCGATCAAACTGTATGAGTACCTCGCTTGCGGAGTCCCAGTAGTGAGCACCAGGTGGGAAGAGATCGCCGAGTTCGAAGATGTTGTGTCCTTCGCGCAGGGACCCGAAGAGTTCCTGTCAGCCGTAGAGGAAGTCTTGAGGCACCCGCCCTCCCCGGAAAGGCTTAGTGCCCGTGCCAGGGCTTTTGACTGGAACGCCATAGCGCAAGTGGCCTCCCACGCAATACTGCTCGCCAAGGCCGATGCGAACGGAGACGGCAGTTCAATGGAACGAGTATTACGAGATATCGAAGAACTTAAGAGTGCAATCGTCGGAGAGCCAGCCCCCTACCCACAGGGGCTGGATTTGCTGAAAGCGTATGCGAGAGTGCTATCTGATGACCCGGATGAGGTAATAGGTTTTCTAAAGTATCAATACGAGGATAAAACGCCAGACCGTATATGTGAGTTGGGCAACCGCTTATACCTCAGGGGTCTCAATTCCCGAGCAATCCACCTTTTCGAGCGTGGCTTGACAGAATATCCCGGCGACTCCGATCTCATGTACAACCTCGCCTTGTTATTGGTCGAGCGCAATCGCGACGGGGACAGGAGCCGGGCGGAAGAACTTCTTCGACGCATTGTCGAGCATCGGCCTGACGACAAAGACGCGCGTGTGCTACTGGAGTCGATAGCGACAAATAGAAGAGATCAGGTACATCCTGATGCCACACAAAGCGTCTGTTATAGAGATCGATAGCGCCAAGGGACTCTTGAGATGGTAGCGGCAGCTCTAGAGAAGCGCCAGTATTGAACGTATAAGAATTTCGGTCATGACTTTGCGTGGTTGCTGGTGGCAGCGGAAGGTACTATGTATTTAGCGGACAAGTATTCGGTCATGACGAAGAAGGGTATTCGACTTTTTGAAGGCTACGGTGGAAGTTGAAAGAGATAGGAGAGAGGTTCGTCCTTATGCGACGGGTCAAATTAGAAAGTGAAGCTCCAGAAACTAATATCTCGCACCAACTTAACAGCCAGGCTGTGCTTGACCCGGAAGCATTAAGGGTTGAGGCCGAAAGATGGCGTTTTTCGCAGTCTCTTAAAGAGGTGGCCGCTTTCTATAGGAAAGCGGAAGGAGACCTGATTAAAGCCTGTGGGATTGCAGATGCGATTTGGTCCGAGTCTGAGCTTTGTGACTCAGCCATTAATCTTAGTGCCGGAAGCCTTAGCGCCGAAACCATTCACCCGATGAGAATAGGCTATTATTTCATACATCTGAAACCAACCGGCGGGATGCGCGTAATCGTCGAGCAAGTAAACCGCCTCGTGGAGGCAGGCCATGATGTGACCGTGTTTTACCGGGCGGATGAGGGCTCCCCCTTGTTGCCCGATTGGATCCAATGCAATCCAAGCCGCGTCGTAAGAATTCCCCTCGAGTCGCGGCTCCACGAAGCGATTGCTGAAGCGCCGGACGAGGTTCGTGAGCTGGACGTTATAGTGGGCACCTTCTGGACGCAGCTTTGGGAACTCATGCAATGCGCTACAACTGAAGTAGTCTATTACGAGCAGGGGCACGAAAACCTCTATGAGGACCCAAATTTCAAGGGACTGCAACCCGCCTTCGAGCTGATGATACGTTTGCCCGTTCCCATAATGGCGGTGTCACGAACCGTGAACCAGGCCTTAAAGAAGCGGGGACGCGAGGGCGTTCTGGTGAGCCCGGGCGTGAGTGACTGCTTTAGGACTGGATCATTACGAGCCGCCAGCGCCACAAAACTAGAAGGTCGCCCCGCAAGAATACTGTTAGTTGGATCGCCGAACCTGCCGTTCAAAGGGTTTGATACCGTAATAAAGGCACTGGCACACCTCAAGGAACGGAGACACAATTTTGAAGTCATCTGGATCTCCCCGACTCCGCAACCCCCTGACCTGCAACTGCCATTTAGGTGCTCCTGGGTGATTAATCCACCGCAAGACGTGTTGGCGGCTGTGATGAGGTGCGCCGACGTGTTCGTGTCTGGTTCATATTACGAAGCTTTTTCCCTGCCGCCCCTCGAAGCAATGGCCAGCGGATTGGCCGTTGTGGCAGCGGACAGTGGTGGAATACGAGAGTACGCAAGACCGGGGGAAAACTGCCTCCTCGTCCCACCCGGAAGCCCCGGAAGCATGGCCGCAGCTATTGAAAAGGTGCTTACGGATCCCGAAATGCGACTGCGTCTGATTTCTCAGGGCAAAAAGACGGCGGATTCCCACAGGTGGCCAGACAAGATCAGGGTGCTCGAGCAGGTGTTATGGAGGCTGGTTTCTATAAAACGAAACGAAAAGAAAACAAATGGAGATCTATAGTGGAATGGAGTGGTGGAAAGCCAACGTGCTGGGCCTCGGAACCAGTAAAAGGCAGCTATGACTCGTCTATCAGTCGTTGTTACTTCATCCGTTAAGTTCTTCTTTTCTTCAGCCGCGCCGTAGCCCCCGTCGCGCCGGTTCGTTCCTGCTCGGCGCTACAGCTATGGACTGCCTCCTTGCGCGGGATCCTCAAAACGAACTCGTTCCCTTCTTCACTCAGCTCAGGTTCACGGCCTGTAGCCTCTCTGACAAGGGTGATAATCCTGAGAACGCCGCTTCCGATACCGGTAACAAGGCCAAGACGGCTTAACAGAGTATAGATCGTGGGATTGCGCAACACATGAGCGCCGCCCAATTTGATGGCGGGAATTGTGACCGTATTGGGCAAACGACCTGGCGTTCGGATTTCTACGCGGTCATCAAAAACGAAAAGGCGTATGGGGCTTTGTATGGTGTAATCCCGGTGAGCAATAGCATTTACCACCGCTTCCCGAAGCGCCACTTCGGGAAGCTCCGGGTGCGCTTCGGGAGCGAGGCCTTCGATCCTATGAACCACCGGTAAATGTATTTGGAGGAAACGGAGGCTGTCCTCGCAAATCTGAGGGATCCGTCCATCAATTGACTTCTTGTCCATCGGCGGTTCGGCGAGCGAAGCGCCTGGTATTCTGGCGGCAACCACCCTGGCTTGGGGTAAATAAAACTGCGGCTGTGTCCCGAAGAAGAGCACTCCCGCGACGGTGGGATGTCCGTTGCTCAACAAACGTAAGTTGGACAAAAGATGCTGGGGAGCAATATCCCAATCCTTGAGCGAGCGTCCGTAAGCTTCAAACAGGAAACGGTCAAAGGAGGAGAGGTCGAGATCGCTAAAGTCGGCACGGTAGATGGGAACCTCGTCGTAATATACGCTCCCCGAGGCCTGAAAAAGCCTAAGTAGTTCTTCTCTTGAAGCTTGCCGGCGTCCCGATGTTGTTCGCACATAGTAAATTCCTCGATTGGTACGATAGGGTCGCTGTTCACCTTTGGGAACCTTTACGACTAAGACCTGTAGGCCCTCCGGAGTGTCAAATACTTCCTGGACAATGGTAATCGGAGGTTCGCAGTTATTATAAGCCACATTGTCTATTTGCCTAGTAAGAGTATTTACATCTGCGATGCCCACGACTTGTCCATCATCCGTGACCCCAACAAATATCGCCCCGCCGTCAGTATTGGCAAATGCGACTATTTCGGCAGCCAGGTCGTTAAGATCTCCGACCTCCCGCTTAAACTCGGTATGGAGGTTCTCGCCAGAACGAATCCTATTTTCTAGCGCATCCCATTCCATCTGAAGATCTCCCTTGGTTCTTACCGGCTGTTCTTACCGGCTGTCTACTGACCTATCCCGGGCACTTGAACCCATGGTCGCCCTGACATCCTCACCGTGCGTAGGTAGCGGTCGGTTTGGCCTCGCGAGCGCCAACATGTTCCGGTCGTTCAAACGCTTGAGTGTCTTGATTGTCTAGATTGCCCTGACCGTGTTGGCGCCTTTATCTACCTGCCGTCCTGATGATAACATATTTTTACTGTTTAAAGTATAGAATTAAGACCCGACCCGACTCTGCTGAACCATACCCTTGTCTATCTGGTACCAATATCTGGTACAACTCCCTAATTCCTGGTATAATACTCTCAAGTATGATACTTCCGAGTATTATTTCTCTAGGTATTATTTCTCTAGGCTCCCCTGTCCTCGGCTACCCCCTCTCTTGCTGGAACCTCATGTTGCACGGCGTTGCATTATGGGCCGCCTTACTTTTTCCTCGCGGAGGAGTTGCCCGTGTTCATCGATCGCGCTGAAGAGTTGTGTCTCCTTGACCGTCTCTGGCAATCTAATGAATCGGAACTCTTCGTCCTGTACGGAAGAAGACGTGTCGGAAAGTCCGCGTTACTTCGGAAATTCTGTTGCGGTAAGCGCCACATCTATTTCGTCGCATCAGAAATAGGAGACCAGCTGAATTTGGCTCAGTTCAAAGAGGCAGCCAGTGCCTCTTTGTGCGACCCGTTCCTTCAGTCCGTGGCGTTCCCGAACTGGTTTGCTACTCTAAAGTACACGGCCAGGGCTTCGGAAGTTGGGCGACTACTCGTCGTCATCGACGATTTCCCTTCCCTTTGTAAGAGTAATAGGGCAATCCCTTGGGTTTTCCAGCGATTCTGGGAGACCGAGGGCTGCTATGCGAACTTGATGTTCGTTCTTTGTGGTTCCAACACGCGGTTTATGGAAAAAGTAGTTTTAGGAGAAAACTCGCCTCTATTCGGCCGCAGAACGTCCCAAAGAAAGCTCGAACCGCTCCCATATTACGAAGCTGCGAAGTTCTTCCTTAACTATCCGCCCAAGGACAAACTTAAAGCCTACGGTATGTTGGGGGGTATCCCCGCATACCTCGAAAAGTTCGATCCGGACCAATCGCTCAAAGATAACGTCATTCGGCAGATGCTTTCGCCGGGGGGTTTTCTCCGAGACGAAGCCATGTTCCTGTTACGGATGGAGCTGGCCGAGATCAGCAAGTATGCGTCGATCATAGGTGCGATAGCCTCCGGTGCTATCCGTTTCACCCAAGTAGCAGACCGGTCTCGTATACCGGTTACGGCGCTCACTAAGTATCTTTCATCACTAATGGCCATGGGGCTCGTCGAAAGGCGAGAATCAATTTTGGAGTGGACAGACGAAAAACATAGTGAGACGACCCTGTGTTACGGTTCAAACTTGTATCACGGCACGAGCCTGTATCACGGTGCAAGCCCGTATCACAGGACAAACCTATATCGCGGGGCAGGCTTATATAGCGGGACAAGCCTATATGAAGAGGACTATCCGGAAAGCCGCTCAGCGTTCGTGGAGCGGGCAAGCGGAACGGCCGGGACGGCCTTATTTAACGAAGTGGACTATGCGCCCCTATTCGAACATGTTGCCGACAGACGCCAGCGTGGACGCTACTATATAGCCGACAAGTATATTAACTTCTGGTTCCGATTCGTCCAGCGAAACCTAAGTCTCATCGAGGGCGATGGGCCGCGCGTCGCGTATGAGCTTAAAATTGAACCGTATATCGACGATTACATGAACCGCATATTCAAGGACATCTGCTGCGATTTCGTAAAACATAGATGGCACACGGTCTACGGCGAGCACGTGATTCGTGTCGGAGAGTACTGGGGCAATCGGTTTGACATAGACGTCGTCGCAGAACTGGACGATGGCCGATACCTAATCGGTGAATGTAAGTGGTGGAATAGACCCGTCGGATTCGACGTTCTACGGGATCTGCTTACACGGGGAAACCTGCTCCGCGTTGAAGCCGGTCTTACAAGAGCGGGCCTTGGGTCGGATGTGAGGCTCGTTTCCCAGCGAGGCGGTCTAGAGGAAGGTCTTACAGCAGTTCCGGTCATTTTTTCGTCTAGCGGCTTCACTGAAGAGCTCACCGAACTAGGCCATAAGGGTACTGTGCGGCTGGTGTCACTGGAAATGTTACTTGATTAGCGAAATGATCCCGGACCCGACAGCCAAAGGCGCGTAAGCTTATGCCCGTTGGTCTGTTTCGAAGCCGATGCCGGGGATCTTGAAGCGGTTCTCTACGAGGCGCATGAGGCGGGCCACGACCCACAGGATCACGAGGTAGATGGCCGCGACGGCGAGGAGCGTTTCGGTTGGTCTGAAGTACCAGCTTATGATCATTTTACCCCTGGCCAAGAGCTCCGGCACCGCAATCATAAAGGCGATGGACGTGTACTTGACCATGTAGATGGCTTCGTTGGTCCAAGCGGGTAGCGCGAGGCGGAAGGCCTGGGGCAGGATGATATGCCTTATGGCCTGCAGGCGAGACATCCCAAGGGCTTGGGCTGCCGCCATCTGCCCGGCGGAGATGGCTTCGATCCCGCCGCGGAAGTACTCCGCTTGATAGGCCCCGCTGTTGATTCCCAGAGCCAGCCACGCCGACACGAACCTGGGAAACGTTAACCCGAGGTCGGGCAGGCCATAGTGTATGATGAAGAGTTGCACCACCAGTGGGGTTCCCCGGATGGCTTCCACGTAAAGCGTGGCGATGTATTTTGGTAATCCCTTCCCGTAAGCGCGTAAAAACGCAGTCGGGAGACCCAGGACGAGCCCTAGAAAGAGGCCCATCGACGCAAGCTCCACCGTTATCACGGCGCCACGCAAGAGATCGGGTAGTATCCTTTCTATGAAAGCAAGCACGTCCGATCCGGCCAAACCTCAGGCCACCACCGTTCCGCCGTGAATGGCGCCGATCTTCCCGAGGAACTCCTTGGTCCTCGCTTTCTTTGGCGCGGAAAACATGACGTCCGGAGGACCTTCCTCTACTATCAAGCCGCCCTCCATAAAGACGATGCGATCCGCTACCTCCTTGGCAAAACCCATCTCGTGACTGACTACCAGCATGGTCATGCCTTCGGAGGCGAGCTTCTTCATTACTTCGAGCACTTCGCCGATCAATTCGGGGTCAAGGGCCGACGTGGGTTCGTCGAACAGCATCACCCGTGGATCCATTGCAAGCGCCCTGGCTATAGCCACGCGCTGTTTCTGACCGCCGGACAGCTCGGCAGGGTACGATGACGCCTTCGACGAAAGGCCGACTCTTTCAAGCTCTTCCATGGCCCTCCGCCTGGCTTCTTCTTCGGGGATCTTTTTCACAACCTTCAACCCGATCGCGACATTGTTGAGCGCGGTAAGGTGGTTGAACAGGTTGAACTCCTGAAACACCATGCCGGTTTTCGCTCTGATCTTGTTTACGTCCGCGCCACGGGCCGTGATTTCTGCGCCGTCCACCCAGACGTGACCGGCATCCGGCTCGGTGAGGAGGTTGATGCAGCGTAGAAGCGTACTCTTCCCGGTACCGCTAGGACCCACGATGACGACGACTTCTCCCTCGCGAACGGAAAGGTCGATACCCTTCAGCACCTCAAGCGATCCGAAGGACTTCTTGAGCCCGCTCACGCGGACTATTTCGCGCTTCTTCTCATTCTCATTCTTAAGGCTCCCGTCAAGTAACGGCTTGACCGGTTCAGGTGACAGCGTGGACAATGTTCGGTTCTCCTTATAGCTCGTAGATTGTACGTTCTATAATCTGCAGGGGGCTTAACGCAATCTATTAAGCACGTATAGGCCATAATCTGTGTTTCTATTTAACCGTAATTTGATTTAATAAGTAAGAATAAACTAGTAAGATATAAAGACATAAATAATAAGTATGATGCTCCACAAGAGGGTACCGAGTAATCCGCTTTAACGACTCGCCTTTCCCCCATCAGCTACCATGAGCTGCAGCTCGGAGTGTTCTAAGTTCGGACGCGGTAGGCGCTCTCCACTCTCGTCAGCAGTCTCGTCAAACCGAATGTCATCAAGAAGTAGACCGCCGCGCACCCGGTGAATATCGCGAATGGCTCATACGTTCTGGCACTCGCATATTCCGCGCGCCTCATGAGCTCCGCCACGCCTATGGCGTATGCAAAAGACGTGTCTTTCAGCACCACGGCAGCTTCGTTCCCCCAACCCGGAATAGCCAGCCTCAGGGCTTGGGGCAAAACCACGTGGCGTATGGCTTGAAAACGCGTCATCCCCAGGGAGCGAGCCGCGGTCATCTGACCGGTTCCTACGGATTGAATGGCCCCTCTGAATATCTCGGACTGGTAGGCCGCACTCCTTAAGCCCATGGCGAGCGCCGCAGCGGAGAAGTTGGAGAGCTCCGCCACCTTTGCCACTATGAAATAGAATATAAAAATGAGGACGAGGAGCGGAACGCTCCTGAAAAGCGTTCCGTAAGTAGAGACAACCCATCTGACTCCCCTTGATCCGTATACCTCCATCAGAGCCAGGGGCAGTCCGATGACAAAGCCCATGGCGAGGGCGATCACGGCAAGTTGCACCGTGGTGCCCACGCCTCCCAATATGAAGGGAAGTTCTCTCATCACTAAAGCGACTTTTTCCATATCTTAGTCATTCACCTGATCTTAGCCATTCACCCGGATTAACCTGGATTAACCTTTGACCTAGATCGCATTCAGACGGCAGGCGTCTTCGACTTCAGCCCAATTAACCAGGATTAACCTTCACTTGGATCGCCGCATGCGAGGGGGATGCAACGCGCGCTTTAATCTCTCCTAAGCCTCCCCCCGACGAAGGCCCCAGACGAAGGGAAACCTTTAGGGATCCAGTGGCCCACCAATTCTTGAGCACTCATGTCCGCCCCTCCCCGAAGGGAGCCCTTTAGGAGGCTTTCCGGAATGAAAGTTAAAGCCACTTTGGAGCTTCCCAGAAGGGCAGCACCCTTCCGATGCCGCGCTTCTTCGCAACCTCGTATATCCTACTCGCAACCATGAAGTCCTCGCACGCCACTCCGAAGGAGTCAAAAATCACGAGGTCTTGCCGGGTCCGTCTCCCCTCGGTTTTGCCAGCGACGATTTCCCTCAGGTTCACTACGCCGGCATCCGTAAGGCGCCCCTCGCGATAGAGCCTGCTCATCATGGATGGGAGGTAGTGTTTCGTCTGTTCCCATTCGTCTACGACCACCCTGTCGGCCTCGAGGACCACCGCATCCTCCGCTTCGTTGGTACCGATTTGAGCGTAGAAGGCACCCTCTCCGAGCCACTCCCGCTTGATGAACGGTTTTGTGGCGGTGGTCATGGTGACGGTCACACTAGATGCCCTGACCGCGTCTTCGAGACCTTTATCTTTCGTGACGCGCGTAACGCGGACCACAGGTCCCGCGGAGCCGGCACTCCACCTCTCGTTCAGCTCCCGCGCCAGCGCCTCGGCCTTCTCCTCCCTTATGTCGAAGAGATAGATCTCTTCGAGAGCCGGCAGCACTTCCGGGAGAACCCAGGCAGTGGTACGGCCGATAACGCCGCAACCCACGAGGCACGCAACGCGAGTATCCGGAAGCGCCAGATACTTCACCGCCACGCCGGTGGCGGCCGCCGTTCTCACCGCAGTTATTAAAGTTCCGTCCATGACGGCCAAGGGCGCGGCGTTTTCGACAGAACTCAGAATGACCACGTCCATGCCGTATGGCAGGGCGGGAACAGCCGCTGGCGCGATGTTAGGTGCTGATGGCAGGATGTTGTTGCGGGACTCCGCCGCCCACTTTATATTCCTGATATTGTTGCGGGACTCCGCCGCCCACTTTATGCCTGCGTAGGGCACCGCGCCGTCCCTCGAAGCCACGGGCATGGAGATAAAAAGGGATTCCCCGATCGCCATTAGGGTCTTCGGGGGGTTCTCGAGGGACCCTTCGGCGTGGAGCCGGAAGGCCCGTTCCACGTCGTCGAGGGCTGCCTTCACGTCAAGCACCCCAGCCCGGATCACGTCCTCCTGGCTGAGGAACAAGATTTCTAGTCTCTGATTCATCAGATCTTTTGCTTCCTCCGTTGACGCTGGATATGTTGCTTCCTCCGTTACCGCTATCATTATGTCTTAAACCTCTGAACCGACGTCCTGTACCATCCAACAATGAGCCACACCCGTCGTCTGCTATCCTCTTAACCCTGTTCCGCAACAGAGCGCACATTTCTTCGAGGTGTTAACCGGCAATCGTGCAAACCCTCTTATGTACTCTGCAGGCTTACTTTATAGCGCTCAAGTCAGCGGCCACTACAGCGGCCAACTGAGCCATTCTCCTCTGTAGCGCTCACTCCGTAGCGCTCAAATGCTTCTGTACCAGTTGCTCGATTACTTTCTCCTCGGTGAGCTGGTCGATTATCCTGTTGAGTTCGTCCACGAGATCCTTGGCTCCCTTCTTTACGGCGATACCGGGATCGCCTTCGGACATTTTGGCCTCGAGGGCGATCCTTACGGGTTTGGCTTCGACGAACTTCTGCGCCGGCGGGAGGTCCATCAGCGCAACGTCGATACGCCCACTCGCAAGGTCCAAGACGGCCTGATCCATTCTGGGGTACCTTGATACGTTGGCTTCCTTAATCTCCCCTGATTGTATGTGTTCGTTGACCCAGTCCTCTTGAGTGGTCCCGGTCTGTACGCCGATCTTGAGGTTGTAAATATCCTCGAGCTTGCCTATGTTAAGGGTCGAGTCTTTCCGGACAAGCACTGCATCTTTGGTGATGTAATACGGCTTTGTGAAATCGACTTCTTTCAGGCGATCGGGCGTGGCGCTCATGCAGGCGATGGCCGCATCGATCTTGCCGTCCTTCACCGCTTGCGTGAGACTTTCGAAGCTCATGTCCTGGATCTCCACCTTGACGCCGAGCTTCTCCCCTATGGCTCTGATCAGATCCATGTCGAAACCTACGTACTCTCCTTTTTCGTCGGTGTACTCAAAGGGCGGATAGTCGGCCGACGTTCCAACCACGAGGACGCCCTTCTCCTTGATTTCTTCCAAGGCGGATTTCTCGGCCGCGGGTTTTTGCGAACAGCCTGCGACAGCCATGGTCACGAACAAAGCCACCAAGATAATGGAAATCGCCGCTAAACGCACACCTTTCTTCCGTCTGCACGCCGCATATCGCTCAGCCTTCGGTTCTCTTGACATCTTGGTTCCCCCTTGCGCTCTTTTTCTCGCTCTTTTTGGTTTTCTCGCCCTTTTTCTCGTGCGCCTCACACAACGCTACCTCTCAGGCCTTCGTCATTTTTGAAGCCTTCCTTAACCATATGAAGCTTTCGCTATTCCCTGAAGCATTCCCTATTCCTCAAAGCATTCGCCATCCCTCGAAGCATTCGCTATTCCTTGAGCATTCGACTATTCCTTGAAGCATTCGCTACTCTCTACTTTCCTATCTGCACACGCCGGCCACCGCTCGCTCGAAGATGTCAAGCCCTTTCCTCAACGTTTCCTCGTCCACAATGAGCGGAGGGATAAACCGAATGACGTGGCCGTCCACCCCACATGGATAGAGGATGAGGCCTTCGTCCAGGCAACGTCTTAGCACCTCGGTCACGGCTTCAGGATTAGGTTCGAGTTTACCGTCAGGCTTCACGAACTCGATGCCGATCATTAACCCAATGCCTCGCACGTCCCCTACCACTGGGTATTTGCCCTTCCACGACGCCAGCCTGTCGAGCGCCGCCTTCCCCATTTTTTTGGCGTTGTCGAGAAGCCCCTCCTCTTCGATCACCTCGATGGTGGCAAGGGCGGCCCTACATGAAACGGGGTTCCCGCCGAATGTGGTCCCGTGTGCCCCGGTGGGCCATGCTTTCATAAGTTCAGCTGGGGCTGCCACGGCGCTCAATGGGAAACCGGAAGCGATCCCCTTAGCGATGGCGAGTATGTCCGGCGTGACGCCCAGGCTTTGCGCCGCGAACCAGGAACCGGTGCGTCCGAAACCCGTCTGAACCTCGTCGAATATCAACTTGATGTCATGTTTGGAGCAGATCTCCCGGATTGCCTCAAGCCACTCTCTCGGCGGGAGCACATAGCCCCCCTCCCCTTGCATCGGTTCGAGGATGAAGGCGGCCACCTCCGACGGATCCACCAGTCTCTTGAAAAGGGTTTCGATGAACCCGAGACACTCAAGCGCACAAGACGGATGAGACTTACCGACCGGACACCTAAAACAGTAGGCATACGGCACGTGGTAGACCCCCGACATCAGCGGCTCGTAGTGGGTCCTGTACTTGACTTTAGACGACGTCACGGTCATGGCCCCCACGGTTCTACCGTGAAAACCCCCGGTGAAAGCCACAACTGCGGGGCGGCGCGTCACGTACTTGGCGAGCTTAATGGCTCCCTCAACCGCCTCGGCTCCGCTATTGGAGAAAAAGAACATGTTGAGGTCGCCCGGGGTGATTCGCTTGAGCTCCTCTGCCAACCTGAGAATGCTCTCGTACATGGCCACTCCCACCGCCGCGTGTACGAGTCGCTCCATTTGAAGGCGCGCGGCTTCCAAGACTTTCGGGTGACAGTGGCCGGTGTTCATCGTGGCCATTCCGGAAGTAAAATCCAGGTACTCGCGGCCGTCAAGACCATAAAAGCAGCAACCCTTGGCGCTTCGAATAGGAATGTTGGGCCAGTCCCTCACGAGGCTTGGCGCAAGGAGTTCTCCCATGGAGTCGTAGAGGGCCCGAAACTCCGAGTCGCCGAGTTCCGTCAGGGACGTCCCATGCTTTGCCGGGGACTTCTCATGATTTATTCCCAGGAAGGTTTTGAAGTCCGTCCCATGGTTCATGCGATTCATCCTCTTCACGTGTATGATTAATACGCTAGACGCAAGGACGACGTCTGTAGCCTGACCCCGATCGCGGCAGGTGCTCTGTTATCAGGAAATTAAATCATAGCGAGTTCCAACGCCCAGTTTAAGGGCATTATGGTACACAAGACCTGCGACGGCAATGTCCTCTATGGCCATGCCGATCAAAACCGCCAGGATCCTTTCCTCCGGGCTGCGGCGCCCCGCGGTTTCCCCCGCCAGGATCCGAGAAATTTCTCCCCTAATTCGGTCGCGACTCAGGACCCCGCTCTTGAAATACGGGACAAGCGTACCTCTATGGGTAACTTGTTCTTCGTGATCCACCACGATGGCATCGCTTTCCGTCACACAGCGTTCGTCCACCTCCAGGTAGGAACCCAAGGCAATGACAAGGCTTCCCGGTTTCGTCCATTCCGCATGGACGAGGGGTTCGTTGGCCGTAGTAGCGGTTACGATGACGTCAGTGCGTCGCACGGCCGCTTCGACGCCGTCCAATCCGGAGGCAGTTGCGTTGCAACTGAGATCGTTGCGAACGTACTCCGCCAGGGATCTTGCCCTATCCTCGCGTATGTCCACCACCGACACATCGCCGAGAATTCCGAGGGCCGCCATGGATCTCAGGGCACTCTTACCCTGCGCGCCAGCACCTATAAGGGTGACTGCGAAACACTCTCGCTCGTTCAAACCCTCTTGCTCCTTTACGGGAACCGATACGGGAACCGACGGGTCCGCCGTAGACGCGGTCAGCCCCCTGGGCAGCCCCTTGGAAGCGAGTTCCCAAGCGGCGATGGCTGCTGCTGCACCCGTTCTGTACTCGGTGATGAGGGTTCCGTCCATGATACAAAGGGGAAAGCCGGTTGACGGGTCATTTAGAATGATGAGGGACATCAAAAACGGAAGCCCTCTTCTTACGTTGTCTTCATATCCGCTAATCCATTTGACGCCAGCGAAGGTTCCGAGGTTCTCCATGTCAACGTAGGCCGGCATGGCATTGTACGAGCCCCCGAGATGGGGCCAGTCGCCCAGTTCCCCTAAGTCAAGGGTTATCTTTGCCGGCATGACGGTACGACCGGCGGCTTGAGCCCTAAAAGCTGCTTTTACGCACTCAATGGCAGTGCCTAGATCCAAACAACGAGATACGTCCGACGAAGAGAGGAGTAAGGTTGCTGGAGTATTCACCGGGCCATTGGCGGATAACTTCGCAGACAACTTCACAATCGCTCCTAATGTCAAAGGCTGAGGTATAGAAGTTCTCCTCACTTTTGCATAATCCTTCTGGATGATGTTGCTGGTGATCTTGCATGAGCTTTGTTCCGGCTCGGGCTCCGGTGATGCTTTTGACCACCTTGCATGAGTTTCCGGCCACCTCCGACGCTAATGTTCTCACATGCGTTTGTCGAAATCGGCGGGAATGGGGTACCGCACCTGACCTGCGCACGGCGGGAACGGGTACCGCACCCCGTGACCATTTGCGCTGGTCGCGAATACCATGGTTCTGTCGACGCCCATGATCACGCATACCCGTCGTTTACAACCATGCCGATCACGATATACCTATCACCGGGCTGGTGAACCCTTGTGAGGACGAAAGACCTCCTTTCGCTCTGGGCAGGTAAAGCAGTCGCATTCGGATGTCATGCCGCCAAACGAGGTGGTTCAAGCCTCCCCGGACTTCTGGTAAACCGACTGAACCCGGGGTTTGTAAAGAGCGCCTCATCGGCACAGCCCTACGGCAACGTCATCGTCACGGGAACGAACGGCAAGACGACCACTGCTCGAATGATCCTTTGCATACTGCGTGAGGCGGGTCTGCGCCCCGCCCATAACAGGACAGGGGCTAATTTGATGTCGGGCATCGCCACGACCTTTGTCGAAACGTACTCCCTTGGAGGGCGGCCGCGGTCCGACATCGGGCTCCTCGAAGTCGACGAGGCTACGGTTCCGCGGGCATGCGCCGAACTCAAGGTGGCCGGCCTTGTGGTTACGAATCTGTTCAGGGATCAACTGGACCGGTTCGGCGAACTCGATCATACTCTTGCGTTGATTCGAAAGGGATTGGAGAAAACCCCCGAGGGGACATTCGTCGCCGTGAACGCCGATGATCCACTTGTCGCCAGTCTGGGCGCCGCGGCGGGAACCAAGCGGCGAATGATCTATTATGGATGGAAGAGTACGAAAGCAGCAGACGAAGGGATCGAGCCGAACGAGTGGATCAAGCCGAGCAAAGGGATCGGGATCGAAATAAAAGAGGCTGCCGACATCAGGCATTGCCTTCACTGCGGAAACCCTTACCTATATCGGGAGGTCCATTACGCTCACCTGGGTGTATATGAGTGCCAGGCATGCGGTTCAAAGCGCCCGGATCCCACCGTGGCCCTTATCGACTACAGAAGTGAAGCTGAAGCGGCGGGTAAACCGGGTGGATCCGTCACTGGGCTCGATGGGCCTGTCACTAAAGCGGGCGGGTGTGTCACTGAACCAGGTGGGTCCGTCACTAAACCGTGCCGGTCTATCACTGAACCGTCCGACGTCATAGAGCCGCCTGACGCCACAGACCCGGGCAACGTCACAGAACCGGCCGGGTCCGTCATCAATGTGGCTACACCCCTCGGGCCGCTAGAGGCGCGTATCTCGGTTCCAGGGGTATACAACCTTTATAATGCGCTGGCGGCCATATCGGCGGCGATCGGCCTCGGCATCGACCTCGATACGATCCGAAGGGGGCTTTTGGGGTTTAGAGCTTCCTTCGGGAGGATGGAAGTGGTCGAGGTGGGCGACAAAAGGGTGTTCCTGGCACTGGTGAAAAACCCAGCGGGGTATAACCAGGTGATAAGGACGTTGCTTCAGACGGAAGGCGAAAAAAACTTGGTACTCTGCATAAACGACAATTACGCCGACGGGAGGGATGTTTCCTGGCTGTGGGATGTGGATTTCGAAGCGCTGGCGCAAAGTCGGGATCGGATAAGGTTCATCATAACCTCGGGCATTAGGGCGTTTGACATGGCAGTACGATTGAAATACGCCGGGTTCGATGAGTCCCTTATAACCACGGATGAGGATCTCAGACGCGCACTGAGCGAGGGAGTTAGCCGGACACCGCCCCGAGGCACCCTTTACGTACTTCCCACTTATACGGCCATGCTGGAAGTGAGAAAGATCCTTCAGAGGAGCAGGTGCGTGAAACCTTTTTGGAGAGTATAGTCCTGGGGAACGCAGGCGACGACGTACGTAAGCACACGGGCTCCGCACAAGGGGGTGGGGGGTGGGGGCGTCGGCTTCGGTGCAAAAACAAAAAAATCGGTACAAAATCGGTACAAAAAATTAGTTAGTACAAAAATAAGAAAGGATATCGGTGCCGATATAAAGGTTTATATAAAAGGTTTATATAAAGAGGGATGTTAGCGTTGAAACTCAGGATATGCCATCTTTACCCCGACCTGATGAACTTATACGGAGATCGAGGGAATGTGCTGGCTTTACGGCGCCGAGCCGAGTGGCACGGACTTGACGCGGAAGTGGTCGAGGTATCGCTTGAAGCCAAAGTGGAGTTGGCGCGCTACGACATCCTGTTTATGGGCGGCGGTCAGGATAAGGAACAGCGGCTTATATGCGCCGACTTTAAAAAGGTCAAAGGCAGTTCACTCAGGGAGGCGGTGGAGGACGGCATCCCGTTCCTCGCCGTTTGCGGGGGCTACCAACTGCTGGGCTCATATTACCGAATAAGCCGCAAAGAGGTCCTCGAAGGGCTGGGCATTCTTGACGTTTACACGAAGGCTGGTACCAAGAGGATGATCGGGAACACGGTGATCATCAGCGAGTTGTTTTCGCAACCCCGGACCCTGGTGGGCTTCGAAAACCACTCTGGAAAGACATATCTTGGTCCCCGGGTAAAGCCCCTGGGAACTGTAGTGCTGGGCTTCGGGAATAACGGCAAAGACCGCACCGAAGGAGCTGTCTACAGGAACACTATTGGAACCTACCTCCATGGCCCCTTGCTCCCGAAAAACCCGTGGTTCACCGATTGGTTGATTTCAAAGGCGCTGGAGCGTCGATATGGGAAGGGCCTGAGCGGCTGCAGCCGTATCGGTCATGCCGAGGATCTCGAGGAAAGGGCTCATAAAGCCGTCTTGGGCCTCGTAATGAAGAGGGCCAAACGCACCATGACCTCCTCCTGCCTGCCGGAATTTCGGAGCTACTCTCAACGGACTCCCCATCCTGGCCTAAGTTAGGGGCAAAACCACGCGGCTGTAAATGCGCACAAGCCCGCTCATCAGCTGTATAAATCAAACTGCGCCCCACCCGGCTAGCTCTGCCGCAATTAGCCGCCCATAATCAGCCGCCCCTCCTCGGCGTCGACTCTCACGCGGTCTCCGTCCTTGACGGCGGCGTAGAACCCCTCGTCTACCCTGTCCACGAGGGGAATTTCCATTATGATGGCCGTGGCCACGAGGACCGTGTCCGGGTTTTTTATGATCATGGCCTTGGGGGCGTTCCCCCTCAACATGAGCTGGTATAGGCCGTCGGCCTGGACCACCGAGCTTCCCTTTCCCCCGGGGAAAATGAGGATCTTCCCGGCGACGCTCTTCCCCTCAAGGGAGTGCCCTTTTTCTATGACGACGCCGGTCTCGGGATCGGTGAGGTAAAAGCAGATGTCATCCCGGGATATCAGGGCCTCCCCGGAGGCCACGCCCCTCGATATGGGGTGACAGGTGAAGGAAACGGCCGCAGCGCCAACGGCGGCACTGACGTCTGCAGCGCCAACTGTCACGGTACCGATATTCGCGGCGTCACGGTTCCTCGCGGCGTCATGGTTCGCCATGGTTACGACACCTCCCCTTTCACTGCCGCTTCGACGCATTCAGAAAGCGGCCTCAGCACGAATTCCATCCCCCGCCTCCTGGCGTAGTAGGCGCACTTGGGGGAGTCCGTTACGCCCACCTTCCCTTCGAGGTGCCTCCAGCAGGGCTGGTCTATGCAGGTATCCTCCACTATGTGGCCACCAGCCTTCTCGATGATATCCAGGAGGCCCGTCCGCCTCGCGAGTTCCTTGGTGGTGAAGGATGTGAGGACCCACAGTTCTGCCTTCAGGGTCCTTCCTTCCAGGATCCGGGCGATATCCCGGACCTGCCGGAGGGTGAAGTGGGGGCAGCCGAACATGGCGAAGTCTATCTTTCCGCCGGGGAGGGAGATTGACTTATGAATGTCATCGAGATCCTTCCGGGTGATGACCGCGCGGGAGGCCGGTGTGTCGCCTCCGAATGCGGCCTCCAAGGTGGGCGCCTCGGGGGTGACGCCTACGATGTGGTAGATTGAGACCGCGCCGGCGGTGTTGAGCTGGGCGCCGAGGTTCATGAGGGCCTCGGGGGTGGGGTTTTTGGGAAGGCCCGTGAATACAGGGACTAGGGCGCCGATCTTCTTTGGTGCGGCGTAGCCTAAAAGCTGATAGTCGAAGTCGTCCTTCATCTCGGCCTCCACCTCGACGAGGACCTGCCCCTTCCTCTTTTCGGGGAGGAGGAAGCCGTATTCGGGGACCCTGCCGGTCACGGCGGCGCAGAGGGCGCTCTGGGCCGACTCTCGGTTAGATCTTGCGCCCCAGACGGAGTTCACGTATGGGGTGGCGCTCGACTCCGAGAAGGCCACTACCTCCCCGGGGAGGGGGATGTTGTCGGCGAGGTAGGGAGTGCAGCTGTAGGTCAGGGTCGCGCCTATGGCTTTATAGGCGGCGTGGGTCCTCTCCATTATCGATATGTCATCCCGGGTGAGGTCGGGGGCGTTACGGAAGCAGGAGAGTGAGAAGCCGGGGTTCACCGTGGGGGGAATGCGGCACCGGGCCCCTCCCCTCACCAGCCTTTCGACGAACCAGAGGTCGGCCTCCTGGTTGGAGAGGGCGACGTGGGCGCGGGTTATGGGGACCATGCGCTCGGCATCGAAGGCCTCTCCCAAGGCCACCTGGACCCTCATGGCCAATGCCACGCCCTCCCCGTACTCCCCGTCGAGCATCTTCTTTTCCTCCGGAGTAAGGTGCATGACAAAACCTCCCTCAAAAAGAAAAGACCGCCCTCTGGCGGTCCCTCGCTACTTTTGTCTACGACCGGCTTTTTTTCGGAATGAGAACCGATTTTCTTTTCGGAGCAAGATACGGTATTTCAGTGCTGTCAGTCAGTCTATGGAAATCCTGTGCCGTCCGGGTGTTTACTGCTTAAAACGTTACCCCCGGTATCTTCACCCCTCGCTCTTTCGCGGTTTTTATGGCGAGGTCGTAGCCCGCGTCGGCGTGGCGCATGACCCCGGTTCCGGGATCGGTGGTGAGGACGCGCTCGAGCCGCCAGGCGCCTTGCTCGGTGCCGTCGGCCACAACCACCATGCCGGCATGGATGGAGTAGCCTATGCCGACCCCTCCTCCGTGGTGGACCGACACCCAACTCGCTCCAGCGGCGGTGTTTAACAGTGCGTTCAGGATTGGCCAGTCCGCTATGGCGTCGCTTCCGTCGGCCATGCCCTCCGTTTCCCTGTTGGGGGAGGCAACCGAGCCGCTGTCGAGGTGATCCCTACCTATTACTATGGGGGCCTTTATCTCGCCCTTGGCCACGAGCTCGTTGAACCTTAGGCCCACCCTTGCCCTCTCGCCGTATCCGAGCCAGCATATGCGGGCGGGGAGGCCTTGGAACTTGATCCTCTCCCGGGCCATCTTGATCCAGCGGCATAGGGGCTCGTTGTCGGGGAACTCCTCGAGGATCACCTGGTCGGTGCGGTATATGTCCTCCGGGTCTCCGGAGAGGGCGACCCACCTGAACGGGCCCTTCCCCTCGCAGAAGAGGGGCCTTATGTAGGCCGGGACGAAGCCCGGGAACTCGAAGGCGTCGGTGACGCCGGCGTCGTAGGCCTGCTGGCGGATGTTGTTGCCGTAGTCGAAAACCACCGCTCCCTTCTTCTTCATCTCCAGCATCGCCTTCACCTGAAGGGCCATGGATTCCTTCGAGCGGCGGATGTACTCCTTGGGGTCGGAGCGCCTGAGGTCAGCAGCCTCTTTCAGGCTGAGCCCCGCGGGGATGTAGCCGTTTAAGGCGTCGTGGGCAGAGGTCTGGTCGGTGACCACGTCGGGGATCACCCCGCGCAGGAGGAACTGGGGGTGGGTCTCCGCGGCGTTCCCGAGGAGGGCTATGGAGCGGGGGACGCCTTTGGACAGGGCGTCCTCGGCCATTTTCAGGGCTTCGTCGAGGTCGGAGGTCATGGAGTCGCAGTAGCCGGTCTCGATGCGCCGCCTTATGCGGGCTTCATCCACCTCAACCGCTATGACCACGCCCTCGTTCATGGTGACGGCCAACGGCTGGGCTCCGCCCATGCCCCCGAGGCCCGCGGTGAGGACGAGCTTCCCCTTCAGGCTTCCGCCGAAGTGCTTCTTGGCGAGGGAGGACAGGGTCTCGTAGGTCCCCTGGATTATGCCCTGGCTTCCTATGTATATCCAGCTTCCGGCCGTCATCTGGCCGTACATGGTGAGGCCCATCGCCTCAAGCCTCCAGAACTCGTCCCAGTTGGCCCAGGCGGGGACCAGCATGGCGTTGGATATGAGGACGCGGGGGGCGAGTTCGTGGGTCCTGAATATCCCCACCGGCTTCCCCGATTGCACGAGGAGGGTCTCGTCGTTCTCGAGGGCCTTGAGGGAACGGACGATGTTCTCAAAGCAATCCCAGTTCCTTGCGGCCTTGCCGCTTCCTCCGTATACCACGAGGTCTTCGGGCCTCTCGGCCACCTCAGGATCGAGGTTGTTCATGAGCATCCGCATGGCCGCCTCCTGGTGCCAGCCCTTGCAGGTGATCTCGGTACCACGAGGGGCTCTGACTGTGTGCGCCATGGAAAACACCCTTTCCTCAAAATAGTCTCGCTAATGGACGTACTCAGACACGAAATGGCAAGACCTCACAACAGCCTGCCGACTTCCGTCTCCACAGCCTCGAGAAGTTCACCGCTTTCCACAATTCTCCTGACTTTTTCAATGTCGTCGTGAAGTATCCTGTCGTCATCGAGGTGGGGTACCGCCTCTCTAATCCTACGGTAGGCGGCCTTCGTACCGGCCCCCGCCTTCTCGACACCCCGGAAATCAAGGGCCTGCGCCGCGCAGAGAGCTTCGATGGCAAGCACGATTGCAACGTGCTCTGCGATCTGCCGTGCCTTCCTTGCGGCGATGGTTCCCATGCTCACGTGATCTTCCTGATTGGCGGAAGTCGGAATGGAGTCCACGCTGGCCGGCGAAGCCAAAATCTTGTTCTCAGAAACGAGTGCGGCCGCGGTGTACTGGGCGATCATGAACCCCGAGTTGAGGCCGCCGTGTTCGGTCAAAAAGGCGGGTAGGCCGCTCAGCATTGGGTTCAGCAGGTGCTCGGTCCGGCGTTCCGATATGTTGGCAAGCTCCGAGAGGGCTATCCCCAGAAAGTCCATGGCCAGGGCCACCGGTTGCCCGTGGAAGTTCCCCCCTGAAATGACTTCCATGTTGAGCCTATTGCTGTAATTGAACTGGTTGCCATATGCATCAACCGCGCCATGGTCATCGCGAGCGCTGATCTCATCCGTGTCGTGCGAACCAAGGGCATCACCGCCAGACCCGTAACACGACGTACCGGAGCCGGAATTCGAAGGGAAGAAAAGCGGATTATCCGTGGCGGCGTTGATCTCGCGTCCTAAAACCGCCCACGCGTAACCCATTGCATCCCTGCTGGCGCCGTGGACCTGGGGAGTGCAACGAATGGAATAAGCGTCCTGTATCCTTACTTCACCGGGCCTGGTAATGAGTTTACTCCCAGCAACGACGCGCCTCAGGTTGGCGGCGGAGTCCATCTGACCGGGATGGCCGCGACTTGTATGAAGTCTCTCGTCAAAGGCGTTTCCTACGGCGCCCAATGAGTCGGCCGTCATGGCCGCGACTACGTCGGCGGTCCTACAAAGTATGCGCGCCGTATGCAAGGTGAGCGAACCTATGGCGGTCATGAGAGGCGTGCCGTTGATGAGGGCGAGCCCCTCCTTCGGCTGGAGTTCGACTACCGGTATCCCCGCTCGTCTCATGGCCTCCGCCCCTGGCAGACGTTCCCCTTTATACTCCGCTTCTCCCTCGCCGATGAGTACGAGGCTCATATGGGCGAGGGGCGCCAGATCGCCGCTCGCTCCGAGCGAACCTTTTTCCGGGATGATCGGGTGAACGCCCGCATTTAGCATGGAGATCAAGGTCTCGACCAATTCGGGGCGGACGCCGGAATGCCCCTTCGCAAGGGTGTTGGCGCGAAGAAGCATCGTGGCCCTGACGACAGGCACCGGCAAAGGATCGCCCACACCGGTCGCATGGCTCCGAATCAGGTTTCGTTGAAGTGTTCTGGAGTCTTCGGGGGAAATCAGGACCTGGCTGAAACGGCCAAAACCCGTGGTCACACCATATATGGCCCGCCCTTCTTCGAGAGATCTGAGCACAAAAGCCCTTGACGCCTCCATCAGGGGTATGGCTTCCTCGCTTAGTCGGGTCCTGACATTGTGCAGTGCAACTTCTACGACGTCTTCGATTGCGAGGTTTTTCCCTTGAACGGCGACCTCTTTCAACCCGGCACCTCCGAATCTTCTCTTCAACGGCCTAGAACCCTCACGGCCCCGAGACGATGGATCATTGGGAATATTGCATATGAATAATGTTGAATGTAATGTAAAGGAACGTAATGTAAAGAACCAAAACTCTTCTTCGGCTTCTGCCCTTGCCCTACAAGACCTCCACCGGCTTAGAGTCCACCGGCTTAGAGCACCTCTTCCAATGCCTCCACAAATGCCCGCGTCTCTTCGGGTGTACCGATCGTGACGCGGATCCATTCCGGGCACTTCCAGGTGACGCCCGGGCGTACGATTATTCCTCGCTTCAGCAATTCCCGGTGTACGGCGAGGCTATCCCTCTTTAGGTTCACGAAAACAAAGTTCGTATGAGTCGGAACATACTCGAGGCCTAGACGGCGGAACTCGCCGTACAGATACGCCTTCCCCCGTCTGTTCAATTCAAGGACGGTATTCCTGTGCGATTCATCTCGAAGAGCGGCCCTTGCCGCCGCCTGGGCGAGTCTGTTGACCGGGAATGGTTCGGCGACGCGCCACAAAAGGTCCGCGGCGGCTTTCGGGGCCACGGCGTAACCAATCCTGAGACCCGCAAGGCCGGCGATCTTGGAGAAGGTCCTTACTGCGATCACTTTGTGACCTGCCTTAATGTAGTCGATGGAAACGGGATATTCAGGGTCATCCACATAATCCCAATACGCCTCGTCCAGGACGACTATCACGTTGTCCGGCAAGCCGGTTAAAAACGCATCCATCTGACTCTTCGTCACGATGGTCCCCGTAGGGTTGTTGGGGTTACAGACGACAACGATCTTGGTCCTCGGAGTGATGCTCCGTTTCATGGCGTCCAGATCGTGGACATAGTCCTTGAGAGGAACCTTTACGACCGTGGCGCCCAGCAACTTCGCCACCGATTCGTATACCGGGAAGGTGGGGTCTGCGAGGACGACCTCGTCCCCCTCGTTGAGGAATGCGTGACCGATCATTGTTATGACGTTGTCGCCGCCGTTGCCTACCACGATCATTCCCGGTTCCACCCCGAGGTAGCCCGCCAAGCCAAGGCGCAATTCGAAACTGTCGCCCTCGGGATAAAGGTTCACCTGGGAAAGCGCTTCCTCGGCCGCTTCCAGGGCGAGCGGGGACGGGCCGACCGTGGTCTCGTTGGAAGCGAGCTTGATGATCCGCTCAAGTCCGAGTTCCCGCTTCACCTGCTCGACGGGCTTCCCCGGGATGTATTCCTCCAGGTCCAGGCTGTGTCTGCGGGCGAGGTCTACCCAGCGCACCCCGCCAGTGCCGGCGTCAGTGTCAGCGGAAGATGTGAAGCATGCTCCGGAAGCGTCGTCGGAACCATTACTCCCCGCAGCAGGTGCGTCGCCGGGATGGCTGCCGCCGGTGCCGCCGGCGCTAGCGCCGCCGGCGTCGCCGCCTGAGTCAGGGAACCCAGGGGAACCACCTCCAGAACGGCGTGAAGGATCGCGACCGCAACCCCTAAGCGCAAAGACCTCGGGGTTCACTACGTCACGGGGTTCTTCCGCGTTGAGGGCCAGCACCACGTTCTGAGCCGCCCGAGTTTTAAGTTCCTTAAGGGCTTCCTCCGAAACGTAGGCAGAGTGTGGGGTCACGATGACGTTATCCATGTGAAGGAGCGGGTTGTCATTTTGCGGCGGTTCCTCTTCGAGCACGTCAAGACCCGCTCCGGCAATTCTTCCTTCGCGGAGGGCGCGAATTAGCGCCGCTTCGTCTATAACTCTGCCACGGCAGGTATTGATGATGAAGGCCGTGGGCTTCATGAGTCCGAACGCCGCTTCGTCGATCAGGTGTTCCGTTTCCGGGGTGAGGAGCACGTGGACGGATATGAAATCGGAGGCGCTAAGGACCTCTTCAAAGGAGGCGCTCCGAACCCCTTCAGAGGCCATCGCTTCCGCCGAGACGTAGGGGTCGTAGGCAATTACCTCGAGCCCGAAGGCTTTCGCCTTGGAAGCGACCTTCTTCGCGATACGCCCGAAACCTATGAGGC
>DUSP01000144.1 GCA_012842575.1 Clostridia bacterium
CCTATGAAGGTGAGGTCGCTCTCGACGGTTTCGGGCGTAACCTTCGAGGGCAGGTAGTCGAGGTGCCTGTATGCGAAGGCCATGACTCTCAGGGCTTCCCGCGCCATTTTGAGCCCCTTCTCGTGCACCGAGCGCCTCGCATTTTCGTCGAAGGGGAGGAGCTCGCCGCCGGGGCCGAGGTGCCACTTGATGAGGCCGTACAGGGACTCGGGAGCGCCCTTCACGAAGGCCACGTAGCCTTCTTCGATCCAGTCGTCGGCGGCACCGTCCACGCGGTGAGGCTTTGGGGTCCTGTGGATGGTGGTCATCCTCTTGCGTTCGGAGTCGAAGGGGATCTCGGCCGCCCTGGGGTAGTCCTCGAGGAGGCGCTCTCGATCGAGGCCCGCCTTCCTGCCGAGGACGAGGAGCGCTCCCTCGGTGGGATCGCCCACCACGTCCCACCTGCCGCTTTCGCCCTCCAGTAGGGAGGCGTCGTTGTTGAGCACACAGGCGCGAAGGAGGAGGCGAAGGCATGGGTCGCCGAGGGGCGAAACGGGTACGGACCCCTCATCTGTACTCCTCAAAAACTCGCCGCTCGGCTCGTATCCCGAACCCGTGACCCGCACCGTATCCCCCCACACCCCGGGGAGGACCGCCACGGCCGTCATCTGGTTTTGTGTTATGGTGCCGGTCTTGTCTGAGCAGATGACGGTGGTGCTTCCAAGGGTCTCTACGGCGGAGAGCCTCCTTATGATGGCGTGCCTTTCGACCATTTTGCCCACACCGATGGCGAGGACTATGGTCACCACCGCAGGGAGGCCTTCCGGTATCGCGGCCACGGCGAGGCTAACGGAGGTGAGGAATATGTCGACGACCGCCATGCCCCTGAGGAGGCCCAGAACGAACACCGCCGCCGATACGAGGATGAAGGCCACGCCCAGGGCTTTCCCGAGGCCCGCGAGATCCCTCTGGAGGGGGGTCTTCTCCCGTTTCGCGGCGCTCAGAGCCTCCGCTATCTCCCCCATGGCGGTCTTCATCCCCGTCCTCACCACGACGCCCCGGCCGCGACCGTACACGACCGCGGTCCCCATGAAGACGGAGTTCGATCTCTCCCCTAAGGAGGCGTCGGGGGCGAGGACGGCCTCCGCGTCCTTCTCGACGGGGAAAGACTCGCCCGTAAGGGGGGCTTCGTCCACCTTCAACGTCTTGGCCTCGAGGAGGCGAAGGTCGGCAGGGACCTTGTCCCCGGCAGAAAGGAGCACCAGGTCTCCGGGTACAAGGGAAGAGGCGGGTACGCTCCTTGACCTTCCGTCCCTTATGACGGTGGCCTTCGGAGCGGACAGGTTCTTCAAGCGTTCCAGGGACTTTTCAGCCTTGGACTCTTGGACGATCCCGAGGAAGGCATTCAGTACGACTATTCCGATGATCACGAGGGAGTCCACGATTTCCCCTACGGCCGCCGAGATGACGCTGGCGGCGATGAGGATCAAGACCAGGAAGTCCCCGAGCTGCTCGGCGAGCCTCATGAGGAGGGTCTTTGGCGGGGCCTCGGCCAGTTCGTTAGGGCCAAAGCGCAAAAGGCGTGAGGAAGCCTCCGCCTCTGTCAATCCCGCCAGGGAATGGGTATTGAGGTGTTCTAAGACCCGGTCGAGGGGGACGGAGTGCCAGGCGCTGACCGGCAACCCTTCGGCCTCATTGTGCCGTAGTTGTCGCGCTTCTCCTCTCTCACCGTGGCGATCCGCCATATTATGACAATCCGCCATATCGCCACGATATGTGAAGTCGGTTGGATCCTTCTTGTCCAGGGAGGCCCCGCGTGACGTTGCCGAGTCCCCTTTAAGTGCCAAAACCGGTCCCTGTCTTTCTTCTACCCACGCTTGTCCGCGCTCAAGGTTTATGCGCGCTCGGACTTTTATCCACTATCCACGCTTACTTTTATTCACGCTCAGAGCGACTAAAGCGACTCTAGTATTTGCTCAAAAGCCTCCACAACCCCGGATCCTCGAGGCCGAGCCTCCAGACCGCCACTCCCCCTAACCCGAATTTCCGTGCCAGGGCTATCTTGAAGGCGGCGCTGTATTTGTTCTCGAAGTACACTGTGTGTTCTTGGGTGCCGCGCCAGTATTTGAAATATGGGACTTGCGCCCAGTCGTCCCAAATTATCGTCGCTCCGGAAGATCTGGCAACCTCGGCTAGGTAAGGTGCACCGAGCATGCGGCCCATTCCCACTGCCTTGCCGTTAGAGGTAGGCCAGTCATATCCGTATGCGGCAAGACCGAGGAGTATACGGTCGGGCGAAATGGCCCTCGTGGCGTATTTTAACACGCTTTGGACCCAAGTAAAAGATGCTATCGGTCCCGGATCTCCACCGACCCAATGTTCGTCATAGGCCATGATGACTACCTTGTCGGCAATCCGTCCGATCCTGGCGTAGTCGAAGGCCCCGGTCCACTGGTCTTTGGGTGCATCGTACGTCTTCCCGGGCATGCATACCGTCAGGAGCTTCCCGCTGCCACGCATTTTCTGGGCGAGCTCCGCCAGGAAGGCGACGTATTCATCTCTCAGGGCCGGATCGATGTTTTCGAGGTCCACGTTCACTCCGTCATATCCGTACTCCTTTAGGATCCACACTATGCTGCCGCTGGCCGCACCCCGGGTGTTGGGGTCCGCCAAGATGTCAGAAGCCACCTGGCGTGAAAAGCCCCCGCCTATGAAGTTATGAACCACTGCCAGTACCTTAAGGCCGTTTTTCCTTGCGAGTCTCATGAGGGAAGCGTCGGGCTTCCCTCCGATAAGCCCCCGTCCGTTAATGGGGTGAAGGAAGGCCGCAACCGCGTCAATGGCGCCACTGCCGGCGTCGGTAGAGAGGGATGCATAGGCGGCCCGGTCGTAAGGAGAGTCTGAGGCATAATAGGCCAACACCGCGAAGCGATCCTTATCCTGGTACGTCATCCCGGAGGAACCGGTGCGCGAGGCAGTAACGAGACCACCGACGACCAGGATCGAGCACAGACTCATTATCATGCATAAACCCATTATGAAACCCGTTATGACGGCACCGGTTTTCAGCGGCAGTCGACGCAGTGTTTTGCACCCCTTCGCCATGTGATGGTATGGGTTCGTCGGTATCGGCTCGTCGCCACTTCAAGGAACTTCCTGAGAACCCTTTATTACCTGTTATGGTGTGACGTGTCGATTTTACATGGTTTTCCCACGTATTCCAAATGCCCCTACGGCTGAAAAGCGGGCAGGTGCATTCGGGTTTGATGGTTTATGTAAACACCCTCGTGGACCCGCCGATTTTGGTTTGGCTTTAGCCGTTAAAGGGGATATAGTTATATATGGTAAAAAGACTTTCCAAGGGAAGAGCTTTTTGAGGGAAAAGCCTCCAAAAGGCCGGTCGACAATAGCGGGGGGATCTCGTTGCAAAAAAGGCGACTTGGCAGAACTGAGTTAATCGTCCCCATCTTGGGTTTCGGAGGCATTCCGATTGGCGAAAGATGCACCGCCGAAGAAGCAGAACGCACTTTGCGCGCCGCCCTCGAAGAAGGTATAGTGTTCTACGATACCGCACGGGCGTATAAGGAAAGCGAAGCCAGGATCGGTAAGGCTTTTAAAAAAGTCCGGGAAAAAGTCATACTGGCAACAAAAAGCAGAGAAAGGACGCAATCCGCTATCTTACGCGAGATCGACGCAAGCCTGAGCGACCTCGCCACCGACTACATCGATCTGTATCAGCTCCACGCGGTAGACAGCGAAGACGACCTGGAGGCGGTTTTGAGTGAGGACGGCGCTCTCCAGGGACTGAAGCGCGCCCGACAAAGGGGCAAAATCCGCTTCATCGGCGTGACGGGGCATAACCCGGAGATCCTGATCAAGGCATGTAAGACCGGCGAATTCGACACCGTGCAGGTTCCCGTAAACATCTTAGATCGCTTCATATTCCGCCCCGAAGAAGCGCTTTTGCCGACCGCGCGGTCTATGGACATGGGAGTAATCGCCATGAAGCCCCTCGCCGGCGGAACCATCAAAGAGCTGGATCTTGCCTTGAGGTATACCTTGAGTCAGGATATCGATGTCGCCATTCCCGGAATGGGTTCGATAAAGGAGGTCTTGGATAACGTCGGAGTAGCCCGGCGGTTCGAACCCCTCGATGAGGCAAGTTTTGATCGACTCCTGAAAGAGGCGAAGGCCCTGGGCACCGAAGTATGCCGTCAGTGCGGGTATTGCCAGCCCTGCCCTCAAGGCATTGAAATCAGAGAGGTCTTTAGACTGGAAGGGATGTTCGACCGATACGAACAAAAAGAGCCGGCACGCGTCGGATTCAGAAACCTCATCGATTCCGGCTCTAATCCCGCGGAATGCGCCGAGTGCGGTGAATGCGAACAAAGGTGCCCGTACCACCTCCCAATCAGGAGGAAACTGAAGAAAGCCGTAGAGAAGTTTCTGAGGGCATAGGCGAACTCCCCGAGGGTATGGGCGTCAAAAGCCAACGGAAAATATTCCGCTATGTTCGCGAGTTTTTCTGGACGCTTTCTGACATAAGCATTGAAATGCCGAGAAGAAATTCCACATGGAGAGGAGCTCGACGAAATGACGGCTGGTTTGTCAGATGTTCAGTTGTCGGATGGTCAAATGAAGTTCTCCAAAATGCGGGCCTCGGAGTCGTCCTCATCCCCGATCTACTATTTGAACGGTATCGTGACCACAGGCGAACCGCCTGCGGTTTCCGTGGAAGACCGGGGTTTTTTCTTCGGAGACGGCATATATGAAGTCATCAGAGTTTATGACGGTAAGCCCTTCTGCCTGCCACAACACCTGGAGCGACTTCAAAAGAGCGCGAGGGCCGTCGAGCTCGATCTCGACGCTGAACCCCAGCGCCTGTCTCCGACGGCGTTGACTGCCTTGATAAGCGACTTAATACGCCAGGGAGGATTTGGTGACGCCAGCATCTACCTTCAACTGACGAGGGGGCAAGCTCCCCGAAACCACGTATACCCCCCTAAAGGTACGCCGCCGACTCTATACATCACCATCAAACCGACACCACGACAGCCCGCCGAGATTCTCCAAAACGGGATACGCTGCATAACTGTGGAGGACCTGAGATGGTGGAGGTGTGACGTCAAGACCTTAAATCTGCTATACAACGTAATGGCCCGCAACAAAGCCACCGAGTATGGCGCGTATGAGGCCATACTCTATAGGGTATTCCCCGTCATGAGGAGGCCTCACCCGTCCAGCAAGAGGACATCGGCGGAAGACCGGCTCGTCCAAACCCCTACCGAATGCACTTTTGGCCTTCCAGAGATTCGGATCGCCCCTGTCCCCATAAACGAATCAAGGGGGAACGGTTGCTGGGGCAGGATGCTCGGGTCGCAGGAAAAGATGCTCGAGTCACAAGGAAACCCACTTGCAGACCATTATACCGAGGTAACCGAAGCCAGTTCTGCCAACATCTTTGCAGTGGTGGATGGGAAACTGATTACCCATCCTGCCGATAACCTCATACTCCATGGGGTAGTGCGCCAGACGGTCATCGAGCTTTGCAGACGCAACGGTATAGAAGTAGTCGAGCGACCCTTCGGCCTCGCCGAACTGGCTCGAGCATCAGAGGCTTTTCTTACGGGAACTATTCTCGAGATAGCGCCCGTGGTGAATATCGACGGTAAGCCCGTAGCGAACGGTATGCCCGGACCTATAACCCTCGCAGTCGCACACCTTTATAAAGAATCATACGAACGAGGCTTTGCATTTTAGTCTTCCCCTTTGGGAAACCTTCGAAAAGAGGCGTTCACCGAGGTATTCGAGGTATTCGCTTGCTTAAGAGGAAGTCACTTTGGGGGGCGGGGGGGTTAGTGTGCCGGTCAGGATAACGAGGGATCTATTCGGTCTCGACGGTAAAGTGGCCATCGTAACCGGCGGCAGCCGGGGCATAGGCAAGGCCGCAGCAAAGGGACTCGCCGTTTTCGGAGCCGACGTGGCCATACTGGGAAGAAGCCCCAAGACCGAAGAAACGGTTTCGGAGATACAAGCCTTGGGGCGGAGGGCGATTTTCATTCCCACGGATGTTGGAGACGTCGACCAGGCAAGGTCAGGTGTCGAGCGGGTGGTCCGGGAATTCGGTACGGTAGATATCCTGGTGAACAATGCCGGTATCGCCAGCGTGGCACCCGCCGAAGAGGTCACCCCTGAAGAATGGGATTCTATAATGGCCGTTAACCTTCGCGGGATGTTCTTTATGGCGCAGGCCGTAGCAAAAGTCCTCATTTCCCAGAGAAAACCCGGGCGGATCATCAACATAGGCAGTATATACGGGATCGTGGGTAGCGAAATCGGCGCAAGCATCTACCACGCCACCAAGGGAGGGATCGTCAACCTCACCCGCGCCCTCGCCTGCGAGTGGGCACGTTACGGGATTCTCGTAAACTGTATCGGCCCGGGCTTCATAGTCACGGATATGACTCAGGGAGTCCGCGAAGATCCCGGTCTTAAGCGCGCAATCGAGAACCGGCACGCCTTGAAACGGTTTGGTACTCCCGAAGAGATCGTCGGCGCAGTGGTGTTCCTGGCGAGCGACGCTTCTACTTTCGTCACCGGCGAGAATCTCTTCGTCGATGGGGGTTACACCGCCTGGTAAAGTTAGGGGTTGACGAAGAACGATCGAGTGGCCCCCAAATCACCCATGAGGCTGGGTATGGGGCGAGACTGGCCTGGCCACCTTCTGCATTGAGCGTCCTTATTAACCTACGAGACCGGATTGAGGATGGAAAGGACTTCTCGCCTGCCCGCGCCAGCCAGTACCTGGATTTTGCCTATGAGACCGTATATGAGGGTTAGAAAGGGAAGGCGATGCGCAGGGTTTGAAGGAAAGCTCGTCCTCAACTAATTTGACCTCCCCAGATAACGCAACCTCCTCAAACCGCGGCCTGCGGCGCGGCCTCAAAGCCCGCCACCTCGCCATGATATCCATCGGTGGAGTGATCGGGGTGGGCATGTTCCTGGGAAGCGGCGCTACTGTGCGCCTCGGGGGACCAGGGGTGGTTTTCTCTTATTTACTCGGCGGCGTCATAATGATGCTGGTCATGGTCGCCCTCGGAGAAATGTCCGT
This sequence comes from Clostridia bacterium, assembly GCA_012842575.1. GTDB lineage: Bacteria > Bacillota > Sulfobacillia > DUSP01 > DUSP01 > DUSP01. Next base: position 7,091 of record DUSP01000144.1, read on the forward strand.
CGCTTACCCGGTCGCCGGCTCGTTTCGAACCTATGCCGCCGAATTTCTTCACCCCTACTTCGGCTTTACCGTGGGTTGGATATATTGGCTTTCGTGGCTCGTCGTCATGTCGGCAGAAATAGTCGCCGCTACGACCTATATGTCCTTTTGGTTCCCTCGTGGCATGACGTGGATCTTTGGGCTTTTATTCGCCCTGGCCATGACCGTGGTAAACGTGAGGTCAGTGGAGTCATTCGGCGAATTCGAGTTTTGGTTTAGCCTCATCAAAGTCATGGCCATCCTGGCGTTCATAGCCGTAGGCGCCATGGCCATTTTGGGAATAGTGATAAAGCCTGCACTAGGTCTTTCCAATTACACCGGGTACGGCGGGTTCTTTCCCAACGGGTTGAGGGGGGTCTTCCTGGCCATGGTCATGGTGATGGTGGCTTACGGCGGCACAGAGGTAATCGGAGTGGCGGCGGCCGAGACCCGGGATCCCGAGAAAAACGTGCCCAAGGCGATTAACGGTATCGTGGCAAGAACCCTCATCCTCTACGTGGGTTCGATGACGATCCTCGTGGGGACCATTCCGTGGATGAGGGTAGGTTTAGGGGGAAGCCCATTCGTCAAGGTATTCACCCTACTCGGGATCCCTGCCGCCCCCCACATCATGAACCTGGTGGTGATCTCGGCGGCGCTTTCCTCCATGAACAGCGGTTTATACACGAGCTCGAGGATGCTATATTCCCTGGCCGAAGTGGGTTTTGCCCCAAGGGCTCTTGCGGTAACAAATCCCAAGACTAAGGTCCCGGCAAGATGCGTCCTCATATCGACGGCATCGCTTTACCTGGGCGTCCTGGCATACCACCTTTCACCGGCAGGCGCGTTCCTATACATCACTGGTATAGCGGCTTTTGGATTCCTCTTTTCGTGGTTGGTCATATCCCTCTCCCACATATACTTCAGGCGTTCTTTTGTTAAAACCCACGGTGTCAAAGCGCTTAAGTACAAGATGCCGGGTTACCCTTACACTTCATGGTTCGCGCTGGGCGCCATGGTCGTGATCATCGCCACTCTGTGGTTCATCCCCCAACAAAGAGCCGGGCTCCTCTCCGGTCTTGTCCTGCTCGCCGGGGTGAGCGCTTATTGGCTTTTTCTCACGCGGGAACATACCCTCGCCGGCGGAAGGGTCCCCGCGCCGTTGGCTTGGCTCGAGCGGGCGGGAAGACCTGGTCCGGTGCTTGGACAGAATATGCTCCTTCGGAGAGAAGGGTCAAGGGAAACGCTCGAGACCCCCGGAGACCTCCCTCCCGTGGCATTCAGCGCACTCGGTCTCGCTTCATTTTACGGGCTCGAAGATGAACTCGAAGATAGGTCGACCGGCTTTTAAGTACTTGCCTTCGCCGGCACAGGCCCCCGTCCAAGCGTTATACGCCCCGTCCGGGCCAGCTCTATGATGCCGTAGTCTTTGAGGATGTCGAGTAAGGCGTCTATTTTGGTTTCCTCTCCGCTCATTTCGATGACGAGGGCTTCCTTATGGACGTCTACGATTTTCGCCCTGAAGATTTCCACGATATCGATAATGCTGCGACGCCGTTCTTCGGGTGCCGCTACCTTGATCAGAGCGAGTTCCCTGTGAACGCAGTTGCCGGAAGTCATATCCGCTATCTTTATGACGTCTACCAGCTTCCCGAGCTGGCTCGTCACCTGTCCCAAGGTGTCTTCATTCCCCCTGACGACCAGGGTGATTCTGGTGACGTCAGGCTCCTCCGTCGGCCCGGCCGCGATGCTCTCGATGTTAAAGGCCCGGCGGCTCAAAAGTCCCGATATCCTCGCCAAAACCCCGGGCCTGTTTTCGACCAGTACCGCAAGGGTGTGGATGGTTTCGGAATTCATCGTCTTTACTTCACCTCAGCCTTCCGGAAAGCAGCCCATCATTTTGGCTAGACTCCCACCTGCCGGAACCATTGGCAGAACGTTTTCTTCAGGGCAAATCCTGAAATCGATTACGACGGGGCCGTTAAGACTCATGGCGCGCTCGAGCCCGGCCCTTACGTCGCGCGCTTTGGTGACGCGCAGTCCGTTACACCCGAGGGCTTCCGCCAACTTGACGTAGTCGGCGCTACCGTTTAGACAGGAGTGGGAATATCTCTTTCCGAAGAAAAACTCCTGCCACTGCCTCACCATACCGAGATACATGTTATTAAAGACGGCGATTTTCACCGGTAGGCGTTGCTCCGACGCCGTGACCAGTTCCTGACAATTCATGAGGAGACTCCCGTCTCCGGAAACCAGAAATACCACTTCCCCAGGTCTCCCCACCTGCGCCCCTATAGCGGCCGGTAAACCATACCCCATCGTGCCGAGGCCACCTGATGTTATGAAGGAGCGGGGTCGCTTGTGTGTATAGTACTGGGCGGCCCACATCTGGTGCTGACCCACGTCTGTGACCACCACGGCGTTACCGTCCGTGACCCTGTATATTTCTTCGATCACGTACTGAGGCTTAATAGAACACTCCGCATCCGGGTCGGATTGACGATAGGTGAGGGGGCGCTCCGTTTTCCAACGTGTGACCGTCTCCTGCCATTCGTCGAGGCGGCCACGACCCCGCCTGTGATCGCAGGCCACGAAGTCGTCATCCTTCAGGCACTCAAGAAGCGCTGACAAGGACCACCTCAGATCTCCCACTACCGGAACGTCCACTCGCACGTTCTTGCCGATTTCAGCCGGGTCTATGTCGAAGTGAATTATCTTGGCGTTCGGAGCAAACTCGTCGATTTTACCGGTAACACGATCGTCAAAGCGGACACCGATGCCCAAGAGCAGATCACACTCACTAACCGCCATGTTAGCCGCATACGTACCGTGCATGCCGACCATGCCGAGGAAAAGCGGGTCATCGCCGGGGAAGTTGCCGAGCCCCATGAGACTCGAGACCACCGGTATGCCGGTAAGTTCGACGATTTCCCTGATGCTATTCCAGGTATTCGAAATAGTCACGCCTCCGCCTATGAAGAGAACCGGCCGTCTGGCCCGGACTATTTCCTCCGCCGCCTGTTCCACTGCCTCAATTGATCCTTCAAAGATGGGCCGGTATCCACGCAAAGAAACCTCTTTCGGATAACGGTAGTATCCTTCAGTTTGAGTGATGTCCTTGGGAATATCGATAAGAACAGGTCCCGGCCGGCCTGTCCGGGCTATATAAAAAGCTTCCTTTATGGTCCGGGGAAGGCGCTGGAGATCCTTTACGATGAAGTTGTGTTTTGTAATGGGGAGCGTGATTCCTGTTATGTCTACTTCCTGAAAAGAGTCGCGACCGAGTAGGGGGAGAGCCACTTGACCCGTAAACGCCACTACCGGAACCGAGTCCATATAGGCGTTGGCTATCCCCGTGACCAGGTTCGTGGCCCCAGGACCCGAGGTGGCAATACAGACGCCCACTCGGCCGGTGGCTCGAGCGTACCCGTCGGCTGCGTGAGCCGCACCCGCCTCATGGCGCGTCAGAATGTGCCTCAACCCTGAGTCGTAGAGTGCATCGTAAAGAGGTAACACCGCGCCGCCCGGGTAACCGAACACCACTTCTACGCCTTCGGCCTTAAGGGCTTCTATCACCATCTGGGCCCCAGTCATGCGGGTGGACGGGTTGGGCACTTCCTGGCAGACGGTGGCTGGGTCTCTTTCTTCCACGCCAGATCTTACATTCACTTCAGGAACCGCCGACACCTGAATACACCTCCGGAAATATGAGCGCAGAGAGAGCAAATATAAAGCCCTCCGCCCTCAGCGTCAAGGCTAAGGGGCGAAGGGCCTCGCGTTACCACCCTTATTCATCCGGTCCTCGCGAACCGGATCTCACCAGGTACTTGTTCTCCTTGAAGAACGCCATACCCTGCGCCTGTAACGGAGCACACTCCGGCAAGGCTTACTATGATTTCAGCCTGCATCTCGGGGATGATTTTCCGGTCGTCCTCGCTCCGGTACCGCTTTTCAGCCACCGCGGCTCTCTGTGACCGGGGACCGCCGTACTCGTTCCCGTCATTGACCCATTCTCAAGTCTGTGTCCGATTTAGTCAACCCTATGGCATTATACTAATGGATTTGGCGCGCGCAATCAAGACTATAAACTTAACCTGCTTTCGTCCCCATCCCTTCGGAAGGCCATCTTAACTTCACAAAATTCCCGACCTCTTATACTGATGAAGATCATCGTGCTGTTAATCTGGTTCTATATCTATATGCAAATATCTTCGAAGTATATAGTAGGGAAATGCTTAAGCCCAAAAACAGAATAGCAAGGAGCACTGACAAGGGCAAACCTCACCGAAAGGGAGGGGCGCAAAGCCACGAGTCTAAAGTCCTGTGGTGATCCACAGGTACCATGACAGTCGGGTTGCCAAAGGTTCCTACTGAAAGTCTTTGGCCAAAAAAGCCCGCCCGTAGGAAAAGCTCCGGCGGGGTTTTTGGTTATGAGCCGATGGGCTTGTCCGTGCTTCTTGCTCGGACAAGCCCATCAATTTTTCAGGAGCTACAGCACGACATGAGGACACGAATTACGCTCTTAACACTATTCTCCGTAATTCTCTTCATCAATACCGTAACCTTTGCTCGGGAATGTGGGGCTAGCTTCTCAGTTCTATCACAGAAAGAAAGTATCAAATACGGGGTCAAAGTAAGGTACGGCCGATATATGCTCCGTACAAATTGGCACGGAATGGAATTCTACCTCGATGAACCCGGCTTAAAAACTCATTCCTTAAAACCAATACAACTAGTAGACCGGGAAGCTTACGGCGAAGCGCTAAATGGAGTTTCCTTTCCTCTGCACTGGCTCACCGAATACCGCATTTGCATTCTACCCTATCGCCTATTTGACTACCCCGATACCCTGGCCCTAACCTTGGACGCTAACGCTACGTACGTTTTCGCTACTACCTGGCAACTCACTCCCAGGATGGTACATCGTCTCGCTGTCCATGAACTCGGTCACGTTGTCGACTTTAGATTGATGAACGAAAAGCGATGGGCCGAATATAGGAAAATCCGTGGTCTTACAGATACCATGAAATATCGTGATACGAGTCCCTACCATAAAGACCGCCCTCGAGAGGTCTTCGCCGAAGACTTTCGCCTACTATTTGGAGCGGAATTGGCCGCTAAAAATCCACACGAGAATTTTGGCCTCGCCAACCCAAAGGAAGTGCCAGGGTTAAAGGACTTCTTTCTCTCGCTGGTCCCAAACATCATTACACTTTCCGATGAAACCACGAGGGCCAACCCTGAGCAATCAGACCCTGTACAGGGGAAAACCCGTCTCTAGCGTCCCACGTGGTTCCCGCAATCTTTCGACGGAAATACGTATCTGATTTGGATACCTTCAGGGATCGACTAGGAGGGGGCGGCTAACCCCCGTCCTCTCACACCACCGTACGTACCGTTCGGTATACGGCGGTTCACCAAGCTTGACGAATGCTTCGGTAACGTGCGGTCAAACTCATGAGGCCCTGGGCCTCCCAGTATGCGATGCCCAGGGCTCTGTTCATTGGCCCATGGGCCATTCGCCAGGGCCCTTTGCGGGCATTCGCAAACTGATGCACAACCCATTGCGGTAGACCCAGTGCGCGCAGTTCTCGGTAGCGCGTCCGGACCCGCTTCCACTGCTTCCAGACGCACATGCGAAGACGGCGTCTCAGCCATTCTTCAAGGGTTCCAAAGACGCTGGGGGTTTCAGCTAAGGCAAAGTATCCCAGCCACCCGCCCAGGTAGGCGTTGATGCGCCGGATCCGATCGGCCATGGTCACGGGTTTGCTCCGGGAGGTGAATTCCCGGATCTTGTTCTTGACCCGTTCAATGGTCTGCGGAGCCAGGCGGATGAGGATTCCCTCTTTGCTCTTGTGCATGCTGAACCCCAGGTACTTCAGCTTCCACGGCCGGTCCACGCTGCTCTTTGATTCGTTGACCTTGAGTTTTAACCGCCTCTGCAGGAAGTCGCGGATGCTTTGCATGACCCGTTCGGCCGCCCGTCGGCTTCTGACGTAGATGTTGCAGTCATCGGCATAGCGGACGAACTTGTGGCCCCGCTTGTCAAGCTCTTTGTCGAGGTCGTCAAGGTAGATGTTGGCCAGCAACGGACTTAAGGGACCTCCCTGCGGGGTTCCCTCCTCCGTCCGCACGACCACGCCTTCTAACATGACCCCCGCCTGCAGGAAGCGGCGGATGAGCTTGAGGACTCTCTTGTCCTTCACTTTCCTGGCCACCCGGGCCATGAGGATGTCGTGGTTCACTCCGTCGAAGAACTTCTCGATGTCTACGTCCACGACCCAGTCGTATCCGGCTTCTGCGTACGAACGCGCCATCCTGACCGCGTCGTGAGCTCGCTTGCCGGGCCTAAACCCGTAACTTGACTCAGAAAACGTCGGGTCGAAGATGGGCGTAAGCACCTGCAGAAGCGCCTGCTGGATTAGGCGGTCCAAAACGGTGGGTATCCCTAAGAGCCTCATGCCTCCGCCCGGTTTCGGGATTTCGACTCGGCGGACCGGCTTTGGCTGATAGGTCCCTTGGAGGAGCTGTTCTCGAACTTGGGGCCAGACTTCTCGAAGGAGGTCGCGTAGTTCGTCTACCTGGACTCCGTCGATTCCGCCTGCGCCTTTGTTCTCCTCGACCCGCTTTAGCGCGGCCCACATATTCTCGCGGGCCACCACCTTCTCCATCAGGCCATCACCTTGGTCCTCGCGAGGTGTTCCTCCGCTTCGTGCCAACGGAAGGCTCAGCCCTTCTGCGGTCCCAGGCGTATTCACCGCTTCCCCCCGCAGACAGGCCCTGTTATGGGTTTTCTGCTTTCTTTGCCTTCCGTGCGAACTCATCGGGTTCACCTCTGACTTGATGTTCGGGCCTTCCCTGGCCGGGTATGCTCCGTTTAGGTCCGGCCTATCCGTTTGCTGCCCCTTTCGTCTGGCAGTGCCTCACTAGCCGGGCCATGCATCGCTCCTCGTTCCAGGTACTATGCCCTCTGCTGACTCCTGCCGGTTCAACCGGGCCTCTCGACCCGGCTTGCCAGTATCCCTGGCCTATCCGACAGGCCTCCCCGGGTAAGGGCGCTGTCTTTCCCTCCATCTACCCGCCCCATTTACTCTTGGCAGCCTTCGGTAGCAAGGACTTCGCGTTGTCATGCACGCTCATCCAGCTGCCACTAGCCTCGCCTGGGGTTCGTGGTCCTCGGGCCGGAGGCTTGCCGCCGGCTTCCTTCAGATTCCACCTCGCGGTGGACACCCTTGCCTTAAGCTACGGCTACTGCTACCTTCGCCGTTCGGGACTCTCACCCTGAAGACAGCGCCCATGCCGGGCGCACATGAAAGAGTCCCCCGATGAACCCTCGGGGGACTCTTTCATCACGATAAGACAAAATGTAAACCCAACTGCTCTCTGTCCGTTCACCTGTTTGTTTGCTCGGGTGCTGAGGCCGACAAACGGTAACCCCAACTCGATACTGTATCAGCCCGTGAACATCTGGGTGACCATCAAGCCGTACGGCCCGCCTTCGATGATGCCGATTCCGATTCTCTTAAAGCTCGGGTTGAGGATGTTCCGTCTGTGCCCCTCGCTGTTCATCAACCCCGTATGGGCTCGTTCAACGGTAGGCGCCCCCGCAAGGTTTTCTCCGGCCGTAGTGTACTTCACCCCTGCCTTCCGCATCATGTCAAAGGGGGAACCGTACGTGGGAGAATCGTGCGAAAAATAGCCCTTCTCGATCATGTCTTCGCTCTTCATGCGGGCCAACCGCGTCAAGACCTCATCCGCAATCAACGGATGAAGACCTGCCCTCTCGCGCTCCGCATTGATCAGGTCGAGCATCTCTTGCTCTTTCTCGGTCAAAAACGCGTTCTTTTGCGAGCGCTGTTCGGCAAAACCGCCTTGTGCGTTCCCGGGCTGGTTTCCGGACCACGAACTGCCAGGCGTCTCGGGGGAAAGACCAGGGGGGTTCTGGGGAGATCCGATGGGGATCCTGATGATCCACGTCTTCCTGCCGTCTTCTCCGATAAAGACCTTCTCGGTACCCACCGGTAGCCTACCGGAGACGGAAAACCTTATTCTGAACACACTCTGCCCTGTACTAAAAACACTCTGCCCCGTCGGAGTCTGCTCCGTAGAAGAAACACCCGATGATCCCACTGGAATCGTAACGGTTCCATTGGAAAGTCTGAAATCCCATCCGCTCCACGATCCGGCAAGCGTCACACCGGGTAAAGCAAAGAGCATCACGAGGAGCATCGCTAAAGCACAGATGTTTCTGAGAAGAACTCTTGCCCGCTTTCTTTTCGACAAAGAAAGGCCGATGCCGACAATCTCGTTTAGTCGATACCTCACTTTCATCCCCCTTTCGTCGCCGCGGCTTAAGGTGATTAAGCCGATGATTAAGCCAATTATATAGCGGACAAAATGAGAGGACAAAAGTGGAAAGCGACCCTATACTGCTCATATGTGGGGTGATATGGAAATCATGTGAACACTCTCCAAGGCCGTCATTATTAACGAAGATACCGAAGTATGAGGGGTATAAGTAAAAATATGGGTATTGTTTTGTCGGCCTCCGGTGTTATTTGGTCGCCCTACGTCGAACCCCCTTTCTATTGGACCTTCTCGGTATGAGCCTAGCCGGGCCCTTCGCCAGTGGATAGACCTCGTCGACCTCGGGATAGTCCTCTTCCGACACCTCTTCGAGATATGTACCACGGGTCCTCTGTTCGTCGGGATCGAGCCACCCAAACATCACCGGAACGTGTGTAAAGCTGTCGTCATCGGCGGTGTTGAGCGCCGCATTCGCCGACCGCCACCTTTTTTCGGTTTGGCGTTGTTCGCCGCGTTGACGGACCTCACCCTCGCCGCCATCGCTTTGATTCCCGACCTTTGTTTCGTCCATGCCGCTACCTCCTTCCGCTATTGCTTAGTATCAGACAAAACGGACGACTTCGTGCGGGACGAGCAAGGGCGCGTTGGTTTCGCCGTTCCTTAGTATCAGGCAAAACGGTCGGATATTATCGAAGTGAAGACAGCCATTATAACCCATCGGGCAGGTGGACAGAGCAGGCCTCGGCTGCCTTAACGTATGATCGGGTTCGACCGGAGCTCCTGCTCCAGGAGGTTGGCGAACGCGCCTCGGCTGCCTTAACGTATGATCGGGTTCGACCTCAACGTGCATACTCGTTGTATATACTCATTTTGTATATACCCGTTTCGGCATATACTCGTTTCGGCCTTGAAAAACAAAGAAAAAAATCGACGGGGCCCTCGGGCGCACCTATGACCGCGACCCAATTTAGGGGTAGGGTGGCCCGATAAGCCCCTTCGACAAGCCCCTCAGTTCCCCGGGGACTGCGTCCGTCTACGTGTCACCCCTGAGGTGTTACGCAACGCACGTACAGGTGGAAGATGTAGCCTTCACGCCCATCCGGCAGCCTGACCCTGCGCCAATCGTCCACTTCTTGAAGAATTGTCACCCTATCGCCCCAGTTTCCGACGGCTATGACGGGGAAGGTGGTTCCGGGACCACTACGTATATTCACGTTGTTCCCGGTGATCACGCCCGCGCATATTCCGGTGACGGTCTCCCCGGGGCATACTACACTGAGTACGACGTTTATCTCCCTGGTCGCTATGGCCCTCGCCGTCAGCTCGATGACCGCGCTTACATCGATGGGAGGACACACTTCCTCTTCAGGTGTGAGCCCGGACGGGATCTGGCATGAAGCATCCACTACCCTCGTGCTCACGTTGACCACCATACCCGGCCTCGCACCGGGTAGACTCACAAAACTGGTGAAACCGAAGGTGCCACCGACCACATGGGCCGCTTGCGCCTTGCTCTCGTAGATGGCCTTCAGATCGACGCTACCGTCGATTATCACCTTGTCTTCGATTACTTCGGTCTTGGTGATCCTCGTGAACGCACGGCAGTCGATCACTTGTTGAGCACACGGCTTATCTTCCTGGGCCGGGCTGATCCGTTCGCTTATCACCACTTGGGTCATGCCCTCGCCTACTACCTCTTCGGCCCGGACAAGCGCTCTCTCCACCTGGATGCCAGGGATGCCGGAGACGTTCGTCACCACCCGGACTTCTCTTCGCTCGAATACCCTCGCCGTGGCTTCCAGGATGATGGTCTTGACGATGGTCTCTTTGTCTTTGTTGTTGTCCCTGTCTTCCGCAACGACGGAGATGTGCTCCACCCGGACGTCGACGTCTACGTCCATACCCGGCCTGGCGCCGCGGACCTCGACGAAGTCACGGAACGGCAGAGTCTGGGCGACGACCATGACCTGTTGCGACTTGGTAGCGTAGAGCACCTTGACCTCTATGGAACCTTCGAACAGCACCTTGTTTTCGATTACCCTGGTGTGCTCGATGTTCAGCCGCGCCACCGCATCGATAATTTGTTCGACGGGGGGCTTGCCGAGTTGTATGAGATTGGCCGTTTCGCGCAAGGCTATTTGCCTCGTGCCCTGACCTACCAGCGATCTGACGCGAAGGATGTCCGTTTCGACGACCAGCTGCGGCGGGCCCGTCACTTCAGTTACGACTTCGAGCTCCCTTTCCCTCACGACACGAACCCTGACAGCCAGTACGACGGTGGCCGAGATCTTCGTGGCCCTTTGAGTGTCAGGCTTGACCACTTCGGCGCTCACGTCCTCAACCGTCACCGTCAGGAATACGGAAGCCGGAGGCATAAGACCCTCGACATCCACAAAGTCGGAGAATGGAACGGTTACGTGGGCGACGTATACCGGCTGGCCGGGGACGTCGGCCTCGTATATTACCTTGATTTCCACCTCTCCCTCAAAGATCACTTTTTCCTCTACGACCCTGTGCTTGGTGATCTTCGCGTTGGCGATTACGTCGATGACCTGCGCAACGGGGAGCTTTCCCATTTGCGTGAGATCCATTATCGCTCGGACGACGACTTGCTTTACCTCTTCGCCGAGGACCTCCTCAAACGTCAGTCTCTCAGTCCTAACGACACACTGCTGTTGGAGCGGCACAATTCTCCCTCCTTTCGCCCTTCCTCGTTCTGTAGTAATATATGCGTCCCGGCGTTTGAGTGTCACATAACGATAAAGAAAACCCGGTCGCGTCGATGTATCCAAACTCGATGTACTCGAATATGACGCTACCGGGTAAAGCTTAACGAAAGGTTTTTCGGTTGCAGCAAGTGTCTTATACGTCTTGTGTCTTATACGTCTTATACAGCTATCTTGCCAGTCATACGGTCCTGAACCGCTGTTCTCGGTGGCGAAACGTAACGTGAAACCCGCTCGCTTATACCGCCTTGACTTCCTTGATGGCGGGGATCTCGCTCTTTAGCATCCGTTCGATCCCGCCCTTAAGCGTCATCATGGCCATGGGGCATCCGCCGCATGCCCCTTTCAACCTAACCTTGACGACACCATCCTGTAGATCGACCAGTTCTACGTCGCCGCCGTCGGCCTGTAGCATCGGCCTCATCTTGCTCAAGGCCTTCTCCACGTCTTCCCGTGTAACCTCAGATCCTTCCAACAAATGCACCCCCGTTTCAAAGATTTCGCGTGTTTCACATTTCGTCTTCTATCGCATCGAGGAACGACCGATCGTCCGTGAAGCGCCGCGCTTGTTCCATGCATAGGGAGATGGACCTCTCCCTTTGGCGTAAGTCTACCGTGAAGGTCGAAGCCGCTTCGAGGAAATCCTCCGGTTCCAATACCTCCTTTCCCTTGTTGAAGGCCACACGTTTCGATCGTATGACCAGTTCCTCAAGCTCGGCGCAGGAGAAGTGTCTGGTGATGGGTACCACCTCATCCCGCAAGAAATCGAGCATCTCTTCTGCCGGTATATTCATAGGCGCTTTAGGCCTGCTGCACGCCTCTTTTAACCCTAGGTGCACCGCCAAAACGTCAAGCCTGGCCGCCTTGCCGGGGTAAAGGAACGGTATTTTATAATCGAACCTACCGGTTCTGATGAATGCTTCGTCCAAGTGCTCCGGTACGTTCGTGGTTCCCACGATGATCGCTTCCCTGTCCGGGCGTCCCAACCACTCGAGAAACTGCGAAAACACCCTCCTTGTTTCTTCTCCCGCCGACCCGTCGGTACTGACGGTTCGCCTTCCAAAACGGTCGATTTCGTCGACGAAGACGATGGCCGGCGACATCTTTTCCGCCAGCCTGATGGCGTTTTTCATGCGCTGGCCCGACTCCCCGAGCCATTTCGAGTAGATGTTCTCCGTAACGAGGTTGATGAAAGGGAGCTTGATCTCCCTGGCAAGGGCATTGGCGAACAGGCTTTTCCCGTTTCCCGGCGGACCGAAAAACAAAACCCCTTTTGGCAATGGTAGCGAAAACTTGCGCGCCCTTTCCGAAAATCTTAGCACATCTATGACGTTCTTCTTTATGAAGTCTTTTATCACTTGATATCCACCGATATCGGCAAAACCGAAAACCGGATCCCTTATTTCGAGGATTCCGGACCGCTTGACCAGTTCGGACTTTAAGTTCCTGATGGTCTCTATGTCAAAGCCTCCGGACTTAAAGTACGTCTCCAGTAATATGCTCTCAAGCTGGTGAAGGTTTAACCCGGCCGTGGCCACCGTCAACTCGTAGAGGCGTTCACGGTCAAGGTTCAATTCGAACTCGGCCGCAATCTGGGTTATCATGATGGCCCGCTCCGACTGGGACGACTCATCTACGGGCAATACCACTGCCAGGCCCCTGGTATAATCGCTCAGAAGCTTTTCGGCGTCGGAGGTAAGGACGAATACGATGGAACCCTTGGTGATCACCTCCGGATCGGTGGCCCATGCGCGTAACGCGGCCTCGAGCCCGGTCTCCCACTCCCGGTTTTCGGACATGTTCTCAAGGATGAAGGTGGTCTTTGAGGTCTTGAGGAACTGATCCACTTCCTTGAGAACGGATTTTAAGTGGCCTATTTCAAATCCTCCGGACGCGCTCAGGCGCTGACCCAGGGGAGAACTGCCGAGTTTTTTCTTATATGGTTCGAAGACCGGTCCGTTGATTGAAGGAACGAGCCCACCCAGCCCTTCCCACTGATCGTAAACGAACACATGGTCAAAGTCTTTGAACCATTGATCTTTCAGTATGAAGCGCTTGAGCTGGAAGACCCTCTTTGGATCTGAGGTTTCATAAACGATCACGGGAGAGTAGTTGCTTTTTCGTTTCAAGAGCCCGCTTTCGATCCAACTGTCGTCAAGTAAGTCCCAAGTGTCACCCATTTGAGCTTCCTTTCTTACACAGACCGCATGTCGGCAAGGCGTCAGTAAAGCATCAATGCACATCAGCCGGATAAAGGCGAATCAGCCGCATAAAGAGGAAAAGTTCGTGTGAAGGCATAATCCCATTTCTTTGAGTTTCTCGATCAAACGAGCGATCTCTTCGTGATCTGCGCCGGTATTTAAAGCGAGGCTCGGGTCGAGTATGCCTCCTTCGTGCGCACGTGCCGCTCCACCGTGAGACCGTTCGTATATCTCAATTCGATCTTCGAATACCATGATCTCCAAGCGAGGAATCCTTTCAGGATGTCCTTCTAAGAGTCCCGCGGCGAGCCCCTCCTCCCTCGCAGTCAGAAGTCTTCACCGACCTGGCGCCTCTGCGGGTTGGATCGGGGTACGAAAGCCCCTGCACCAGAAAGCTCGGGTTTGGGCCTTACGGCGTTCCGGGACAAGGCAATGCCGAATTGGCGCAGCGCTTCCTCGAGAGCCTCCGCTTCGTTCAAACACTCGGTTCCCTCAAAACCCAAGAAGTCCATCTCCACATGACCACTGGCATCGATCTTAACCCTAACTTCCCTGGCCAAACCCAAAACCCCTCTCGAGCCGTAAGCCGCCTTGAAGACCATTCAATGCACGTTTCACGTTCCGTTCTCGATACGTTACCGTTCTCGTATGGCCACCCTCTTACCGGTCTGGTATGACCGCCCTCTTACCTCTCTTGTATGACCACCGTTTTACCTGTTTTGTATGGCTACCGTTTTACCCGTCCGGTATAGCCACCGTTTTACTTGCTCGAACTCAGAGAACCCCTCTCAAGAGTATTTCTTTACCGCCTTCGGTACGCCTTTCTTCGTATTCGACCTCATAGTGAAGACTTTCCAGGGCACGCGCGATGGCAACGGCCGAGAAATTCTGGAGGACCCGCTGCTTGATCTTGGAGGCTTCGTACTCAAATCCGCCATAAGCGTCATAGAGAAAGAAAACCTCGCCCGTAGACCGATCAACCCGGATCCCGACGCCCCTACCAAAAGACGGTGTAATCACGGCGAAATCACATGGGGCGCTGCGCCCGAAGTAATCCGTAACTTCCGTAAAAACAAACCCCCCGAACTCCTCGGCCGTGGCCTCCACAGCATCCTTTAACGCTAGCCAGCCGGGTGTCCGTTCAAGTGGAGTCTTGGGCTCGTCAATATCCACGGGAAGACGGATATCGGCAGCATAAGACGCAATAACGCTCAAGAATTCCACGCCCCTTTTGATCTAGGGTAATCCGGGTGCAACATGACCTCCGACATCCAAATCCGACATCCTAAACGGGAACTCCAACCAAATGGGAAATCCACGGCCCACTTAATCCAGGGTAATTCGCTTCTCCAGGAACTCGGAACGACGTTTCTCCCAGACGTCGATTTCTCTCCTTACAAGCTCGAGCCTTTCGCGGACCTCGGCCTCCCTGGCCGTCAAGTTCGAGAACTCCTCCTTCTCTTCTTGCCCGACTCCGAAATCCGGTCCTGCCTGTTTACGCCGGGAGGCGTCTTCGTTTTTTACATCGTCTTTACCTTCGCCATAGCGGCCGGGTTTTCCCTGGGTTGGCTTAGTCTTTTCCTTATTTTCTCCCCGCCTAATCTCAGATAACCTGAGGTCGCAAAGGGCCAACTGGACTTCAAGTTGCTTCACTCTCTCCGCCATGTCCGAAAAAGACTCTTCCCGGAAACCAGATGCAGGCGCTTCATGTCGAGAGGTATCATGAGCTTTACGCAAGGATTCCTCTAGATCCGTCTTTTGGTTTACGAGTTCCTGAATGCGCCGCTTGAGGGTTTCTTTGTCGAGGAAAGCAATTTCATCACGCCATGCCTGAACCTTGACGCTTCGGACCCGCTCTTTGCCCGGTTCCCTTTGCCATTCATCGACGATTCGTTCGAGGCTTGACATTTCGTCGCGATCCTCCCCGGACGGTTCTTCCTCGGGGGCCTCACGGCCAAAGGAGGTCCAGGGTCGCCTCGCGTTCAGTTGGCGGGCTTCTTCGAGGAGAGTAGCCTCCTCGTTTCTCAAAGACCTGAGCGCTTTATCGTAAGCTTCAAGCTTTACCTGCCTCCACGCCATGACTACGGCGAATGACATACCTATCCAAATACCGATACCTGCGGGAACGCTTATCACGTAGAATACCCCGGAGCCGACGAGGCCGGGAAACCAGTGCAGCGCCAAGCGATTACCGAAATAAAAGCAGGGTGCTGCTATGATAGCCAATACCGCAATGCTCTTCGCGGTGTACTTATATCGCGAAATCATGTGTATTAGTGCCAAAAAGAGGAGCCAGACAATGATCCCCAGGACGAGAAGGACCATCTGCATCGGTCATTCCCTCCCAGCATAGGACTGGCCCGGTACGGATTCGAAGGTCGATGAATCGTGGGTCGAGGACTCGCGACTTGCCAAAGCCCCTGATACGGCCTTCCAGAGTTCGTCGCTTTCAGGGGGGTAGAGCGTTTCTTTGTTACCGTTCTTTATGAGAACGCGCCCTTCGGGAACGACTCTTCCTATGATCGACGCTTCGATACCTTCCTTCTTCAACAGGGAGAGAATGGGGTCGGTTTTCGGAGCACTTATGAGCATTGAGCCGCTCGAGATGAGCTTCATCGGGTCTATCGAAAAGAAATCGCAAATCTCTTTTGTCTCCGCCGCCACCGGTATTCTGTCAACCCAGACCTCCACCCCTACACCGGAGGCCTCGGCCATCTCGTAAATGGCGCCGAGCACCCCGCCCTCGGTGACGTCATGCATGGCGGATGCTCCGTTTTTGGATGCTATGAGGCCTTCCTTCACAACACTGATCCTTTCGGTAAACCGTTTGGCTCCCTCCACGACATCAGGCCGAAGCGCGCCCTTGAGCAACCTTTCGAAATCGGACGCCAATATAGCGGTGCCTTCTATGCCCGCGCCCTTAGTGAGTATAAGCAAATCCCCCGGATTCGCCCCTGATGAGGTTATCACCCTGTTGCGAGGAGCCTTTCCGATGGCCGTAGCGGAGATAATCGGCTGAGGGAGTCCTGGAGTGATTTCGGTGTGTCCGCCTAAGATTTCAATGCCGAGCTCCGAGGCGGCCCTCGCAGCGTCTCCCATGATCCTTTCTATCATGAGAAGATGTAGTGACGCCCTCTCCTTTCCGGACAGGTCTACGCCTAGGGGCAGTAGGAGGTCTCTATCCAGCTTCTCCGGGCAAAGCACCGTGATGAGGACGCCGATCGGCTCGGCGCCGTTGGACGCCACGTCATTGCACGTAACGTGCACTGCCAGCCACCCGGCATCTTTTCTCGCTCCGGTGATCGGATCGGTGGAAATCACGCATGCCCACTCTCCGAAGTCGATAACGGCCGAATCCTCACCAAGCCCGGCGTGGACGATGACTTCGGGCCGTTTCGTCGAAATCCGCCCGAGAACGAAGGTCTTAAGGAGCTCGGGGGGAAGCTTACCCGACTTCAGGTCGCTCGGATCGCTCAAAAGCGCGTCACCTCAGGATGATTATAACACACCTAGGCTGGTTTGGCTTTCCCATTGACCAACCTCTTCCCTAAAGCTCCCGCCACTTTTGACACCTCATCCATCAGTATCCCGAATTGAACCGGATCCAAGGACTCCTGCCCATCACAGAGCGCACGACTTGGATCGGGATGCACTTCGAGCATGAGCCCGTCGGCCCCGACGGCGATCGCTCCTTTGGCCATGGCAGGTACCAGCGCGGAGAGGCCGGTTCCATGACTCGGATCGACTACCACCGGAAGGTGGCTGAGCTGCTTGACGAGGGCCACAGCCGCAAGATCCAACGTATTCCGCATCATCGTCTCGTAGGTCCTGATCCCTCTTTCACATAGGATTACCTGGGAGTTACCGGCATCCATCACGTACTCCGCCGCCAGCAACCATTCTTCTATGGTGGCGGCCAAACCCCGCTTCAAGAGCACGGGCTTGTCGGACCGACCGACCTCCCTGAGCAGGCGGAAGTTGTGCATGTTCCGCGCCCCCACTTGTAGGATGTCGGCGTACTCGGAAACGAGCTCTACGTCCCTGGTATCGAGGACCTCGGTAACAACGGGAATATCGACTTCGCTCGCAGCCTCTCTCAGCATCTTCAGGCCTAACTCCTCAAGACCCTGGAAGGCATATGGCGAAGTCCTCGGTTTATAGGCGCCTCCGCGGAGTATATCGGCTCCAAGGCTCTTGACGATCCTGGCCGCCTCAAATATCTGGTCTTCATTTTCGACAGCGCAAGGCCCGGCTATCACCGCCAGGTGTTCGCCGCCGATACTTACATCACGGACCTTTATCACCGTGTCGTCCCGTTTGAGCTCCCTCCCCACGAGCTTATACGGTTTCATGATGGGAACTATCTTCTCGACCCCTGGCATATTCAAGACGGCGTCAAGGGCCGCGCCCTTCGTATCCCCTATGGCGCCGATTACCGTCTGCTGTTCGCCGTAAATGGGATGGGTCTTGAATCCCATATCTTTCAGACGTTGTTCAACGCGTTGACACTGCTCCATGGTGGCATCGTTTCTCATCACGATGATCATCGCTAATCCCTCCGACTTCAATCTAAAATTCAATCTAAAGCCCCGTCTTCAACTTAAAACCCCGTCCCGCAAAGGGACGGGGTTTTGCCCGTGGTACCACCCTATTTGGCCTGGGACCATTCTCGCCTATCGCGTTCCGGCTTTTCGTTCCGGTTTCTCGTGTTCCGGCGGTTCATCGCGATCATACCCGCAGAGTCGCTCGCCGGAGCCGCTCGCCCCTTCCCGAGGCCCGCTCATTTTAGAGTACGGGATCAAAGGGGATTGATCCGATACTCCCTTCCCTGACATAACGGTGGAAGTTCCGTCCGCTCCTACAAGGCCCGCATGGAGCCCTTCAGGCGACCGCTCCCGGGAGAACTTCGCATCGCCGCGTACCGCCGGGCTTACACTCTCCCCGGCTCGCTTGGGGCCGCCCGCGACCTACTTTTCCCGTTCAAAGCGTTGTGGGCGCGGTCAATACCGAACCGCTTTACCCAAAGTCGATTTATACAGTTACCTTGCTGCTCACCGAGTTCGCTCTCGATTCGTGCGCAATGATCGTGCCCGTTTTTCGCACGGCTATTGCTTTGTACGTAAATCTAGCACAAGGGAGTCACTCGAGTCAATAGCCCGACTTGCCTCATCAAAAATGTAAGCGAAATGGGTCACGCTCCCGCATTCCTGGCCCCTCAGGTCGTGCCGTTCTGGGTGCGTGTCGCCCGGCCGCACGCTGGCAATGTGAAAGCGAACGTCGACCCCTTTCCAACTTCGCTCACGACATACACGCGCCCCCCATGGGCCTCCACGATCTCTTTGACGATGGAAAGCCCAAGGCCCGTTCCGCCTCCCTCGCGGCTCCGCGACTTTTCGACCCGGTAGAATCGCTCCCATATGTGGGCGAGGTCCTCCGCAGGAATGCCTGGGCCCTTGTCTTTCACTTCCACCAACACTTCCTTGGCTTCGGCCAATGGCTCGCCTTCATCCGCCGATACCTCCGCGCTCCCGTCCGCCAAGGCCTCCCCGCTCGCGTCCGCCGACACCTCCCCACTCCCCTCCGCCGGCACTTCCCCATTCCCGTCCGGCAAGACCTCCTCGGCTCTATTTCCCGACGCCTTCTCATTGCCCATGGCCTCGCCAGCAGGAATGGACGAAAGCCTCACCTCGATGTAGGAACCTCTAGGCGAGAATCGGGTCGCATTGGAGAGGAGGTTTATCAAGACCTGTTCGATGCGATCGCGATCTGCCAATGCTTCGGGCAATCCCGGTTCGGTCAAAAGCACCGCGCGTATTCCCTTTGCATCCATCTCAGGCCCCATCTTTTTCAGTACCGTTTCCGTGACATCCGAAAGGCGTAACGGTTTCATGTTCCAATTGATCTTCCCCGCTTGCAGTAACGACAGTTCGAGGAGATCCTTGATGAGCCTCTCAAGTCTCAGAGTCTCATCGTATACGGTTTTGAAGTATCGTTCCCGCGTCTTCGCATCCTCCCCGACCCCGTCCATCAAGGCTTCGAGGAACGCCCTTATGGAAGTCAAAGGCGTGCGAAGTTCGTGAGAAACGTTGGCGATGAAGTCACGCCTCAGTAGGTCGAGGCGTTTGAGTTCGGTGATATCCTGAAGTACGGCCACTGCCCCGAACCGATCAAGGCCCTCAAGGCCTCGCCCCACGGGGGAGGCGTGCACCACCACATAGGACTTCCCTTCTCCGATAACGAATTCCTCGGTGGCGGGTTTACCTTCACGGACCACGCGGAGCATCAAATCCCCGAGGCCCGGAAGTACCGCCTCTAAGTCGCTCACAGGTCTTGATAAGTATTGCCCTTTCTGTACACCCAGCACGCTTTCGGCGCGGGAGTTCATGAGGGTGATACGGGTAACGGCGTCCTGAACCTGAACCATGCTTGACACCCCGCCATCGCGTTCGGGGTTTTCCTCTACTTCACAGGCCACCACGCCCTCCGCCATGCTAGCTAGAATGCTTTCTATCTTGCCTTTTTCGCTGGCTAGCTCGTTTATGCTCTTGTCCAGGGTACGAGTCAAGGAGCTGAACGTCCTCGCAAGATCGCCTATTTCATCATCGGAATATACGGGGACATCTGTCTTGAAATCCCCCTCCGCCATCCGAATGGCGGCACGGTTTATGGCTTGGAGCGGGCGCGAAATGGATCTTGAGAAGGCATAACCCAAAAGTAAAGACAATAACGTGGCCCCGAGGGCGGCATAAACGATGAGGCGCCGCACCGCTACGAGCGCCGATGTCACGCCGGCTACCGGGGAATATAAGAAGAGGGCGCCCACCACCGTCCCCCTGGAGTAAACGGGAACCCCCACCGCCAGTGTCGGCTCCTGGATTCCTTTGATTGTACCCCGCTTCGCGATTATCGTCCCCCCGAGTACTGCGGATAGCTCTTCGAGGTCAGGGCGCATTCCAGGTTGTATGCTCCCCGAACTGATGGTTGAACCCACTACCATGCCATCGGCGTTCACTAAAACGATCCTGGCATTGAGTAGCTCGTCGATCCCGGACAAGAGTAGGTCCAAGCGTGGGTCCGGGAGAAGGCCTGTAAACCACCGAGGCCGTTCCGATCTGCTCACCGCCACGATCAGCCTGCTTATTTGTTGACCCCTGACGGCGAGCTCCCTCTCTTTTACGCTAAAGTAGTAGTTCGCGAATAATTGAGAAAAGAGAAACCCCACCACCAGGAGGGTGACGGCTATCAGGATCATGTGAGAGAAGAAGAGCTTTCCAAACAGGCCCCGAAAAAACGGCCATTTCTTGGCCTTCGTCGTCGTCGCTTATACCCTCCCGAGTCGCATATTTGGCGGTTCGAACCTGTAACCCGAGCCCCAGACGGTTTTAATGAGACCCCTCTCATCACTCGATTCGACGTCAACATCCCGGTATTCGCCGACGCCACGGTTGGATCCAGTTTCCGTCTTGAAACCGAGTTTCTCTCTCAACCTCTTTATGTGGGTATCCACGGTTCGGGTGTCGCCAAAGTAGTCGTATCCCCATACCTTTTCCAGGAGCTGTTCCCGGCTGAACACTCGGCCGGGGTTGCTGGCTAAAAACCACAATAACTCGAACTCCTTTGGGGTAAGGAGGACTTCTTTTTGGTTATAAAACACCCTGCGCGAAGCCCTGTCAATTTCCAAACCCGGAAAGCGCAATGTTTCCTCAGGGGAAGGCCCCGTATCCGCTCGCCGCAAAACGGCCTTTACCCTCGCCATGAGTTCCCTGGGACTAAAGGGTTTGGACACGTAATCGTCGGCACCCAACTCAAGACCGAGGACCTTGTCGAATTCCTCGCCTCTGGCCGTCAGCATTATGATAGGGACCTGCGATTTGGCCCGGATGCGCCTACATACTTCCCAACCGTCCAGCCGCGGAAGCATCAGGTCCAGAATCACCAGGTCGGGCTTAGTTCGTTCGAAAGTCGTCAAGGCTTCTTCCCCGTCGGCGGCCTCCTCCACCCCGTATGCGTCACGTTCGAGGTATGCGCGAAGGATTTCGCGTATCTTCTCGTCGTCATCGACCACCAGGATTTTCGCGCTCAAAGATCGTCACCTTCATGCCATTGGGTAGTGTTAGACGTTAGGTAGTTTTGGGCTTTCGGAAACATGGATGCGCCGACACTATTTTATCACTTATCACCCTTGTGCCGGCGCATCTCAGTCATCCGCTATTTTGCCGGACCATTTCCTGAGACCTTTTCCTCGGACCATTGGTCGTCCCGCATACCGACCTCCGCAGCATATCCGTAATACGGTATATCCGCACGATATGCAGGACCTAGGCGGTACCCCGGATCGTTGTGCGATCTCCGCCTTTACGAGGGATTATTGTAGCCCCAGGGACAGACTCCAGTACCTGCGCCCATGTTCGGGCCTATGCCTGCACCCATGCCCAAGCCTGCTCCGCAGCCACCTCTGCCACCGTTACCATTTACCGAAGAATTCGCACGCGCTCTGAGCCCCGCGCCGATCCCGGCTCCCACAGCACCACCACGGTTCTTACGGCCCATGCGGTATCCGGCACACAGGGTTTCGAGCTTGGCTTTCTGTTCGTCGGTCAGGACGCTCAGCACCTCTTGGCGCTTTTCGGAGACTATGGCTTTAATCTCTTGGGCTACCTTGAGGATCTCGGAACGTTTGGCTTCCACGGCTTTTTGGTCCACGTTCGAAGTCAGGTATAGTTGTCTGAGTTCAAACCTGAGCTCCCTCAGTTGATCCCGCAACTCCTGCGTCTTTGTGTAACACTCCTCACTGATCTTCCGGATACGTTCTGCTTGCTCGTCTGTAAGGCCGATCTGATCCGCAAACTTAGTCAACAGTCCCCTCGCCCCGACGCCGTACATACTCACGCCGCCTTCTTTTGCGCCCGCTACAGGGCCACCGGGGAGAGAGGCGGCGCTACCCGCAGGAGCATCGAGGTCGGCGACTGTCATTCGGCCTGCCGCGAGCGTCCCACCTGACGCCACCGTTAGGATAGTGCCGGCCGCCAAGAGCAGCGCCAATCCAAGAGTTGCCACCGACTTGGAGCTTGGTATCCTGCCGTCTTTTCGAATCATTTTTGCTGTGCCTCCTTTTAGAGACCATTCTACCCGCCGGGTTTAACGTTCCTGTGTCAAGTCTTTGAACAAATTCCGAACTCTCACGACTCTCTCCTCGTCCCAGCACAGCAGGGAACCTACGATGGGACGTCGAAGGCCTACTGCTGAAGGCATAATTACGCATGGAATAATAACCAGGTAAACCCCGCGGTGAGTGAGATTGGTCTCCATAATACAAAGTAGCAAAAGAGGGTGGGGCTTTTGTCGTACACGACGAAGAGCTCGGAGAGATCGAGCCACGACGAGTTAAGACGAGTGGTCATCATGGGGGCCGCCGGAAGGGATTTTCACAATTTCAACGTAAAGTACCGTAACGATGCGTCCCATAAAGTCGTTTGCTTCACCGCCACTCAAATCCCCGACATAGAGGGTAGGACTTATCCTCCGGAGCTGGCGGGCGAACTTTACCCCGAAGGCATTCCGATATTGCCCGAAGATGATCTCCCTAAGATCATCAAAGAGTACGATGTGGACGAAGTGGTCTTCGCTTATAGCGACGTCTCCCACGAGTACGTGATGCACCGCGCGTCGGTAGCCTTAGCGTCCGGCTCTGACTTCGTATTACTAGGACCCAAATCCACTATGCTCAAATCGTCAAAACCGGTCATAGCCATAGGCGCAGTCCGAACCGGCTCGGGAAAAAGCCAGACGACGCGAAAGGTCTGCTCGATCCTAAAGGATTTAGGGCTTAGGGTTTCCGTGGTGAGACATCCGATGCCCTATGGTGATCTCAGGAAACAGATCTGTCAGCGCTTCGAAACATATGCCGACTTGGACAAGTACGAATGCACCATCGAAG
The DNA here is from genome assembly GCA_012842575.1 of Clostridia bacterium. Lineage (GTDB taxonomy): Bacteria > Bacillota > Sulfobacillia > DUSP01 > DUSP01 > DUSP01. The sequence continues at coordinate 30,280 of DUSP01000144.1, forward strand.
AAAGGGAAGAGTACGAACCCCACATAGACAGGAAGTGTATAGTGTGGGCGGGTGTGGACTACGAGCTCATCTTACGGTCGTCGGAACGCGAGTCCGATGTGGTGGTTTGGGACGGCGGCAACAACGACTTCCCCTTTTATGAACCCGACCTTTTCATAGTGGTGGCAGATCCCCATCGCCGCGGGCATGAAACCACCTATCACCCGGGAGAAACCAACCTTCTCATGGCCGACATCATTATCATCAACAAAGTGGACACCGCCGACCCGGCCGATGTCGAAGCCCTTCGTGAGACCATAAGAACGGTAAACCCGCGCGCCCGCGTGATCGAGGCGGCTTCACCCATCCAGGTGTCAAATCCCGATGCCATCCGGGGCAAACGCGTCCTCGTCATCGAAGACGGACCCACCCTGACGCACGGCGGTATGTCATACGGCGCAGGCGTGATAGCCTCAAAGAGAACGGGAGCGGCAGAACTGATCGACCCGCGGCCCTTTGCCGTCGGAAGCATACGGGAGGCATATGAGCGCTACGGGAACATAGGTCCCCTCCTGCCCGCAATGGGATACAGCCGACATCAGATACGTGAGCTCGAAGAGACCATAAATAGAGCCCCGTGTGACGTCGTGGTAAGCGCCACTCCCATCGACATCACGAGGGTGGCTCGCATAGAAAAACCCGTGATCCGCATAACGTACGAACTCGAAGAAAGAACCCAGCCGGGGCTTTCGGAGATCATTCGGTCTCTTGTGGAGAAAGACATGTCGAAACAGCCGCCAAAACCCTCGAAGGTACCGGAGGACAGCCTTTGACGAAGGCTCGGCCCTTGCCGCACTTATAGGCCTTCGCCGTACAATTCCCGATCATCACCGCCTTTTCACAACCGGGGTGGTCGCCCGCACCGCGGCCCACCGCGATGACTAGGTTTTCATTACGCTCTTTGGGTAAATAGGACCGTAAGAAGGATACAACGGTTGACGAGCACCCGCTACATGCCTGGTCAGCTATTATCGTGACCCCAGGGTAGACTTGGCCCATCAGGTCGGGGGTGGCCCTCGTAAACCTGCGTCCAAGGCGCATCCAATCAGAGGGCCATACTTCACAACAGCCCACATTCGGCGGACCCAATCCTTTTTCCGCGCACAGCGTAAGATGAGGGATCTCCGCCGGTTCGAACCCCATCAAGGAGGCCGCGACGAAGTCCGCTGCCAACAGGTTGTGGGATGCGATGACCGTATCCATCCTCACCGGTGAACCTCCCCCGGGCCCGAAACCTTCCATGCCAAAGGTTCCATCCACCAGGGCAAATGTCGGAACGAGCCCGCGGAACGCCGAAAAGATGTCAGCGATAGCTTTATCGAGGGTATGATAGGTTTCATCGCCAGTATGAGTTTGATCTTCACCCAGACCCACTGCCTGCCCCGATTGACGCATTCCCTCCGCTGCCGGACCCCTTTCGGGCTCCGGCAGCGCGTCTTTCGCCTCCATCAACTGATGCATCCGTATCTTCTCGCGCCTCGGGAGGCAGCCCTTCAGGTTCTTTACGGACAAGGTGGCCCCGGTATACATATGGGTCTTCATGACCGGTATGGAAACCACGAGGTCAAAGTCGCCGACACAGGAAGAAACGGCAACGGAGTCGATTATGAGCGGCCCGGGAACCGGCACCCAAACTGGCGGGAAGGCGTCCATATCAAGGACCTCTATCCCTTCCTCTCTCGCCACTTTCAACAAACCCGACCTCTCCAAGGACTCAAGCGTATCGACCCCGGTTATGGCCCCTTCACCCATGACCACCTCCGAGGCTTGAGCTTTCTTGAAAAACCTAATGGCTCCGCGAAGGACTTCCGGATTCGTCGCAACGGCGGACCCCGGTTCCCCCATGAAGCCGGCGTTGGGCTTGAGGAGTACTTTTTTGCCACGTGTGACTACTTTGCCGCCTTCAAGTCCGTTTGCCGCCCCAAAAAATGCCAGTTCGAGGGCGTTTTCGGCTATTTTGGAGTGATCGGTACCGTGCACCACCCATACCGAGTACATCGCTTCGCATTGCGCCACACTTTCAGTTGTCCGCTTCATTTCTACCCAATCCCTCTACGAGCTCCTGTACCCTCTTTGGCGGGGGCGAAGTGACCAGGCTTACTACGACCAGTAAGACTCCCGATATCACCACCGCGGGTATCGTCATGTGCATCCAAGTGTGAAGACCTAACTGAAACCATAGAGCCGTTCCTATAAATCCACCGACGAGCCCGGCGATTGCTCCCTCACGTGTGGCCCTTTTCCAGTAGAGACCTAAAACCAATATGGGCGAAAAGACGGATAAGCCGCCCCAGGCCCACCAATTCACCCATAAAATGCCCGCAAACGGCCGAAGAGCGATTGCGAGCGCGGCCGCGCCCACGACGAGGGTAATGATCCTACTCATCACGAGGAGCTCTCTGTCCGAGGCCTTTCCGCGCTTCAGCACTTTGTTGTAGAAGTCCTGGACGACGGCCGTGGTAGATGAGTGTAAAAGGGCATCAGCCGTAGACATTATGGCGGCCATGACGGCGGCCATAAATATCCCTACGACGGCCTTCGGGGTATAAGTCATGAACAACCTGAGAAACGTGTATTCCGGGTTATCGATTTTGGGGAAGAGAGTCCTCGCAGCCAGTAATGCGAGGAAGCTTCCCGCCAACATCGTGAGGGACATCCCACCGGCGATGGCGGCAGCCGGTCTTGCGGTTTTCCCCGACTTCATCCCCATGAACATCATGGCGATATGGGGTTGTCCGGGGTAACCCAAAATACCTGCACCCAACAAGCCTATGGCCGTCGGTAGGGCTAGTGCCGGCGACAGCAATTCAGGTGCTTGTGACCTCAAGGAGGCGATCATGCCTCCGAATCCGTTCGCTTTTACAAGCCCCACGATGAGACCCACAACCACTATGGCTATCATGATTATTCCCTGTATGGTATCGGTGATGGTGACGGATATCAGACCGCCGCACGAAGTGTACGCGATCACCACCAAGGCGCTTATGAGCATAGATGTCACCTTGGGCCAACCCAGCATCACGTAAAACGCAGCGCCCGCTGCCATAATTTGGCTGGCGGTGTATACTATCATACAGATGAAAATGATGACGACCGTGATGCTCCTGATGATACGCTTGTCCTCGTCGTAATACCTGGCCTCGAGCACGTCCGGAATGGTGCGCGAGCCCGTGAGACCACTGAATACTCTCAATCGTTTCGCCAAGACGAGAAAGTTTGTGATGGGGGCAAATCCTGAGGAGAATACGGTGTAAATGGCTTTAAGGCCCATCCCGTAGACCATACCCGCCCATGCCAGGAAAAGCCAACCGCTCAAGGCCGCCGCCTGATGTGATATGGCCACGATAAAGGCGCCAAGCCGCCTACCCGCAAGGAAGAAATCGTCGGCAGATTTCACTTTCCTCGAAGCGTATACGCCGAGGAGTATCATGCCGACCATGTAAGCGACCAATACTGCTAGTACCACTGCTTCGAGCCTCCCGTTCTACCGTATTAACCTGCTCTTATCGCTTGTTTGCCGTGATGTGCCATTAAGTGCTGTGATGTACTGTACCTTGGTGCCGTGATGTACTATATACCTTAAGATACATTTAGGATTCTTGGCTGGAGAATTCTTGGCTGACTTTCTCGCTTCTACTGCCGCTTTTTCCTATCTCACTTCCCCCCTTAGCGTTTTCCGAAGACGTGCCCCACGGTATGAAGTAGGTAATGGCCGAAATCATGTAAAAAATAGAACCTGTCAGAGTGAGAATGCCTCGCAAATCCTCTTTCTTGGGTAACTGTTTTGGACTCACGCTAAAACCCCCGTTCACCACTTATACTCCGATACGATGAGCCCATGCGGGTCATACCAATCGGCCTTTTGCCCTTTTCTTTCGCACCAACAATTTATTCCGAACGGGGGTTTCCTGTTAACAGATAACGGACTCCATAAAACCCGAATCCCGAAACGGGATCAAGCCGTACGACGTCGAAGTACCTCCGCCGCCTCCTTTATGGCGTCTACTATTTGTTTGTATCCGGTGCACCTACAGAGGTTCCCCGAAATGCCTATCTTGATTTCTTCTTCTGTGGGATCTGGATTCGCGTCAAGAAGTGCCTTGGCGCTCATGACCATCCCCGGGGTGCAGAAACCGCACTGGATGGCGTTGTTGCGGACAAAAGCCTCTTGGATCGGATGGAGTTTTCCGTCCTTCTCCATTCCCTCGATGGTGATGATTTCGCTGCCGTCCGCAGACCCCGCGAGAACCAGGCACGAATTGACGGCTTTTCCGTCCATTATCACGGTGCACGCACCGCACTCACCGATACCACAGCCTTCCTTTGTGCCGGTAAGATGAAGGTAGTCCCGAAGAAGGTCCAATAGCCTCGTGTTGGCGGGGCAGGTGACCGTGACCTTCTTGCCGTTCACCGTGAGGTTGACCTCGATTTCGCGACTTCCTGTATCCACACTGAGTCCCCCTATCCTACATGCTTGAAGGAACCTCAACTCACGTTCATAGTCTCTGCCATGGCCCTTTTTGCGGCTTGAACGATGGCCCTGCGCGTCAAGACCTTGATCACCGGGGCCTTGTACTCCGTCGACCATCTTATCCCGCTTCGACGGATCATCTCCGACGACATGAGTTCCCCCGCCTCGCGGGCAAGATCATCCGTGAGCTTCTGTCCTTTGAGGAGGTCTTCCACCGCACTCACCCGCGACGGAACGGGCATCACCGAACCGACGGCAATCCGAACATCCTTCATGGTGCCTTCGTCATCTGTCCCGATAAGCGCGGCCACGTTCATCCGTGATATACTAAGCGCCTTTCGCCTGCCGAGTTTGATGAAGGAGTGGCCATATCTACCGGCCGGCTTCGGGAACACGATTTCCGTTATGATCTCGTCGGGCCTAAGCGTCGTACGGTAAGGCGCCGCGAAAACTTCGGCCAAGGGCAACAGTCTTTCTCCCGATGTACTACGAACATTGATGCTCGCGTCCAGCGTCAAGAGCGGGGGAATGGTATCGGCGGCAGGTGAAGCGTTGGCGATATTCCCCCCTACGGTACCTCTGGCCCGAATCTGAGGTGAACCCACTGTCTTTGCCGCTTCTGCCAGGATCGGCGCGTATTTACGTGTTACTCTCGACTCCGCAAGGGCCGCGTGGCTGGCGAGCGGACCAATGGCCACCTCGTTCCCCCGGTCTTCTATGAAGTCGAGATCCCTGATCTTACTTATGTCAAGGACCTTCTCTACGTGTTCCACCCTCTTCGACCTGCTCCGCAAGGCAACTAACAAGTCCGTGCCGCCCGCTATCACAGCGCATGTCCCGGAATAGGCCGCGAGGGTTTTGCACGCTTCGTCGACGCCGGATGCCCGGAGGTATTCGAATGGCTTCACTTGGAAGCACCTCCTTTGCCCCTCTTTAAGCTTTTGCCGAGGAGCACTCTCTCCAGATTGAGGGGAAGTTCTCTTATGCGCCTACCCGTAGCATCCGCCACGGCGTTCGCTATGGCCGCAGCCACGCACTCCATGGCCCCTTCCCCGAGACTTTTGGCACGGAATGGGCCTACCGGGTCGTCGCTTTCATAGAGGATGGGCTTCGCCTCCGGTACGTCCATGGACGTAGGTATGATGTACTCGTCGAAATTCGGGTTTAGGATGTCGCCGTCTGAGAATTCCACTTCTTCCATGATGGCCATCCCCATGCCCATGGCTATTCCACCGTAAATCTGCCCTTTTGCCAAGGCCGGGTTTATGGCCATGCCTACGTCATGGCCCGCGGTCACCTTGAGGACGTCGACCGCCCCGGTCTCCATATCCACTTGTACTTCGGCCACCACGCACGCATAAGCGTACGTCGGAAACGCAGGGCCCTGCCCGGTCGGTCGATCCCAAGGGAGGTCAGGCGGTATGAACCAGAATAACTTCGACACTTCGCGGCCGCTCCAGAAGGCGCGGTTCGCCACCTCTTTGAACGTTATGGATCTGGACGGGTCGCCCTTTACGAAAATGATACCTTCAGCGGACGTGAGATCTTCGGGGTCACACTCCAGCATCCTCGCGGCGACCTCGAACAGCGCCTTCTTGACCTCCCTCGCGGCGCCTAGCATCGCTCTCCCACCTGTAAAGGTGCCGCGGGAAGCCACCGTCATGCCCCCGTCAGGTATCGAGGACGTATCAACGCGCTGGTACACGATGTCTTCGATCTTTACGCCTAGTTCCTCGGCCACTATCTGGGCATGGGCCGTGGACAACCCCTGCCCGTTGTCCGTCAGCCCGGAGCGGATGAGGACGCTTCCGTCATCCATTACTGCCACAAAGGCGCCCGTTGCGTCCGGGCTCTCGGCGCCCAGGCCGCAACCCCTGAAGCTCGCCGCCAAACCGATGCCCTTTCTGAGCCTGCCTTCGGGCGCCCCGGTGCTCTGCGCGGCCTCCTCCCGCTCTTTCCGGTAGCGTTCTCGGACGGCGAAGAAATCGGTTTCGTCCAGGACACGCTTGATCAAGTCCACCAGGGGTACCGACTGCCCTTCCAGCTTATGTCCCGTCGCAGTGACCGATCCGGGACGGAAGGCATTCTTGAGCCTCAATTCCACGGGATCCATGCCGAGGGCTTCCGCAAGCTCGTCCATAAGCGATTCCTGTCCGAAAATCACCTGCGGAGAACTATAGCCTCGCATGGCGCCCCCATATACCTTGTTCGTATGAACCGCATACACGTCCACTTTCACGTTGGGTATCTCGTAACACCCCGTCGTATGGACACAGGCTCGCCAGTTCATGAATTGGGCTTGAGAGTTGTACGCGCCGCCTTCGTCAACGAGCTCCGCCTCAAAGGCCTGTATCTTCCCGTCGCGCGTGGCCCCGACCTTGTAACGGAGGCGGAAGGGATGTCGCTTTGCGCTTTCGAGGAATGACTCCTCCCTTGTGTTCACCATTTTGACAGGGCGCCCGGTCTTGACCGCCATGACGGCGGCCCGGCCGCACATAAGTCCCATGACTTCCTCCTTGCCCCCGAAAGACCCGCCAAGGGTCTGCTGGATCACGTGAACCTTGCCTATCTGGGTCCCAAGGGCGACCGCCACGGCCCTTCTCGTCATGAACGGGTTCTGTAATGACCCGTAAACGGTGACGGAACCGTCGACGGGATTGGGCACCACGACGGCGGCTTCCGGTTCTATATAGGCGTGCTCGATATATTGGGTCCTATACTCGCGCTCGATGATCACGTCGCTCTTAGCGAAACCCTCTTCCACATTGCCCTTACGGACGGGCCAGTGCGTATTGCGAACGATATTTCCCGGGGCATAATCCTGTACCTGTAAAGCCCCCTCCGCCAGTGCTTCCTCTATGCTATACACCCCGGGCAGCGGTTCGTACTCGACCTTGATGGCTCTGATCGCCTCTTCCGCTATTTGGGGGGTTTCGGCGGCCACCATGGCTATGGCGTCCCCGGTGTAACGCACCTCGTCACCGGCCAAAAAAAGGTAGGTGGACCAGGATTGCTCGCCGGGGAGGTCCTTGGCTGTTAACACACAATATACACCCGGCATGGCCTCCGCGGCGGACGTATCCACCGAAAGGATTCTGGCATGGGAATACCGGCTCCTGAGCACCTTGCCATAAAGCATATTGGGAAAATAGATGTCGGCGGCGTACTTGGCCCGGCCCGTGACTTTCTCGTACGCGTCCACGCGAGGTACGGGTTTGTTCACCACACAATACCGACCATCAGAGCGTTGACCTTCGGGTATAGCTTCGCCCGGCATTTGAGATACGACAGGCTCTCGATCGCAAGACTTCATAGCTTCAGCGGTAATAACGGCGCCACCTTGCAAAGCATGCACCTCCGAATAGAAGTCGATCATACAATGAGGCGGGGGCACGGTCAGTGATTACGAAAGTGATTACAAAAGCGATCACAAAAGCGAAGCGATTACTAAATCAAAGTGATTGCCAAAGCTTGTTGAACGTTCGCACCCTCGTTCACCCATTGCTTGCAGAGCTCACAGACCTCATAGAGCATACAGGGAATTCGACATATGTCCATTATAGTCCTTCTACAATGAAGTGTAATTTAACATTCGCCGCTATATCGCTTTATCCCTTCTCGGCGACCTGAAGACACCAGACTACATGGTATTTGCAAGAATACGCGATATTGTCGTTGGACTTAA
>DUSP01000208.1 GCA_012842575.1 Clostridia bacterium
AGACGTTGGCGTGGCTCGCGAATCAGGCTTGCATAGAAATTCACCCGTGGCTTTCTCGGGTGACCTCTCCCCGTCGACCGGACTTGATGGTGCTGGATATCGATCCGATGCCCCCCACCGGTTTTAATGAATCATTGATCGTGGCGCGTGAGATCAAGAAAGTCCTGGATGCTGTCGGATTACGGTCATGGATCAAAACATCGGGTGCAACCGGCCTTCACATTTATGTACCCATCGAGCCGAAATACGATTACCCTACCGTAGTAAAGGGATCGCTTATTGTAGCGAGGACCGTAAAGGCCTCCCTTCCTGAGTTGGTTACCCTCGAGCGGACTGTGGCCAAGAGAGGACCCAAAGTCTATCTCGACTGTTACCAAAACGCGCTCGGGAAAACGCTTGCTGCCCCATATTCGGTGAGACCTCGCAGGAAAGCACCGGTTTCCATCCCGTTATCGTGGGACGAGATTGAACCCTCTGGCATACGTCCCGAGGACTTCAACATAAAGTCGGTTCCTCAAAGGTTAAAAGAGGTTGGCGACCCCTTCCGCTCGCTCCTCGATTATGCCCAACCGTTGGAGGTGATCATGCGCTAAAGGGCCATCCAACAAAAGCTGCAGTCGCGTTTTTTATAGAAGATATCTCAAGACCGAAAGCTAAAAAGGCCTACAGCAGCCTTCGCTTCGGCCATAACAGATCCCTACGGAACTACGAATGCCTTTCGGCTATTCGTAATCCCCGCTCCTTCTCAAGAGTCCGAAACCTGTCATGACCTTTGCCCGACCGTTCGAGATCCTGAGTACGCCTCCTGGTGACCTCTCGGCCACCAAAAAGCGTGCACGAACCTCGGACGATCTTTGCTTGACCATCACGGATCCTGGGGTACCTCGGCCGACCGACCAGCCGACCGGAGTACGGTGGAGACCCGTGATGATCTTCTCGCCGACTATCATCCGTCCCTAATCAAAGAAGCAGGTCGGGACGAATGATAATCTTTGTTCGACCACTCCGGATCCACGTGGACCCGTGAGTGATCTTCGCTCGGCTACTGTAGACCCTATCGGTAGTATGCCACAATAGGCCGTAAACATACTCCTGTTATACTATTGACATGTCTTTCCACTGACACGCGACAAAAAGATCGTAATGAAGTTGACAAGCGATATATGCCAACATACCGAATCCCCCGTAAGTCTACTTCTAGAGGGCAGGGCATATTTGTCAGTTAGGAGATCCACAAAGTATATGCCTTCACTCAAACGACTTCATTCAAATACCTTCGAATACCTTTACTCAAATGACTTAAAGGCACTTAAACGATACAGTGTGATACGGCTGACAAGACAAGTGACGAGGAACTCTAAACCAAAATGGCCGTGGTTATATCGGCGTAGGATCGGTGTGTAGCGTGGGGGTGGAGAGATTGGACGCCGTCTGGTTTTTTCTCTTGGCTTCCGGTATGCTTACGGCAATTCTCACCGGCAAGGTCGAACTCGTTACGGGTTCGACCCTCCAGGCTGCGAACGCCGCCGTGGAGACGACATTCGGTTTCGTGGGCGTCATGTGCTTATGGCTTGGCATGCTGAAAATCGCTGAGGAAGCGGGCTTGGTCAATATACTTTCGAAGCTCGTCCGCCCCTTGGCCCGATGGCTCTTTCCGGATGTTCCCCCTTTGCATCCCGGGGTGGGTGCCGCGATCCTGAACATCGTAACCAACGTTCTCGGTATGGGGAGTGCGGCCACACCTTTGGGGCTAGAAGCGATGAAAAGGTTTCAAGAGACCAACGAACGACCGGACGTGGCCACGGATGCCATGTGTACATTTGTGCTGTTGAATACCGCCGGGTTAACCCTGATGCCCGCCTCCATAATAGGATTACGCGTAGCCCTTGGGTCCACCGAACCCACCGCCATCGTCGCCCCGGTACTGGCGGCTTCGGGTGTAGCCACCTTTGTGGTTTTGGCCCTGGACTGGCTTATCCGTAAAACCAAACCCTCGAACATTATTCCATTGAAAAACAAGCACCTCAATCTTACTGATAGATCATCCCGTCGACCAAGTGGTTTAGTGCCGACGCTAAGACCGCATACGGGAAACGGTACGGCGACGCGAGGAAATGGTGGGATGTGAAAAAGGGGCGGGGTCTTAACGTTGTTTGCCTATCTCTTGAACGCGATCTCGCGTTGGGCTTTCCCTTTGATATTGCTCGGAATACCATTGTTCGGAATCATCCGTGGTGTAAAGGTCTATGACTGTTTTATCGAGGGGGCTAAAGAAGGTTTCGGTTTGGCCCTGAGGATTCTCCCGTACCTAGTCGCCATATTCAGTGCCCTTGCTGTCTTTAAGGCCTCGGGAATGCTTACCTTCATCACTTCCACCATTGGACCAATGTTGGCGCAAGTTGGAATACCACCGGAAATGATACCGCTCTTCATGATCAGACCATTGTCCGGGAGCGGCGCCCTTGCGGTAACCGGTGACATAATGCGAACGGCGGGTCCGGATTCTTTAATAGGAAAAATGGCTGCGGCGGTACAAGGAAGTACGGACACCACCTTTTACGTCGTCACTTTGTACTTTGGCTGCATTAAAATAAGAAACACGCGGCACGTTCTGCCGGTTGCGCTGGTGGGAGACATGGCAGGCTTCTTCACTGCCGTCGTCGTGTCAAAGGCCCTGTTCGGGTAGTAAGGCGAAGCGTTAGCGTAGAGGAGTGGGACGAAGGAGCAATGTAAAGGAGTAAGGCGACGTATACACGGGGGCTGGGGTGCGAAATGATTCGATCTGCTGAAGGCGTAGTGGTGGTCGGAGCGGGCTGGGCCGGGATTGCCGCATGTTTTGCGGCGTCGAATGCCGGGATCCCGGCCATTTTATTGGAGAGGACCGATCGGTGTCTGGGGACAGGCCTCGTAGGGGGGATAATGAGGAATAACGGCCGTTTCACTGCAACCGAAGAGGCCGTGGCCATGGGTGCGGGAAGGCTGTTTGCAGTCGCCGATTCATCGGCAAGGCATGTGGGAGTGGATTTCCCGGGGCATAAACATGCGAGCCTTTACGATACGACGAAAGTCGAGGCGTTGGCCAGGAGGCTGCTCGAAGAGGTCGGCGTTAAGGTCATGTACGAGACGCGTGTCGTCAACGTCCTCACAGAACATAGGCCGACGCATGCCCAGAGGATCGTCAGATCAGTCGTTACCGAACGCGGAGAAGAGATAGCCGGCGCAGCCTTCGTGGATGCAACGGGCTCTGCGGGACCCCAGAGGAACTGCCAAAAATACGGTCGGGGATGCGCCATGTGCGTCTTGCGGTGTGCCTCTTTCGGGCCCCGTATAGGAATCGTGGGCAAGGCTGGCGGTTTGGAGGTCGTAGCGACGAACTCGCTGGGAACGAAGGGTTCTATGAGCGGTTCCTGTAAGCTTCTAAAAGGTTCGCTTGACCCGTGGGTGAGACAGGCGCTGGACGAAACGGGCGTCGTCTTGGTTCCCATACCCTCCCGGTTCAAGTTGAGGGAAGAGAAGCTGATAAAGGCTTGCCAGCAATACGATTTGCCTGAGTACTACGATAATATGGTGCTACTCGATACCGGGGAAGCCAAACTCATGATGTCGTACTTTCCCCTTCCCAAGCTGCGACAGATTCCGGGATTTGAGAACGCCACATATGCAGATCCGTATGCGGGGGGTCGAGGGAACTCCGTAAGGCATATGTCTATAGCCTTTCGCGATCACGCCATGCGAGTGGATGGCTTCGAAAACCTATTTTGTTGCGGCGAGAAATCCGGCCCCCTGGTGGGGCACACCGAAGGGATAGTGACGGGCCTGCTGGCTGGGTACAACGCGGCTTCGTATATACTGGGGAGAAAGCCCTTGGTCTTGCCCACCTCGATTGCGATAGGTGATTTCGTGCGCGTGACCGGCGACGCCTCGAGGTCTGAAGAAGGGTTGAGGCAGAGGTTTACGTTTTCGGGTTCGATCTATTTCGAACGCATGAAAACCCTGGGTCTTTATACGGTGGACATAAAGGCCATTCGGCGTCGCGTGGAGGAAGCGGGTCTTATGGGTGTTTTCACTGGCGGCGAGGATGTTGAAGGGAAAAGTGGTTATTACGGAGAAAATAAGGTCAACCGAATTGGTGTGCCGAGACGTGGCTCGAAAATTATTGGTTAAGGATGACGGCGTTGGAGCGGCTTCACAAGTTCCTTGCGAGCCGAGGTGTGGCTTCGCGGCGGCACGCAGAAAAGCTGATCGCGGAAGGTCGCGTAAAGGTCAACGGGCGGGTTGTGAGGGAGGCAGGGTTTAAGATCGACGACGAATCCGACAAGGTCGAGGTCGACGATAAAGTGGTCCCGGTGGCCTTGCCGCCGAAGATCTATGTGATGCTGAACAAGCCGCCAGGCTGCCTTTCTTCAGTGCGCGACCCGCACGCAAAGTCAACCGTGATCGATCTGGTCGAAAGGGATGTCCGCTCAAGGTATCCCGGTCATCGTATACGCCTCTATCCCGTCGGCAGACTTGACCTTAACAGTCGAGGCCTTATACTCTTGACCAATGACGGGGACCTGGCATTCGGGCTGACACACCCGGGGAAGGATGTGCCGAAGACATACCTGGTAAGGTTGGACAGGCCCCCGTCCCGGCGTGACCTCGAAAGGTTCGCCGGGGGTCTATACATCGATGACGACAAAAGGGTGAAGACAAGAGCGGCCGAGGTATCGCCGATTCGTAAGCCCTTGCGCAAGAAAGAGGGGGCGGGGTCAGTTAAAGAAGCGCCGGTCGTGGTGAAGGTGACGCTAAGAGAGGGGAGAAAGCGACAAATCCGGCGCATGTTTTCGGTTCTGGGTTATAAAGTGTTGGATCTCAAAAGGGTGGCCATCGGTCCACTGAAGCTCGGAAGTCTTCCGCAAGGAAAATGGCGGTTTTTATCCGGGGAGGAAGTGGAGGCTTTAAAGGCTTCGATTGTCTCACGAAGGGAGGACGATGAGGATGGAGGGTGATGAAGCCTTACTCGTGGTGGACATGCTGTACGATTTCGTGGATCCCAATGGGGTGCTTTATTGCGGCAAGGCGTCTTCCTCCATTGTTCCTTTCGTCAAAGAGGAAATCGAGCGTCACAGGGATGCACGTAGGCCCGTCATATACATTTGTGACCGACATCGGAACGGTGACCCCGAATTCGAACTCTTCCCCCCACATTGTATTGCCGGTAGTCGCGGAGCGGAGATATACGAACCACTTGCTCCGGGGCCCGAAGATCATATAGTATACAAACGGCGTTACAGTGGCTTTTTCGGCACCGATCTCGACCTTTTGTTGAGGGAGCTGAAGATCGCGAAGATAAGAATAGTAGGCGTCTGTACCAATATATGTGTGCTCTATACCGCCTCGGACGCGAGGATGAGAGGTTACGAAGTGCTTGTGGACTCAAGGGGGGTAGCCTCCTTCGATGAGGAAGCGCACTCATGGGCAATTAAGGAGATGGAAAGGACTCTCGGCGTTAAAGTGGTGAAATAAGGCACCGGACATTCAGGGAGGGCAAGGGATGACCAAAACCGAACTGTTGACAACTACAAAAAGCGTCGAGCAATACGATCCGGGACGTGACCGCCTGTTCCATTCGGCAACCCACGAAGAAATCCTGAACGGGGCCACGACCGACATCTATTTTGTGAAGAGTTATGACATCTTACGTCATCTCGGCCTCCTTGAAACTGAGGTCGTAGCTGAGATCTTTACGAGCAGGGAAGGCATAGCGTGCGGCATAGAAGAGTGTATTAATCTGCTACGCGTTACGGGGGTTAAGGTGTGGTCGGTCAAGGAAGGTCACCATTTCAAGGAGAAGGAAGTAATCCTGAGGATAAGCGGGCCTTACGGGCGCTTCGGTCTGTATGAGACCTGTCTCCTCGGGATGTTGGCCAGCGCCAGTGCTTGGGCTACCGCGGCGAAAGAGTGTAAGGAGGCCTGTAACGGCAAGTACTTCCTCTGTTTCGGGGCAAGGCACGTGCACCCTGCGGTGGCCCCCGTGATGGAGAGGGCTGCAGTAGTGGGAGGAGCCGCCGGGGCCAGTTGCATACTGGGCGCGAAGCTTCTTGGTTTGAGACCTTCCGGAACGGTACCTCACGCCGTCATAATAATCGCCGGTGATACCGTCCGCGTGGCCCGAGCATATGACGAGATCATGGATGAGTCTTCTCCCAGGATTATCCTTGTAGATACATTCAAAGACGAAGCGGAGGAAAGCCTGAGGGTCGCCGAGGCCCTCAAAGAGCATCTTCTGGGCGTACGGCTTGACACCCCGGGAGAAAGGGGCGGAGTTACCCCGGCATTGGTGGCGGAGGTAAGGGCGCGACTCGACCAGGCCGGGTACCGGTATGTGAAAATATTCGTTTCGGGCGGCCTAACCCCTGAACGCATTTCCGTCTTATCCGAGGCAGGTGCCGATGCATTTGGTGTCGGGAGCTACATCTCGGGGGCGAAGCCCATCGACATGACCATGGACATCAAGGAGGTGGAAGGGAAACCGGTAGCGAAAAGAGGGAGGATACCCGGTATAACTTATAACCCAGCTTTGGAGAGGAGGCTCTAATCAATATCGAAAACATGCGAAAACATGCGAATTGAGCGGGTGGCCCGATGAAGTCGATCCCGACGGAGGGCCGGCGACAGGGAAGTCCGGTGAGAAACCGGCGCGGTCCCGCCACTGTAACCGTGGAACTGGGTTTCTTCGGTGCCACTGTCGGGTGACCGATGGGAAGGCGAAACCCTGTGATGAAGCGGAAGCCAGGATACCGACCCGCCGATCCGTACTAATGAACCTTCGGTCGAAAGGGAGGTGCGGGCATGAGGTGTAGTCGTGTTTTCCACGACGCAAGAATCGCGTTTACCCTCTGCTCAATCGTGGTGATCTTAACCTTGGCCGGTACTGCCGGTGGGTGTTCCTTCCAAAAGGGCAGAGAATCAAGCCAACCTTCAACTTCGGACTCCTCTTGGGCATCGCCGAGTCAATCACCGTCAACACAGGGTGAAACGAGCGTCTTGACCGTCGTCGACGACGCGGGCAGGCGGGTTGAAATCTCCGGCCGACCGTCGCGCATCATCTCCCTGGCTCCATCCAACACCGAAATCCTCTATGCCCTGGGTCAAGGTCCAAAAGTAGTGGGGGTGACGTCCTTCTGCAATTATCCCCCTGAAGCCCGGGAGGTCGAGAAAATCGGAGACCTGGTCCCAAATGTCGAAAAGATATTGACACTCGATCCGGACCTCGTCATCGGAATCAAGGGTCACGAAGAAGTGGCGGACAGATTAGTACAGGCAGGAATACCTGTTTTACTGTTAGACCCAAAGAATTTCGCGCAGGTGCTTGAGGACATACGATTGGTATCGAGGGTCGTAGGAAGCCCCGAACGGGGAGAAGCATTATGCGAGGAAATGTCGCGCGAAGTCGAAGCCGTAAGAAAAGAGGTTGCTGGATCCGGCGCGGGCGTGGGCAAACGGCCGAGCCTCTTCGTGTTACTAGACGTGGAGGGGCTCTGGACGGCAGGCCCCGGTACCTTCATCGATGAGTTAGTCACTATGGCAGGCGGAGAGAACATCGCTGAAGACGCAAAGGAACAATACGTCCAGTATTCCGTCGAAACGCTCATCTCGAAGGATCCCGACGCGATAGTACTCACGGGCCCCAATAAGAAGGACCTTTACGACAAAACCGCTTTGACAGGTCTTAGGGCCATCAAAGAGAACAAGG
The DNA here is from genome assembly GCA_012842575.1 of Clostridia bacterium. Taxonomy (GTDB): domain Bacteria; phylum Bacillota; class Sulfobacillia; order DUSP01; family DUSP01; genus DUSP01. Next base: position 7,739 of record DUSP01000208.1, read on the forward strand.
TATTCGAAGTGAACCCCGATCTCGTTTCAAGGCCCGGGCCGCGTTTGGTGGAAGGATTGAAGGAGTTCGCCAGGGTGGTCGAGTCCATTGAGTAGGTCGATGATCGGACGACAGAGCGTGGGAAAAACGAGCTCCACACTGATCGTCGTACCGCTTGTCGTTTTACTGGGAATCACCTTGATTCTTGGCATGGGTTTAGGATCTACCCGGATACCTCCAATGATGGTCCTGAAGGCGCTTTTTGATCAACCGGAAGATCCCGAAATGCTTTCCGTCAAGGTGGGGGCGATGGATCTCCCCTACGATCAGGCCGTCCTGATTGTAAGGGCCGTGCGGTTGCCAAGGGTCCTCCTGGCTGCAGTGGTGGGTTCTGCCCTCGCCATGTCGGGTGTGGCGTTTCAGGGGGTTCTCGCCAACCCTATGGCCGATCCGTATGTTATAGGCGTATCAGCCGGAGCGGCTCTAGGCGCCACCCTTGGGATGATCTTGGGTTTTGACCGGTCCCTGGGCGGGTTCAGTGCGGTTCCTGCGGCCGCCTTCGCCGGTTCGTTGGCGGCCATGCTTGGGGTTTATCTCATAGCCAGTGCAGCCGGAAGGGGCAAGGCGTCCGTCATGGCGCTCCTTTTGGCGGGTATATCCATGAGCACCATCCTATCGGCCTTCGTATCGCTTCTCATGGTACTTCGTAGGGCTCGCCTCGAGAAGATTTTTTTGTGGCTCATGGGCGGGCTCTCAAATGCGGATTGGAGATACCTGCCCACGTGCGCAGGATACGTGATATTTGCCGGGACTTTTTTATGTCTTTACAGCAGAGACCTTAACGCCATGGCGTTCGGGGAAGAGGTCGCGGGGCATCTTGGGGTGAACCCGGAGCGCGCCAAAGGGATCGTCGTGTTTCTCGCCTCCCTGATGACTGCGGCGAGCGTGGCCGTCACCGGTCTGATAGGGTTCGTGGGACTTCTGGTCCCCCATATCACAAGGTTTATCGTCGGACCCGACAACAGAAGAGTACTTCCGGCGTCAGGGCTTATAGGCGCCTCCCTTTTGGTGGGCGCCGATACAATCGCAAGGACCATAATGGCACCCGCGGAAATCCCGGTTGGCATAATAACGGCCCTCATAGGTGGGCCGTTTTTCCTCTTTCTCTTGTATCGCGAAAAAAGGGTGGTGTAGCCGACGGTGTCTTTGGGGCCGGTCCACGGCATCAGGATTGAGGGTACTGGGATTGGTGGCACAAGGGTTGATTCGGAGAGTCCCGGCAACCCCGGCGACCCGATCCCGATGGTGAAGGTCCGGGTACACGGCGTCACGTTTGCCTATGCGTCCCGTAAGGTCCTTAGCGGGGTAGACATCGAGATACAAAAAGGCGACTTCCTTGCGGTGGTTGGGCCAAATGGTTCCGGTAAATCCACGCTTCTGAAGGTCATCAGCGGAGCCCTTAGGCCCATCGCCGGTAGCGTTTTGGTCAACGGAAAGGAAGTGACGCGTACAAGCCATAAGACCAGGGCGCAGGTCATGGCCTTCTTGGGGCAGATGGAGCACACCGATTTCCCTTTTACCGCGCTCGATGTAGTACTGCTCGGCCGTTATTGCCACCAGAAGCGGTTCCAGAAAGAAACCCCTAGAGATCTCAGTGCGGCAAGGCGGGCCATGGAACTCACCCAGTCAAGCCACCTGGCCTCACGCCCAATCGATTCTCTGTCAGGCGGCGAGCGCCAGAGGGTTCTCATAGCCAGAGCTTTGGCCCAAGAACCCGAGATACTCCTTCTGGATGAACCCACTACGTTCCTCGACATTTCCTCTCAAGTGGGCATCCTGAACCTCTTGAAGCGCCTAAACGAGGATTACCATATGACGATTATAGCCGTTTTTCACGATCTGAATTTGGCTTCCGGTTACGCCCGCAAGGTGTTGATGCTGGATGCAGGCCGCGTTTACGCCTTCGGATCTCCGGCTGAGGTCTTGACGGAGCGAAACATCCAAAATGTATATAAGACCAGGGCTATAGTACAGTACCATCCAACACTAGGCCTGCCGTACGTGGTGTTCGATCCCACTGAAGAAAACCCCACAGCACCTACATCCCATGACAAGGCGACGGGCGGTACCACTGAAACCGCTGAGGACCTCCATATCGACCCCTGTGGCGGGATACGGTCGAAGCAGTATTGGCCACAAATGCGGATTCACGTGGTGGGGGGTGGCGGCACCGCAACTGAGCTATTGCACGCCCTTGCGGCGCATGGCATCAATACTACCATAGGGGTGTTGAACATCGGTGACAGCGATTGGATGACGGCACGTTCGTTGAAGATAGGGGTCATCGAGGCACCTCCCTTTTCGCCCATTGGAAGAGAAGTCGAAAGGCTAGAAGAGGTGGTCTTGGAGGCGGATTATACCGTTGTCACTGAAGTGCCGTTTGGACCCGGAAACCTTCCTAACCTTCTTGCCTTACGAAGCGCCTTGGAGCGGAGCGCGATGCCAAAGGTGGGATTGATCGGAGACGAAAACACCCTCTCGGGGCGCGACTGGACGGAAGGCCTTGCGACGTCCGTATATAGAGACTTGATAACGAGGGGGTGTAGGCTTTTCCCGGACACGAACGCAGCGCTCGATTACATACGCACTGTAGGGCTAAGAAAAGCGTCGCGTCACTGCGCGATTTAAAAGGGCTCAAAAGTGGGTGTTAACCCCCATTAAAAAGGGAAAAGCCGATAAAGCGTCGAAAACGTAGGGTCCGGAGGATCTTTCTCGACATAGACTTGGCGGAGTCGGCGACAAGGGGATTGAAGACAAATTCAGATGGACAAGCGAAGACGGGGACCGGTCATAACCATCGATGGTCCGGCGGGAGCCGGCAAGAGCACACTGGCAAAGGGATTAGCCGTACGACTGGGATTGAAGTATATCGACACGGGGGCAATGTACAGGGCGATAACGCTAAAGGCCATTAAAGCGAATGTTGATCCGGAAAGCGAGTCGGGCCTGGCATCGCTATGCCAGGCTTCATATATCAAGATTGCGGGGAGCAAAGGGAACGAGACCAGGATTATTCTTGATGGGGAGGACGTCACCCAGGAAATCAGGAGTCCGGCCGTTTCCTCATTTGTTTCTCAGGTTTCACGACACCAAAAAGTGAGGTCATACCTCACAAGACTTCAGCGAGAAATGGCCGATGCGGGAAAGGTCGTCCTGGAAGGAAGAGACACCGGGACGTGTGTATACCCTGAGGCGGACGTCAAGATTTACCTCGTGGCGTCCTTTGACGCAAGAGTTCGCAGACGACACCTCGAGCTCTTGGCCAAAGGTTATGACATCAAGGAAGAGGAAGTAGCCCAAGACATAGCGCGTCGAGATAGGATAGATTCTACGAGGGAAGTCTCCCCTTTGTTGGTGCCCGACGGCGCCTTCATCCTCGACAGCACGAACCTCGGAATAGAGGAAACCATCCAAAGGGCTCTCTGGGTTGTGAGGGAGGTACTTCCCGTTGATTTATAGACTGACCCGCGCTTTTGCGCGGATACTTTTACTCTTGCTCTTTCGTTGGAAGGTGACTGGTGCTCAGAATATACCACCTCGAGGCCCAGTGATAATATGTTCTAATCATATAAGCTGGTGGGACCCGGTGGCCATTGGCTGTTCGGTTTCCCGGAACGTGCGGTTTATGGCCAAGGAGGAGCTCTTTCGTATACCGCTATTCGGACGATTTCTTAGATGCCTCGGGAGCTTTCCGGTAAAACGCGGCGCTCCTGACCGGAAGGCATTCAAGAATTCCCTTGAAATCCTAAGAAATGGTGAAGTTCTCGGGCTATTTCCGGAAGGGACGAGGGGGAATGGGCTCAAGATCCGAAAAGCGGAACCAGGGGCGGCGATCATCGCGGTCAGAACCGGTGCACCCGTCGTGCCGGTGGCGGTGGCGAGCTCTTACCGTTTCGGAGCCACCCTTACGGTGAAGATCGGAAAACCCATGGTGTTCGACATGGAGGGTCAAGAGAAGCGTCGGGCCGGAAGCGAGGTCTACCAGCGTATATCTTCGGAAATCATGGAAGCGATTGGGAGATTGTTGAATGGCGATTGAGCGTGACCCAAAGCCCGATGAGGGATTCAAGATAATCGTTGCGGAGTCGCTCGGGTTCTGCCCCGGAGTGAAAAGGGCGGTGTCCATTGCGCGTGAGGCGGCAAAAACCTCTAGATCCCGAGATGAAAGGATATACACTTTGGGCCCCCTGATACATAACCCCGATGTGGTGGCCGAGTTACGGGAGCAAGGCGTAAGAGTCGTGGATGCCGAGCATGTCGATGCCGAACATGTCTCGGAGATAGACGGGCAGACTGTGGTCATCAGAAGCCACGGGACCACCCCTGGCATGCTCGAGGAGCTGCGGCGACGTCGGATCAACGTGGTGGACGCGACGTGTCCGTACGTCAAACGGGCGGAACTAAAAGCGAAAGAGATGGCAAGAGAGGGCCGGCGGGTGGTGATAATCGGAGATCCTGACCACCCGGAAGTTAAGGCCATTGCCGGATGGGCCGGGGACGCAAGCCTCGTCGTAAACCAAGAAAGCGACTTGGATCGCCTTTCGCCGGGGGAAAGAATCGGGGTCATAGCCCAAACCACCCTTCGCAGCGATCGTTTCGCTGAGTTGGTAGAGAAGTTAAGGGAAAGAGTAGGCGGAGACAGCGATGTCATCAAAGTGGAACCTACCATGTGCGAGGCCACGAGTAGCCGTCAAGAAGCCATGAGGAAACTTTGCTCACAGGTCGATGCGGTTATAGTAGTTGGGGGTTACGGAAGCGCGAATACGAAACGTCTCGTGGAGATAGCCAGGGAGGAGGGGAAGGAGGTCTACCACATTGAGCGTGCAGACGAAGTCAGAAAGGAGTGGTTTTTGGGCAAGAAGCGAGTGGGGATCAGCGCTGGAGCGTCTACACCCGTACAGATGGTAAAGGAGGTCATTTGGCGCATGGTGGACTTTGGGGGGAAGCTTGACGAGGGAGGGATCGCAATCCTCGAGAAAACCGAGGAGAACGTCGAAGGTCATCAGCCGGAAGTAGGCGGAGATGACATACCGGCAGCTCTCGAAACCGGGCACCAAGATGAGGCGGTGGAACTGGAGAAGATGTCCCCCGAGGCGACGGGCGGCATGGAAGGTGCACCTGGTCTACAGGAGGCGGGTCAGGAAGCGGGTCCAAAAGAGAGCTCTTCCGGTGACGCGGAGGCGATTCCGGACGCTAGTTCTGAGCAGGCGGCGGCACTCGCCCTTTCTACTAGCGAGCTCTACCAGGAAAGCTTGAGATCGCTTGAGCCGGGGGACGTAATCCAAGGAAAAGTCGTACGGATATCCGACGACGGTGTCCTTGTAGACGTAGGTTATAAAACAGAAGGCGTAATACCCCTTTCGGAGCTCAGTTTTCGTAACGTATCTTCCCCGGAAGACACCGTGAAGGTAGGCGACGAGATCGCCGTCTACGTCATGGCCGTGGATTCGCAGGAGGCGGGGCTGAAGCTTTCAAAGAGGCGGGCCGATGAATACCTTGCCTGGGAAAACCTAAACAAGGCATGGTCTTTAGGTGAGGTGCTCACGGCGGAAGTAATCCAGGAAGTAAAGGGCGGCCTCGTGGTGGATGTCGGCCTGCGTGGCTTCGTGCCAGCGTCCCAAATCGAACGGGGATATGTGAGCGATCTCGCGTCGTACGTCGGAAAGACCTTGCGCCTGAAAGTACTGGAGCTCGATCGCTCCAAGAACAGGGTCATCTTGTCGCAGCGGCAGGTCCTGGAGGAAGAGCTGAAGCGACTTCGCGAAAACACCTGGAATACCATACGTGAGGGTATGGTGCTAACGGGCGTGGTGAAGGGTATCACCGATTTTGGTGCGTTCGTGGACATTGGTGGGGTCGACGGTTTGCTCCATGTTTCCGAACTCTCCTGGGGCAGGGTCGACCATCCCTCGAGCGTGGTCAAAGAAGGCGACAAGATCAACGTGATGGTCCTTCGGATAGACAGGGAAAAGGGAAGGATCTCACTGGGCCTAAAACAGACTCTGCCCGACCCGTGGGAAAGTGCTGGCAAAAAATATGAGGTTGACTCCGTAGTGAAGGGAAAGATCACACGGCTTGCTCCTTTCGGGGCCTTTGTGGAACTAGAACCCGGAGTAGAAGGACTTGTTCACATCTCCGAGCTCGCCGACCACAGAGTAGAGAAACCCGAGGACGTCGTATCTGTCGGAGATGAAGTGGCGGTAAAGGTTCTCAGGGTCAGGGTTCCTGAACGGAGGATCAGCCTCAGTATCAAGCAGGCGGCCGAAAGGGCTGCTGCAGAAGAGCCACGGGATTACTCACCGTCTGAAGATACATCAACGAGTGTCACCATCGGGGACGTAGTCGGGGACCTGTTCGAAGCGAACAAGGAAAAAGGCCAATGACCTAGAGGCGGGTGGGTAATCGGAGAAGTATGTTAAGGGCATAACCTGACCGCGCCCAGAAGCTTGGCTTAAGACCCCGGAGTAGTCGGAGAAGTATGTTAAGGGCATAGCGGCAAGTGTCGTCGCCCTTTGAAGTGCTGAAGCGGACGGTCGCCGCGGCGCGTTGAGACGGGGCGACCACGGTACGATGTGTTGACGTATTTGAGGTTGTAGGGCTTGGTTTGCCGGATCCGGTGGCGGAGGTTGCCGGATCGTTTTTCTTTTCCCCGCTAACGTTTTCTCTTCTCCGCTAAGATGGAGATGACGCCTACGCCGGAGCCGATAACGGCGCCCTCGGCGAATGGATCGTGGCTTTGGGTTCCGCGATCCATAGCCACTCGCACTCACTCATGGGGCCGATGATGGATGATGACAATACAATCACGTACCCCCTTGTCGTACCTGCCGTGAAATGTGTACCTCTGGATAAATGGTTTTTTCCGAGGGCACTATTTCTACTAGGATGACTGGATCGGAAAGAATATGAAATCGAAGTCGGCCGCACGAAGATCGGGGGGGATATATATGATACCGACTGGAATGATCATCCTCGTCGCTGTAGCGGTGCTGGTCTATTTCGGATTAGCGCACAGAATCCTTGACCGCATGCGACTCTCTGATAAAGCGGTACTGGGCGTCATTTTGGCTATGATTTTAGGTGGTCTGATAAACATCCGAGTGACAGGACGGCCCAACGAGCTGATCTTTAACGTAGGTGGCGGGTTGGTACCGCTCGCTCTGGCGATCTATCTCCTTGCGACTGCAGACGAGCCGGGCGAAACCGCGCGCGGCGCAGTGGCTTCCTTGATAGCCGGTGGGCTAGTTTACGCTTCGTCGCGTCTTCTGCCGGTGGATCCCGAGCAATCGCCTCTAATAGATCCATTTTACGTCTACGCCATCATAGCGGGCGTCACGGCCTACCTTGCCGGACGTTCAAGGCGTGCTGCCTTTTGCGCGGGGGTACTGGGCATACTCCTTTCTGACGCCGCACATTTCGTGGAAGCGGGTGTCAGGCATATCCCGTCCAGAACCTGGGTAGGCGGTGCAGGAGCATTCGATTCCGTGGTGATCGCCGGGCTTTTGGCCGTGGGGCTAGCCGAAGTCGTGGGCGAGGTCAGAGAAAGGCTGCAGGGTGGTACCGCGCACGCGATCGGCAAAGGTGGCGAGGATAAAGGAGAACGCGAGAAAGGGGAAAAAGAACATGGCCAGGAGAGCTGAAACTCAGAGGTTTGGAACGATACGACGTCACCGCGGCCTGGTAGTCGCCTGCCCGGCGGCAAGCATTGTGGTTGTTGTCTGCCTGTTTTCCTTACTTTCCTGCCTGGCCGGCTTACCTTTTACAGGGATAGCATTCGCCCATGAGGAACGCGACGATCTCGGATACTATGAGGTGTTCACCGAAGACGGTAAGCCTCTCTTTGAGACGGGACACGTTGTCACCGTCGGGGACCGGTATATCGACGCGGATAACGCCCTTTACGAAGTGTACCGGGTGGAAGGGGACAAAGCCTACGCCAGGCTGGTGGGAAAAGCGGAGCCTGCGAAAGGTGCGTCACATCTGGAGTTGGACGAGGCGTTGAAGGGTAAGCGAACCGGTCTTTCAGGAGCCATCGCCGTGATCAGGAGTATAAAGGAAGTCGCGGTCGTCCTAAAAGACGTGGTTGTCCAAAGATTGTCAGAGGTTATACCCGCACAAGGGAATCGAGGCAACCGCGGCGCTTCCGTGGGGATATACTCCACCCACAGTGACGAATCGTATGCTCCATCTGACGGATCCCCTTCCATTAGAGGGCGCGGTGGAGTCTTCAAGGTAGCGGCATCTCTTGCGTCGACGCTCCGGAAAAGCGGGATTGAAGCCATCGTCAGCTATACTCCACATGATCCCCATGATGCCGGGGCATACGATCGCTCTCGCCGAACAGCGATGAACCTGGTCCGTCGCAGGCCGTCCGCCTTGATAGACATACATAGGGACACGGCTCCGGCCGAAGCCTATCGCGATTATATCGACGGTAAAGTGGTGACAAAGGTAATGTTAGTGGTGGGCCGGCAGAACCCTGGTATGCAGGCGAACTTAAACTTCGCCAAACGGCTCAAAGATGTAGCGGACAGGCGTTACCCGGGTCTCGTACGCGGCATATTATTCGCAAACGGCAAGTACAACCAGGATCTTCACCCCCACGCGCTCCTCTGGGAGGTCGGGTCGTATAAGAATCCTAGGTACGAAGCGGAGAGCGGAGCGTCGCTACTAGGCGAGGTGCTCCCGCAAGTCATCGGAGCCGTTGGGCCGGGCGCTCCTACGGAGAGCCGGCGTGGCCTTAGTCTGGCGGCATGGGTAATTGGGCTCTTCATAGTGGGTACCGTCGTTTACCTATTCCTTTCTACCGGCAGTTGGGAAGAAGCCAGGGCAAAGTTGCGGCGCATCAGGGCGGAGGAGCTCTCAAGCCTCCTCGGCTGGAAGGATGTCATTTCGAGGCGAAAAAATGTGGCGCCCACCGAAACCCGTACCGAAGGTAGAGGCACCCTAGAAGATCCCGGCGTGAGCGCAGCACGCCTGAGCCAGGTCTCGTCTGAAAAGGAGACCGAGAGTGCCGAGGGTAAAGAGGAAGCGCCGCCAGATGCGGGGTCGTGAGGGTCATATATCACTGCTACGGCGGGACCCATTCCTCGGTAGTAGCGGCATCCATTCACGTGGGGAAGCTCCCCAATGATGCACTACCGTCCGCATCGGATCTCGAGGGGCTTCCCCTTTTTGACAAGGCTACCCGGGATGATATGGGGGTTGTCCACCGCGTAGGATCCGACGAGTTGGGTAACGAGATCTTTTGTCTCGGAAGGCGAAACGGCGCCCTCGACGTGATCGGCGCCATCATTTCGATATCCGAGCTCTCAGGTGAGCCCTCGCCGTTATTCGTAAACACCATCCCTTGCGTCAATACCCTCATGCGAGTAGGGGGATACCTTTCACGGGAGGCGGGTTTGACGCGAATAGGACGGCGCCTGGTCGTAAAAGGCACGCTTAAGGCGTATTGGAGCCTTGTGAATCTCGTCAAGCAAGTGAAATCGCAACTTCGTACCACCTTATCGACGTGCGGGGACATGGCATGTCGCCACGAACCCGAAAAAGGATCGCCTGCTGAGGACATGGGTGTGAATCATGGACTCGAGGCTATGCCCTGTCACGGTACGACCGCGCGCAATACCACGATCTATCTGGCAAAGGCTTATAGTCTCTTGCCTGTACTCGCGGAAGGAGTACGATCGGAGTGCATCAAATTCGGGGCTTCAGCGTTTAAGCCGGGCGAGTCCATTTCTCGCTGCAATGGCTTTACCTCCTGCGCAGGCCATGATGTCTTTGCGGGTGGAATATCGCTTCCTTCTTGCCGTAATCGTTTTGTCTCCCCGGAACTTGAGACCCTCATCCGGCGTTGGCTGGAATCTGTTAAAGGCGGACCCGGAATCGCGCGGATGAGCCCGGATGCATGGGTGTATTACGTGTCCAAGCGAACCGACGTGGTGAGCAAAGCGGTCCGCTCGTGGTGCGCCCTTACGGGAAATGGTCTTATTCGCCTGGTGGACTTGGGCGGCGTGGATCAAGGCGCGATGCCGGGATTGGCAAGGGTTTTGGCTTTATGGTTTAGCGGAAAGCACAAAGGCGACCGTCGTTTTGCGATCGTCGAAAAACGGAGGAACGGAATCTACATGTCGTTCCTCAACGCCCAAGGCCGCTCCGTTACGTCATCCATTGCATGGGTCTTTCTCACGATGGCCGTAAAAGATACAATAAGAAGAAGATTCGCTGTCTTGAGGGATCTTGTGAATGAAACCGAAAACGGGTGCGGCCAAGCGACATGATCCGTACGACATGATGTGAATTGCGTAGGCGACCGGAATAGCCCTACGGAAGACATGGACTAAATAGACAAAACAAGAGAACAAAGGCAGGCCCACCCGATAAAGCCGCCGAGACGGAGGCAGGTAGGACATGCCAAGAGACGAGAGGATACCGGAGGTACCGGGAGGGATGGTCCGAGTTGGAGGAAGGATCCGGGTCGGAGGAAGGGTGAAGGACGTCATATCCGGGTCCGCCGCCTGGAGGTCGGGCATCGAACGAGGGGATACGATAACCGGAGTAG
>DUSP01000090.1 GCA_012842575.1 Clostridia bacterium
ATCCTCCGCAAGCCTGTCCACCATCGTTTTTAAAGCCACTATCCCCGCTGCGGCCAAAACCCCGGCCTGCCTCATGCCACCGCCCAGCAGTTTCCGGCACCTTCTGGCTTCTTCGATGAAATCTCGAGTCCCCGCCAACATGCTCCCTACGGGAGCGCATAACCCCTTCGACAAACAAAACATCACCGAATCCACGTCTTTGACCAGGCTTTTCACATTGACGCCCAGGGCGACGGCGGCATTGAATATACGGGCGCCGTCAAGGTGTACCTTGAGGCCATGGGCATGGGCAAAATCACAAGTTTTCTTGATTTCCTCCACGCCAGCAACCCGTCCGCCGTGGCGGTTGTGGGTGTTCTCGAGACAGACGAGGGAGGGTTTGGGAAAATGGATGTCCGAGGGGCGGAGCGCCCGTTCTAGATCCGTCGGTCTCAGAATGCCGTCCTCTGTCCGAATGGGAAAGGGCATCAGCCCGGACAGCACAGCCATTCCCCCTGCCTCATAGAAGAAGATGTGAGACTCGGCTTCGAGTAAGACTTCATCTTGACGCCTGGTATGTGCCATGAGAGCCACTTGATTGCCCATGGTTCCGCTCGCCACGAAAAGGGCGGCCTCCTTCCCCATCGTCTCGGCGGCTATCTCTTCGAGCTGACGAACCGAGGGGTCTTCTCCGTAAACATCGTCGCCTACCTCCGCTTCGGCCATAGCCCTTCGCATCTCGGGGGTCGGTCGAGTCACCGTATCGCTTCTCAAGTCAATCACGGAACCGCTCTCCCCTCTATTCTTAAAATGCCTTGCGTATATCGTGAAATGCCTCGCCACACTCCCTCGGGAAACCTACCGGTCTAGGCTGTCCGTGGGGCCTGTGCGCACGGCCTGTCCGCGGGGTCGAAATCCCGATACTGGGCTTTAGAAATACTTCAGACCTTCATTCGAGGGGGCGTAAGCCCTCCCCATCCCCAGACAACAAACAACCCCACCATGCCGTGAAAACCGATGGGTTTAGAACCCGCTCTCGCAGGTGGGTGCCCTCCCGCGCGCTTTGTGTGTCCACTGTACCGCAAGACCTCGGGTAAGGTTTGCGACCGAGGCATACACGCCACGAACGGAGCCCGGGCTCCCTATGTAGTGGTGTTGGCTCAAACCACCAAGTTATCACGGACACAGTAGGGCTTTTGCTTCAAAATGCTCTAGATTTCCCAGGTGTCAAGGATCGCGTCAAGGATCTCATCAGGTGCATGATTGATAATACCACACTAGGGCCCCGAATTCAATAAACGGGCTGTTCGCTTCGGCTCGCGCCTACTTTGAACGAGTCGATCGAGCCTGTGCAAACGCCTTGGGACTTAACCCGAGATCGCGTAGTTGCTCGTCGGAGACCGTGCCGGGCGCCCCGGTCATGAGGCAGCTTCCGCTCGAAGTCTTCGGAAAGGCGATTACGTCGCGAATGCTGCTTGAGCCCGACATAAGCATCAGCAAGCGGTCAAGCCCCAACGCTATCCCTCCGTGAGGCGGCGTACCATATTCGAAGGCGTCAAGAAGGAAACCGAACTTTTCCCGGCACTCGTCCATGGAAAGCCCCAGCGCCCTGAAAACCCTCTCCTGGACGGAGCGCAGGTGAATCCTTATGCTGCCCCCTCCGAGCTCCACTCCGTTGAGCACCAAGTCATAGGCCCTCGCCCTCACGGCACCCGGGTTCGTATCGAGGAGGTCGAGGTCACCCTCTACCGGAGACGTGAAGGGGTGATGCATCGACACCCACCTTTTCTCCTCATCGCTGTACTCCAATAAAGGGAACTCGGTCACCCATACGAAGTTCCACTTATTCCCGTCTGCATCGGAGGTGCCTTCTGCGTCGCGCCTAGAGTCGCTGTCGCGTCCGTCGATGCCGGCTTCGACTTCTCCGAAGCGCCCAAACTCCCCACGTTTAATGTCAAGTCTCAAGGCGCCGAGCGCGGTCAGAACGCGTCTTTCGTCTCCCGCCGCTAAAAGAAGGATATCGCCCGGATCAAGGTGACAACGCCGGATTACACCTTCTACCTCTTTTTCCGAGAGGTGCTTGGCAACGGGCGATCGAATCCCTCCGTCCTCTCTGACAATCCAGGCCAAACCACCAAGACCGTAAGAAATCGCCTTACGCGTCATGGTGTCCAATTCCTTCCTGCTGGCGGACGCGGCGGCCTTGACGGTGATACCTGCGACTATTCCGTTTTTCTCGAGGGCTTTGGCGAAAACGGCAAGCCCCGTTCCCCTGAAAACGTCGCTTACGTCTACGATCTCCATACCGAAACGGGTATCGGGTTTATCTGTCCCGAATCTTCTCATGGCCTCATGCCACGTCAACCGCGGAAACGGGATTTGCAACTCGACGCCCATCGTCTGCTCGAACACGTAGCTCACCATTCCCTCGGTCACGGACATGACGTCCTCGGCATCCACGAAGGACATCTCCACATCTATTTGCGTGAATTCCGGTTGCCTGTCCGCCCGAAGATCTTCATCTCGGAAACACCTTACTATCTGGAAGTACCTATCGAATCCCGCCACCATAAGGATCTGTTTGAACAACTGCGGAGACTGCGGCAAGGCATAAAACCGCCCGGGATTGAGCCGGCTCGGAACCAAGAAATCCCTGGCACCCTCGGGAGTACTCCTCGTGAGCATGGGGGTTTCTATCTCCAAGAAGCCATTTCGGTCAAAATAGTCCCGTATGGCCTTACAGACTCTATGCCTCAAAACCAGGAGATCCCGCATGAAAGGCCTTCTCAAATCCAGGTATCTATACTTGAGCCTCATCTCTTCATCGACTTCATCGTCCTCGCAAATGGAAAAAGGAGGCGTTTTCGAGGGGTTCAGAATGGACGAACGTTTCGCCATCACCTCGATTTCGCCGGTTTTGAGAGATGGGTTTTCGCTGCCGGGCGGCCTCTTCCTCACAGTGCCCTCTACTCTCACCACGTATTCGGATTTGACGGTTTCTATAACGTCAAAAGCCGTCCTATCTATCTCCGGCGAAGAGACCACCTGAACGACACCCGAACGGTCCCTGAGGTCTATGAATATGAGCCCGCCGTGGTCTCGCCGCCTGTGCACCCATCCGAAAAGTACTACGTCCTGCCCCACGTCCTGGGTAGTCAATTCGCCGCAACCATGTGTCCTCTCCACCTGGTGTCCTCCTCAACGCCATTCGGGTTCCCGTCAGTCATTAGTCCGGAACGCTCCGACGTACTCCGGCCCTGCCAATTGCGGCAAAATGAGCCAAACCGGCAGTTGCAGGGCCGAGGCTCCTGGCACTTCCGACGTCCCAGCCCTCCTCCTCATCCCGACGGCTTCTGACAGTTAGACCAAGGTGTTCCGCCTACATCGAGGCTAGCCCGGAGTGTCCCGGGTACGTCTGAAAGAGAAACCCGGCGCTCTCTGCCCTGCGCCATGTCCCTTAAGACCACTTCGCCGCCAGCTAATTCCTCCCGGCCGAAGATGATGACGTACTTCGCTTTCATCTTGCCGGCATACTTCATCTGGCTCTTCAGGCTTCTCCCGAGATAGTCCATGTCCGCAGAAATACGTCGCTCTCTCAAAGCGTAGAGAAGATCGAGTCCCCGGTTCTTCATGTCCCGGTCGCCCGCCTCCGAAATGGCTATGTAAACGTCAACGGACCTCCTGCCAGGAAGAGCCACCCCTTCGATTTCGAGCGCTTCGACAAGTCTCTCCACGCCCATTCCGAAACCGACGCCGGGAGTAGGGTCGCCGCCGCATTCCTCCACCAGACCGTCATACCGCCCGCCGGAGCATACACTGTTTTGAGCACCAAGATGCGGGTGCCTTATCTCAAATACCGTACGGGTATAATAATCAAGCCCCCTTACGAGCCTGGTATCCAATACGAACTTAACTTTCCTCTGAGTGAGGAGTGACTTGACGTCTTCAAAGTGTGCACGACACTCGTCACAGAGATAACCCGAAATGACCGGCGCTTCTTGGATATACGGTTGGCACGCTTCGGTTTTGCAATCGAGAACCCTCAGCGGATTCAGCTCCAATCGTTCTCTGCAATCCGTACATAAGTCCTTGGCCTTTGGCTCAAAGAAATCTTTTAGCGCCGCCCTGTATGCCCGCCGGCATGTGGGACATCCGATAGAGTTCAAGTGCACGATGAGACCCTCAAGTCCAAGCCGCCGGAAAAACTCCCAGGCTACCATAATCACTTCTACATCAGCCTCTGCAGCCGCCGCGCCGAACATCTCCACTCCAAACTGATGATGCTGTCGCAATCTACCCGATTGGGGTCTTTCATAGCGGAAGATCGGACAGACATAGTAAAGCTTGGTCGGCTGCGGTTCCGCATATAGCTTGGCCTGTAAATAGGCCCTTACCGTCGGCGCCGTCCCTTCGGGGCGAAGGGTTATACTCCTTCCGCCTCTATCCTTAAAAGTGTACATTTCCTTTCGGACTATGTCCGTTGACTCGCCGACCGCACGCTGGAAGAGTTCCGTATGTTCGAACACGGGGGTTCGGACCTCGCCAAAGCCAAAATCGTGGCAGAGGCTCCTGAACTCCCCTTCGAGAAACTGCCACTTCTCCACCTCTCCGGGGAGTAGGTCGGCAGTCCCCCTCGGTCTAGACGTAAGCAAGCATAAACCCTCCGTTTCAAGGTCGCTTCCTTTTCAACTGTGATTCAATCTGCGATCAGTCTGCGACAAAAGGGTTCGAGGATCGCTCCTCGCCCACGGTCGTAGATGGGCCGTGGCCGGGGAATACTTCGGTCTCGTCGGCAAGGGTCATTATCTTCTTCTTAATGGAGTCGATGAGCTGGCCCCAAGAGCCCCCAGGGAGGTCCGTACGACCCACCGAACCCGCAAAAAGGGTATCACCACAGAATGCTTTCCCGTGGCCGACGAGGCATATTCCTCCAGGGGTATGCCCGGGGGTATGTACGACCTTGAAGGTCAACTCGCCCACCTTTATTTCGTCATCTTCTTCGAGCAGTCGCTCGGCCGGGGATATTCTGAGATCGAATCCGCCCCACAACGATAGGTTCCTGCCCGGGCTATGAAGAAGCGGTGCGTCCTCCCGGTGGATCATCAGAGGGACGTCAAGTTTCCGCCTTAACGCCTCATCGGCGCCGATGTGGTCCGCATGCCCGTGGGTGTTCAATATCCCGACGACCTTCACTCCGAGTTTCTCCACAAGCCTCACGATCCGGTCCGGTTCCGCGCCGGGATCGATGATCAACGCCTCTTTGGTTTTCTCGCAAGCGACTATGTAGCAATTAGTGCCCAAATCCCCTACGACCACCGTCTCCAAGATCAAAGATTCATCAACCCCTCACCAAGAACGTAAACCCTCTAGAAAGTCCCCTCAAGGAAGACATGGCCTATCAACCCATCCGCATCCGGTTCGCCACACCGGCCAAAGCCGCGAACCCGGCAAGAATCAGGTTTCGTCGCTATCCAAGATAATCGTCACGGGACCCTCGTTGATTATCTCTACCACCATAGACGCCCCGAACCGCCCATACTCTACCGGAACCCCTTGCCTATCCAGTTCCCTTCCGAACTCCTCATATAGGGGCTTAGCCTCGCAACCGTCGGCCGCCATGGTGAAACTGGGGCGGCGCCCGCGCCGGCAGTCTCCGTAAAGGGTAAACTGTGATACCAAAAGAACACTGCCCTTGACGTCTTTTATGGAAAGGTTCATCTTTCCCTGGTCGTCTTCAAAAATCCGCAGCCCGGCGATTTTCGACGCCATGTATCTCGCGTCGGCTACGTCGTCTCCCTTTTTTATGCCCAGCAGCACCACGAAGCCCTTGGAGATCGCGGCGACCCTTTCCCCATTCACCGTCACCGACGCTCGCGCGACCCTTTGAACCACGGCTTTCAACCGGCTGATCGCCCTTCTTTCTCTGCCCTGTGAAACTCGGTCACTCCCTTTATCTTCCTGACGAGCTGGGCTATGGCGTCGAGTTCCTTCAAATCGGTGATCTCAAGGACCAAATTCATTGAAGCAAAACCCTTTTTCGGATTGGTCCGAACCACCGCGGAGGCTATATTCACCCCCGTATCCGAAATCACCCCGGTTATGTCGGACAACAGCCCAGGCCTGTCATAAGCCTTCACCTCGACCTCCACCGGGTAATGCGCTTGGACACTCAGGTCCCAAGCCACTTCTATGAATCTCTCGCGGTCTGCAAGCATGTTCGTCATGTTCGGACACGTCAATCTGTGTACCGATATCCCCCGGCCCCGCGTTATGTATCCTATAATGGGATCTCCAGGTACGGGATTACAACACTTGGCAAACTTGACCAGCAAGTTAGAGGCTCCCTTGACGGACACGCCAAGACCGGACTTCTTTGGAACCGCCGAAGGCGAGAACTTCTTTTCCGCCGTCGATACGACTCCGGGGGGAAGTGACTTCTGCCATTCGTCCCGCAGTTTCCCCGCCACATGTTGAGCTGACACCCCGCCATAGCCGATGGCTGAGAGGAGATCCTCCGGGGATATGAAATTCAGCCTCATGGCCACCGTGGACATGTACTCGTCCTTTGTCAGCGCCAGGGCTTCCAGCCCCATCCTCTTGAATTCCCTCTCGAGGAGTTCTCTGCCCCGTACGATGTTTTCTTCACGGCGTTCCTTCTTGAACCATTGCCGTATCTTGGACCTCGCCTGCGAGGTTTTGACGAACTTCAGCCAATCGGCGCTGGGTCCGGGCGACTGCTTTGACGTGAGGATTTCCACTATTTCCCCGTTTTGGAGGACATAATCAAGGGGCATGATCCTCCCGTTGATCTTGGCACCCACGCACCTGTGACCCACCTCGGTATGAATCCGGTAAGCGAAATCCACAGGAGTTGAACCCGCGGGAAGGTCGATGACATCTCCCTGGGGAGTGAACACGAATACCTCGTCGTCGAACAGGTCTATTTTAAGGGATTCCATGAACTCGCGCGCGTCTCTCAGATCGCGCTGCCACTCTAAAACCTGTCTTAACCACGCGATTTTGTCCTCAAAGTCCTTGTCGTCCTTGGCCCCCTCTTTGTATTTCCAGTGGGCGGCTATACCGAATTCGGCAGTACGGTGCATCTCCCACGTGCGGATCTGGATTTCGAACGGCTCGCCGTCAGGACCCATCACCGTGGTATGCAACGACTGGTACATGTTGGACTTCGGCATCGCAATGTAGTCCTTGAACCTGCCGGGCATAGGCTTCCACAAGGAATGGGCTATCCCTAAAGCCGCATAGCAATCTTTAATGGTATCGACTATCACCCGTATAGCTAGGAGGTCGTATATCTCTTCAAAGGTCTTCCCTTGTAAAGTCATCTTCCTGTGAATGCTATAAAAGTGCTTGGCCCTACCGCTTATATCCGCCTCGATACCCGCTGCCTTCAGCCTCTCGTTCAAGATGCTCATGACCTTAGTGATATACTCTTCGCGTTCCCTTCTCTGTTTTGCCACCTTTTGAACGAGATCCTCATAGGCCTCGGGGTCCTTGTATCTGAACGCGAGATCCTCGAGTTCCCACTTGAAACGCCACATTCCAAGCCGATGGGCCAAAGGAGCGTATATGTCGAGGGTCTCGTTGGCTATGTCCATCCGCCTCGAATGGTTCAGATGCTCCAACGTACGCATGTTATGCAGTCTATCCGCAAGCTTGATGATAATGACCCTAATGTCCTTGGCCATGGCCAGGAACATCTTTCGAAGGTTTTCCGCCTGTTCTTCTTCCCTCGAACGGTACTCGAGCTTCCCGAGCTTCGTAACCCCGTCGACCAAAACCGCCATCTCCGAGCCGAACACGCGTTCGATGTCGGAGATCGTCGTTTCCGTATCCTCTACCACGTCGTGCAGCAAGCCGGCGGCCACCGTCACCGTGTCGAGCTCGAGCTCGGCCAAGATTCCGGCTACGGCCAGAGGGTGCTGAATATACTCGTCGCCAGAATCCCTAAATTGCCCTTCATGAGCCTTTTGAGCGAACGCAAAGGCCTTCCGCACCAAATCGGTGTCGGACCGCAGGGAAGCGCTATTCAGTTTTAGGATCAGTTCCTCTATTGTCATACCTTGAACCACTCAGTTCCATCCGCTAAATGCCTGCGCCCGCCTCCCGCGCGGTCGGCTTGGACGCGATGGCCGCCAGGATAGCGGGCCGCGCCAATTCCGTTCAATATCGTATCAGGGAAATGACGTCATAGCCTTTCAAGGCTTCGCGCCCGGGCAAATACGTCAATTCAATGAGAAAGGCCACCGCCGCCACAGACCCGCCTAGTTCTTTCACCATATTCGCCACCACGGATATGGTCCCCCCTGTAGCCAATAAGTCGTCGCACACGATGACGCGCTGTCCGGGTCGTATGGCGTCTTTGTGTATCTCCAAGCAGTCTACGCCGTATTCCAAGGTATATGTCCCACTTAACGCTTCACAAGGGAGCTTGCCCGCTTTCCTGGCCGGTACGAATCCGGTTCCGAGCCTGTAGGCAAGTGCCCCGCCCACTACGAACCCTCGCGCCTCGGGCGATACTACGGCTTCCGCTCCCAGATGCTCCACCTTTGAAGCCAGCTGATCTATAGCGTACTTGAACGCTTCACCGTCTTTGAGGAGCGTCGTAATGTCCTTAAAACTGACCCCTTTTTGGGGAAAATCCGGTATCTCCCTTATGTAGGACTTGAGATCCATGCATTACCCTCCCCACAATTCCCTATCCGCGTTCACCGGCTGATCCCTCAACCTCGAGCCGCTTTTTCGCCCATCTTCTCCTGTACGGGTCCGAAAACCCCAGACGCTCCTATTCTTTCTCTTGCCACCTCGCCCACCTTCGTCGCTTTGATCATGTCCTCTATACTACCCGACATCACCGTCTCGAGCCACGACTGAAGTCGACGCCTTTCGCCCAGGTAACTCCGGTAGACTCGACAATCTTGGAGCCTTTTTTTGCCATTCGCAGCCGCAGGCTCGGCTACTATTTTAACATAAACCCGCTTCTTGGATTTCTTTTTGGATTCATTGTATTGCATTAACTGAAATAGGCCCATATCTTCAAATACTCGAAGACCCCGTCGTAACCCGCTCAACGAAAAGCCTATTCCGAGATCCCTGAGAAGCCTTCTTTCGAGTTCACCACGGCTCTTAAAAGGAAAACCGACTTTTGCCTCGAGCGCCTTGAAGATCCGCACCAAATCCCGTCGCAGAGGAGCCTTTGACAAAAGCAAAGTCCTCGCAAGACTCCCGAGAACCTGGCGGTAAGCCAGTAACATCGAGGGAGCACTTGCGGGGATCTGCCCGGAAGGTGAAAGTGAAGGCGAAGCGGGGATAAAGCCGGACGACGAAGTAATAGATACGGTAGACACCGAGTCGCATCCGGGATCACACCCTCCCGCCGCGATTTGACACAGGCCACTGAAGACTTCTGGCAGTAGCGGCGGATCCCATAGCACTATGTAATGGGGTTTTAGGTCTCGCAGGTTAAGGCAAGGGCGTCCGTATACCACGAGCACATCCAGATCTCCGCGTAAGAAGGCGTTCATTACCTGTATCCGAGAATCCCTCTTCAACGAGGAGCCAAACATCGCGGCGCGCACACCAAGTGCTTTGAGCCACTCAAGAAGCCTAAAACCCCTTGCCAAACCCGAAACGTAAATCAGAGATGGCGCCGAAGGCCTTCGCTTGACGTCAGAACCGTCAAAACCCGCTCCTACGTCCCCAGCATAGCCCGTCCCCACTTCCTCCAGACACCGTACAAGGCCTTCTATGCCCGCGACGGTCCCGCGTCGGTCTATCAAACGCACAAAGCCTTCGGCCGGACCCGCGCCTTCCGGCCCCTCCGCTTTGATCTTCACCATTGCCTCATGTGGTCTTATGTCCTTGGCTATTACCTCCACCTTTCGAAAGCCGCCGTGTTCACCCTCCCTGACGGTGAAGGCCAAATCCACATAGCTCCCGGATCGTAAGTCTCCAAACGCGGCAAAACCTCCAAAAGCGATGGCTGAGAGCCCACCGGGTAGATCCAGCTTAAGGTGGTCGCCGTTTACGCCAACGCCTCGAGCGCTCCTACACATGACCCCCGAAAGCATGAATGCGGGTTCGGGGTTATCTACCCCAAAGGGCGCCAGCAGCCCTATCTCCGTCACCGTCTTGAGGTCGAGGTCTTGCAGTGTGATTTCCCCTTCCAATTGGATTGCGGGACAGAGGAGGTCTTCCGTAACGGCTGAAGCCGCAATTTCTTGAAATGCCTTTCTGAACCCGGGAATTCGTTCGGGATCCATGTCAAAACCAGCAGCTTGGGCGTGACCGCCGAATCGCGAGAAGAATTCCCTACAGTGTGAGAGCGCCGCGAAAATGTCAAGGCCGGGAATGCTCCGGGCCGAACCCCTACCCACCCCGGTGCGAGTGGAAATGAGAACCGTGGGACGCCACAGCAATTCGACGAGTTTGGAAGCGGCGATTCCGATCACCCCAGGATGCCATTTTGAATCGGATAGTACCACGGCCGGCGGAACGCCCTTTCCTAAAACCTCATACTCTAACATCTCGAGCGCTTGCTCCATGACCAGGCTTTCTTCCTTCTGACGTAAGGAATTTAGGAAGGTGAGTCGTTCTGCCAGGGATTTCGCTTCGGTCCGGTCGTCCGTGATGAGGAGTCTGAGCGCCGTGTCCACCTCTCCCAACCTACCGGCTGCGTTGAGGCGCGGGGCCAACACGAAACCGACGTGGCATTCGTTTAGCGTATCGCGTCCGGGCTCAAAACCGCTCTCCTCGAGGAGCACCCGCAAGCCCGTCCTCGGAGTGTCTCTCAGTACTCCGAGCCCGAATTTAGTGAGGATGCGGTTTTTGCCCACCATGGGTACCATGTCGGCGATCGTCGCGAGTGCGACGAGATCAAGATATTCTTCACAGGCGCGCGACGGAATTTCCGGCGACGACGGATGACTCGGAAGGATTCCGCGGGCCAACAACGCCCGAACGAACTCGAACGCCACCCCGCAACCGGATAGGTATTTGAAAGGATAAGCGCATCCTTTTCGCCAGGGATCTACCACGGCGGCCGCCTGCGGCAACTCCTCCGGAGGCCTGTGATGATCCAAGATGATGACGTCCATACCCAGCGCCGACGCGTATTCCACTTCTAGAGCAGCGGAAATGCCGCAGTCCACTGTTATGACCAAAGTGACGCCTTTCTCCGCAATGCTTTCCAGGGCCGACCGGTTTAGTCCGTACCCTTCTTGGAGACGATCCGGAATGTAATGATGGGGATTAACGCCGGTTTTGAGTAAGGCCGAATGAAGCAGTGCGGTTGCGGCCAAACCGTCTACATCATAATCACCGTAGACGGCAATGCCCTCTCCCGTTTCCAAAGCGCGGGCCAACCTACGAACGGCTACATCCATATCGCGCAAAAGGAAAGGGTCATGTAGGTCGTTCAGGTCGGGATAGAGGAAAGCCCTGCCTTCCTCAGGTGACTGAACGCCTCTTCGTATGAGGAGATTGGCCGTAATCCTCGATATATTCAAGTCGCCGGCAATTCGTTCCGCCAGGTCAGGATGGTGAAGCCCCGGGGGAAGGCCGGCGATTTGCCAACGCGGATATCGCATCAATCCGATTGATCGCCCGTCCTCATCCCGGGGGACGCCAAACCCGCCGTCGCTCCCGGCGTCGCCCCCGCCCCCGCCGTCGCCGTCGCACCTACACCCCCGCCGGCCGCGCTCGCCTCGAGGACGGTTATTCTCTCCCTCAAAGCCTTCTCGACTTCGCCCATTTCCTTGAGCGCTGCTTCGGCCTTCTTTACCTTCGCATTGGCTTCCCTGAGCTTCATGACGAGCCTGACGTGTCTTACGAGCCACAGTAGTCCGATAAACACGGC
This sequence comes from Clostridia bacterium, assembly GCA_012842575.1. Classification (GTDB taxonomy): domain Bacteria; phylum Bacillota; class Sulfobacillia; order DUSP01; family DUSP01; genus DUSP01. The sequence goes on from DUSP01000090.1 coordinate 11,855, forward strand.
GCCCACGGCCACAGAACCGATGATGACCACGCTCAAAGGGAGATTCGAAAAACTATAGGTGAAAAACCTGACCGGAACCTCTTGGGCGTTCTGAACGGCAAATATGGCCACAACAAGGGCGAATAACAACAAAGCGACGACGGCCAAGTGAGGATCACCTCGCAAGTGGTGTGAATTCGGGGAAAACCATGTAGGGGGTATTCTCTTCCAAAAACACGATTCCTCCAAGTAGCCTCTGGTGACCGTACCTTGCCTTGGGTCGTACACTTGACGGCTACACCTTGCACTCACGGTGCACCACGCGGGCCAATTGAGTCCCCTCCAATTCCCCGAGGACGTAAAGCTTCCCGGACGCCTTCGCGGAAAGCTCTTCGAGGAAAGCGCGATTGGGTTCCAGTCCGATGGAGACTAAGTGGATACCGAGTTCCTTCAGGCGACCCGCAGCCTCTACGGCGTCCTGGGTGGGACTGTTCTTTAACCCTACCGTGGGGATTCCGTCCGTAATCAATACCAATACCGGCTTGCGACAACGTTGTGCGGAGAGGTATTCGGATGCCCTTTTTAAGCCATGAGCCAGAGGGGTGAGTCCGGAGGCCTGGATGGTCGACAGCGCTTCTGCCGCCCTCCTGTAGCACCTTGTCAAAGGGAGTTTGACTTCGGCGGAGGAATCCTTGAAGACGATCACAGATGCTCTGTTTTTACCCTGTAAGAGCAAGTGGGCCGCAAGTCTTTTGGCGGCGGCGATTCTCCTTCCCGCCATGCTCGAACTCGCGTCAAGCAGTATACACACGTCCCTGGTCTCCTTCGTGCGGTAGAGGATCTCGTGAAGATCAGACCTCTCGAGGTGGAAATCAACACGGGTACGGGCAGGGACTTCGGAGAAAGGCGAGGTCGAAGAGGCCTCTGTGAGGTTTCGTAGGAGGGACCTAGTCACCGTCTCGACCGGAGCGAGTTCTCCAAGCCAGTCACCCGGCTGTGCCGAAACCGCTTGTCCCTTACCCGTCCTTCTTTTTCCCCATTCCTTTGAATGGAACGCAGGTAACCCCCAGGACCGAAATACCCCCGGAGGCAGCTTCCTCAGGACCCGACGCACTTCACAGTCAATCTCGGGCCAGTATCGCTGCAAGAATAAGAGGAGATCTCGGCCTTGACCGGTGAGAACGGCCCTATGTCCCTCCCTTCTCGCCAAGCCCTTGCGAATCAACGCCTCTTCCATCTGAGGTTCAAAATGCGCCAAGCCGCCTTTTTTTGGTTTGTCGTAGGCCCGATCGGGAGAGAGGGTTTCCAAAGCTTCTTTGAGTTCTCGTGAAGACAAAAAATGTTCCATGGCATCCATTGCGATCCCCAATTTGGTTACGAACTCGCATACATCACCCCCTTCACGGTGCAAGGCGTGATACGATTCCGAAGCGGAGAGATCCGAAGCGGACAGAAAAGCGCCCCGAGTGTCGCCCCCCCACCTCCCGACGATGCCCCTCATACCATATTTTGAAGTCATGCCGGGCCGCGCCCAATGCCCTTCTTCGGAAAGCGTGCGACCGAATGAAGGTGTGCGACCGAAATCCTCTCGGAAAGTCACCTGGTGTTCGCCCGGGCGGTAATTCGGGGCTACTACGGTGCCGGTGTCTTTTTGCACCTTCTTTGCCGTTCCTTCCTCTGGGTCAGCCCCTTCACCCGACAAGAAGGAGTCGAAGTCCGATCCGTACTCTTCTCTCAAAGCCTTCCTGTCAATCCGTTCGCTGCCCCTGACGATGCTTTCTATGCGCCTGAGATTGAGGCCTTGCCGGAGGATTTCCTGCTCGAGGAACCATACGGCGCAAAGCGTCAGCAGAGGCCCATGAGGACGCCAAGCTAAAGCCAAGTGTACGTGGTTCATGTGGGCACGCCTTACGTCTGATCCTTTTCCAAAGGTCAAACGCCCCGTCACGCGACCCCCACCTGTGCCGGTTTGTATGTCAACGTAATCAAGAGGCCTCAGTCGGCTCTGAGCTGGCGGGCGTGGGGTTTGCCGCCTAATCAACGAAGCCCAATGGGACATCCGGGGACGAGGACACGATTCTTCCTCGGTGGAGTCCCCCGCTGTGAGTTCGTCTCCCAACGTCCCAAACCCATCGATCAAGGCGGCAGCAGCCTTTAGATGATCGACGAATCCGGGTTCGTGAAAGATGTCGACGTGTATCACCTCTCGCGCATCCTTTCTTCCGTAGAATACCATCCCGGCGTCCTGCGCCTTAATGACCCTAACCCTCCAGGGTTCTGCAGGATTGAAGGAGTGGGGATGAAGGCTTGCGACCGAAGCCTCTCCGATACGGACGGCACGTCTTTTCAACAATTTCCCGAGTTTCTCCGCAAAATGGGCCAGCGTGTGGGCGGTTACGGTTGTATCCACGGTCATCCATTGTCACCTTGCGGCGGTCCTTGCGGCGACAAACCGTCCTTCAATTCCGTTTCCGAAACCAGCCATGCCTCTGGGGGCAGCTGAAACAATGGTTTCCCCGGTACGGGAGGGCTGGTCACTTGGTCGCATGATGGCAGTGAAGAGGATTGAGTGGTCTCTCCTCCTTGACTTTTACTCGGACTCTTCGGACTCTTACTCGGACTTTTGCTCGGACTCTTGCTCGGTGTTGACGGTAAAGCGTTCCTAAAAAGTTGCAGGATGCCAAGGCCCGAGTTGAGGACGCGATGTAGCGGCAAGGCGCGTTGCCGCAAACCGCTCCTTTTATCCGTTACGGTGAGGGTCGATCGGTCGAATTTAAGAGGCGGAGTATTCGTCGCCTTTTCAGAGCTTAAAGAACCTGCTCCCTGTTCCTTGATCGGAGAACCGGCGCTTTGCCTTGAAGATTCGGGGTATCCCGGCCGGCCGATGGTACCCGCTGGTACCCGAGTAACGGAGGCTTCCTTCAAGCCGGATAGAAATTCGATAACCTTCGAAACCACTTGGAGATCGACCCTGTGCCGGAGTACAAGGGGAGCGACGACCAAAAGATCCGTTATCGAAACCTCGTTCCGCTCGTCCATTGCGGCCCTAGTGCGCGCGACGCGCAGCATGGCTTCCACGGCTCTCAGACTTTCTATACCGAAGTCGATGTAAAGTTGCGCCACAATGCGGCGTATTTTGTCCGGGACGACGGTCATAGTCACTTTTCTAGGTTCCAAATTGAGGTCGGGCAGATGCCAGGGGTACGCTTTTGAATCCGAATCCGCATCATCCCGCCTCACCCATGCGCCTTCGGCCAAGACATCGTCCAGGATCCGCAGTACATCGTCCACGGAAGTGGGTCTGGTGATCGCCACCAGGAGGTCGAAGCGATCTGCCAGTTGCCGCCGGATGTCACCGAGAGGACCGGGGTCTTCGTCCGGATTCGAGGCCGCCCATACCGATACACGCACCGGCAATTCGAATTGCGGCAGGCCGGCTTCTTCGAGTTTGATCCACCCCGGCCTTGTCCCCATTACTCCCAGGAGAACGTCGGTTATCTCCGGCGCCGTCTCAGCCAGCCGGTTGACCTCATCGACGAGAACGATTCCCCTGTGGGCTCTGGGAATGGTTCCCGGAAGGAAGGTTGCCTCCGGGCGGGAGGGGTCGGTGAGTTTCTCGAGATCAAGGCTTCCGACAACCGTACCGAGTTTCGCGGAATGACTTATTTCCATGAAGGGCATCGGTACCCACTCGGTTCCCAGAGCACCGATTTCAGGACGAGTCAAGACTCTGTGAATCGGACAATGCGGGTCGGCCGGGTCACAGTTATAAGGGCAGCCACGTATCCGTTCGATTTTCGGAAGGATATTCTTGGCCCAGCGCAAGACGGTGGTCTTGCCAGTCCCCCGTAAACCCTCGGCATGTAGGTGTACGGGATGGCCTGTAAACGTTGAAGCGATCGAGAGGATGATCGCTTCAAAGAGCAGAGCGTTTCCTTCGTGACTGACTGGAACGCGCTTTCCGTTCATGTTCACACCCCCGGCCAGGCATAGTATGCCCGCCGACACCTAAGAAAAAACGACGGGTTGTCGGCTATCGGGCGGGGTTGTGAACGTTGTGGCTCTGGCGCGACTAGGCTTTAACCTTCACCGCCTTTTCCCTTAGAATCTCGTGCTCCTTCCACCACACCCACAGCGGGCTGGCGATGAAAATCGAAGAGTACGTACCCGCCGTTATCCCCACAATGAGGGTGAGAGCGAAATCCTTCGTGGTCTTACCACCGAACAGGTAAACGGCGGCGATGGCTAAAATAGTGGTCAAGGACGTATTGATAGACCTCGTCAGAGTCTCGGATATGCTCCTGTTTGCCAGCGCCCCGTACCCCTCGGGCTTTTTCTTGGACTTTGCGGCATCCTTCGTCTTCATGTTCTCCCTGATACGGTCGAACACCACGATGGTATCGTTGATGGAGTATCCCACGATGGTCAATATCGCGGCGACAAAGGGGCTTTGAAGTTCCATGCCCGTGATAGCAGTAAACCCGAGGGTCACTAGCACATCGTGCACCAGTGCGACTATGGCGGCCACCGCAAACTTGAACTCAAAGCGCAGCGTCACATATGCGAGAATACCGACGTTCGCGATGAGCAATGCGAGCAACGCGGATCTCGTAATCTCTTCGCTTATGACCCCCCGTACCTCTTCGATACGATTTACCGTATAAGGTCCGACCTTATCGGAAAGATCTTTCAGGACGGCCTCCCTCTGCTGGTCGGTTAGGGTCTTGGTGCGTATGAGCACGTCCCGGCCTAAAGCCCCACCTTTCTGGATCATACTGCCGCCGAACCCGTGTTGGGACAGTACCTCCCTCACTTCGGACGTGGTCGGGCTCTTTTGAAATGTGAGATCAAGGAGGCTTCCGCCCGTGAAATCGATGCCCAATCTGAGCCCGTGACCGGGCAAAACCATGAATATGAGACCTGTTATGATGACGGCCGAGGAGAGGCCGAACCAAATCCTTCGTTTTCCCACGAAATCGAAATTGGACAGCACGAACTCACCTCCTAAACCCACTTCAGAATCCAAGACTGTTCTTTCTTGAGCAGGTTGCCCTGGATCAACAATCTCAGCAGATACTTCGTGACTATGACCGCGGTCAGCATGCTACACGCTATGCCCAAAGACAAGGTTACCGCAAACCCTTTGACCGGGCCCGATCCCAGCCAGAACAGCACGCCCGCGGCGATCAGCGTGGTGATGTTAGAGTCCCAAATGGCTCGGAGCGCGTTCGAGAAGCCCGAATTCATGGCCGACCATAGGGTCTTGCCGCTTCGAAGCTCTTCGCGCATGCGCTCGAATATGAGGACGTTGGCATCCACTGCCATTCCCACCGAGAGAATGATACCGGCGACACCGGGAAGCGTTAAGGTCGCGTTAATGGCCTTCAGCGCGAGCAGGAGTAATAGCACGTACACTCCAAGTGCGAAATCGGCGATCAACCCCGGCAGACGATAGTACGCGAGCATGAAACATATCACGAGCGCCACACCTATGGCCCCGGCGCTCAGGCTCCGGGCAATGGAATCCTGTCCCAAGGTAGCCGACACGGAGCGGTTTTCGATGATGTCGAGTTTCACCGGCAAGACGCCGGAATTGAGAAGAACGGACATCTTATAAGCCGTTTCCGCGGTGTCGTAACCCGTGATTTGAGCTCGCCCGTCAGGGATCGGTTCCCTCACTTCAGGTGCCGAAATGATTTCCTTGTCGAGCAATATGGCGATGCGCTTACCCACGTTTTCGGAAGTCGCTTTTGCGAACTTTTTGGCTCCCTCAGGGTTGAGCTCCAGCGTGACTACGTATCCTTCCTCGGTCTTCGCGATATCGGCCTTCTTAAGGTCGGTTCCGGTTATGACCACGTTTCCCTTTTCGTCCACGAACTCGAGATACGCGGGCTTACCGATGACGTCAATGGCCTCTTGGGCATTCTTTACACCCGGGAGCTCCACAATGATCCTGCGCGATCCCTCTCGTTGGATCAGTGGTTCCGTTACCCCAAGCTTGTCGACTCTTTCACGGATTATATCTACAGCTTCGTTCATCGATCGGTCGTCGACTTTGGCCCCGGGAGCGTCCTTCGCCTCGAGGACCACGTGTACGCCGCCCTGTAAGTCAAGCCCCCGGTTTATACGATCGTAAATCGGGGCCTCAAACAAAAGATAGTACGATGAAAAAGCGATGATACCGAGTATCAGGAAAAACGTAAGTCTTACGCGACCGACCCGATTGGCCCTTCGCCACATAAAGAAGAAAATGACCCCTATTACCAAGACCAAAAGCGCCGCTATGGCTTGCGGCGGTATCGTCTTCATGATATCGCCCACCGGGTCTCACCCCCTTAGTATTACTCCGCACGACCGGTATATCCACCGGTCCGGAATACTCACCGGCTCCGTAACTCCGTAACACTTGCCGATGCAGAACATGGGCCTTGCCACGGCTTTCATTATAGGTTCGGGGATTGTTATTGTCAACGAAACCCCAGCGGGGGTCAAAGCCGCACCCAAGTCTAAAGAAGCCGTAGGGCGGGCTCGTGACGACCGTCTGCACGAATTCGTCAAAGCCGCACCCAAGTCTAAAGAAGCCTGGTATCGTTGATGAGGAGCTCGAACTGACACCCCAAGAAGGCAGCCGCTCGCCTGCACATGATCATTCTGGCGAGGAAGATTTCGAAGTAATCCATTACCGGAGATATGTCAGTATCGACAGATAGTTCCAAGGTTATGGTTTTGTTGCCTCCGTTCACGTTGACGAAGGAACGCGTCACCGCATAATTTACCCTGTCGTGAATGTCAAACCTCGTGGGATCGGCAACCCTCACCCTCGACCTATGCACGTCCGATTTATCGGCAAGTATGAGGGCGGCGGCCACTTGGTTTACAGGTTGGCCTAGTTCCTCGGGGTCGTGATTCCCGATGGCGGATACCACCGTCGCAATTTCGTCCGCCGGCATGCCAAGCCGTTCCAGTATCTTCCAGGCCATCACGGCACCTGTCTGGCCGTGGATATACCTGGACACGACGTTTCCGATATCATGAAGATAGCCGGCAATGGCCGACAATTCGGCGTCTCGCTCTTTTTGCCCCAGCCGTAAGAGGATGTTGCGGGCGATGCTCGAAACTAAGTCGGCATGTCGTTGCCCGTGTTCGGTAAAACCGCATTCGCCGAGATGTTCGTTGCCTCGGCGAATGTACGTTTCGACTTCCGTATCCTTCCGCACGTCCCTGAGGGTGATGATCTTCCTGTCCCCAGCGACAGGGGTGGCGGGGATAGACTGCCCTTCGGCGTCATACGCAGCGGAAAGATGGGATGTATTGGTCTTTGAGTCGTCGCTCCCGAGATGGTCAGTGAAAGAGACCATTTTTCGATACCGCTCCCTACGGTAGACTCGCGGCGCCGCTTGCGGAACGGGCGCCATACTGACGTCAACTGGCATCAGTAAATAGGTTTATCCCGGTCGTAGGGCTCTCATTCCGCTCATGTCGGCCGATAGCCAGCTTAATCCGTGATGCGCGAAACGACCTCCCGGGACGGGACTACGACAGCAACTTTTCTACCGCATCCGGCTTAATCCGTGATGCGCGAAACACCCATGACCACCCGAGCATTGGGATCGGGACACGATACTCTGGCAACACCTTCAGCGTCTTCCCACGGGAGCCTTCCACCGTGCAAAACGGCCAAAACTGCGGGAAACACGTTATGGAAGGCTTCAGGGCAGAAGCCATCGGTATGCCTCATGAAAGAAGCGCCATGGCCTTCGGCGCCGCCGCTCTCGACTATGAAGAAATCCCCGGGCTTTATCCCTGCGGCGCAGTGACCCGCTACGCTCAGCACCGTGACTTTAACTCCTTTAGGGGACTTGCGGTTCTCGGAATGATCGGTTGCTGCGTGGGACCAACGGGATTCATGCGATTTGCAGTCCATAGTAACGCCTGCCTTTCCGGTTGCTGAGTTAGAACATCTCCTGTTTGGGAACTCAGATTTTATTTTTTTCCTCTCTGATTCTTCAGTTAGGGGGGATTTCCTCTTGTGTTGGCAGCGTTACTGAAAGTTACTTACTTTTGTTCAACTCTACTGAACTATGTTGATGTCAACGGTCTCAGCCCATTTTACAAAATTGATAAGATCAACCAAAAAAGCCCAACGTCTACGAACATATATGAGTGAATTACGAAAGAGGAGCCTGGATACCGCCCGGGCTTGCAATGAATGCAATGACGCGCCATCGCGCCGTTAAGTTCCACAGTAAGGCCCGGCGCGTAATCGGGTTCCGGTTAGAAGGAGGTTTGAGATCATGAAGTCGTTTTCGCGGTGGTTTTCCAGGCGGGCCACTGAGACTCCCGTCCGAAGCCATCTGAGGGTGGCCCTCCTGGTGCTGGTGGCAGTAGCGCTCGTACTGAGTACTGTGGCGCCGGTTACATCTCCTGCGGCGGCGGCACCCAAGATGAAGGCGCAAGAGAGCCATAACGTTCGCGCGCAGTTTAAGTTCGGCGATGTAGATGAAAACGGCTGGGAGTTCCAGTATGTGGCGGAAATGAAGGGCAAAGGCGTCATCAAAGGCTACGAGGACGGCACCTTCCGCCCCAACGCGTCCATCAACCAAGCGGAGGCATTAGCCTTGACTTTAAGACTCCTAGGGCTGGAAGAAGAGGCCAAAGCTTCCGACTCGGTAGCGGTAAAGATCCCCGGGGTCGAAGCCACTCCCTGGGCAACGGGATACGTTGACCTCGGCCTTCGGATGGGGCTGGTAAACGCTTCGGAGTTCCAGCCCAACAAGGCGGCATCGCGTGCATGGGTCACGACGCTTTTGACAAAGGCGCTAGACCTATTAGACGCTCAAGACTCCGAATCGGATGATGGAGATGAGGAAGATGAGCAGGCCCAAGATGAGGAAGCCGTTTTGTTGAGCCAGTTCGCAGATCTCGCAGATCTGCCGGCAACGCTTAGGTCTGCTATAGCGAAAGCCCTTGACTACGACCTCATCAGCGGCTATCCCGACAAGACGTTTCGGCCGAATAAGCCGGTTACCAGGGCGGAAATGGCAGCCTTATTGTCGCGTTTTGACTTGAGGATCCCGTTCCCGACGAGCCCTTACGAGGTCCGGGGAAGGGTAACCGCGGTCGACGAAAACAGCATCACCATTGCCCCCTGGTGGAGAGACAACCCGGTTGTCATCCTCCCATGGCTCAACCAGCATACAGAACGTCAACGACACAGGGTGAGGACGGGGAATGACGCAGGGTTTGGCGAAAACGCCCAGATAATCCTCCCCATTCTGCCCATATTGCCGACAATGCCCCCGGTTCCTGAGGAAAAGACATATGAAGTATCCGAAGACGCGTCGATCTTGAAGAACGGTAAGCCGGCCGACCTTTCCGATATCGCAGTCGGCGATGACGTAAGGATGCTCCTCAATGATGAAGGGGTCGTAATATTGATCGTCGCAAACGGATCTCTCTGGTGGGAAGTGAAGGGTGAAGTCACGAAGATGAGCCCATCACCCGAGAGCATAACCGTAGCCATGCGAGTATACAAGGCGGAAGATGAAGAAGACGATGATGATGAGGATAAAGATGAGGATGAGGACGGTCCACGCTATGTTACAAAAGAGCACACCTTCAAAGTCTCAGAAGATGTACGGGTCGAATACAAAGACAGAGTCGTGGAATGGTCGGAGATAGCGGTGGGCGACTTGGTTCAGATGAGGCTTTCGGGAGACGAAGTCGTCGCAATAAAAATACTCCCTGAATATCGCGTCATTAAAGGGACTGTGAAATCGGCACCCGACGATGACCTCAAATTGGCCATCGAAGACGACGACGGTGATATTGTCACCCTCGACGTTTCCGTGACTGCGGAAGTCAGGTGCAAGGGCAAAACCCTCGACATCGCGGACATCAAAGAAGGCGATGAAGTCAAAGTGGTCGTGGAAAGGGGCGCCGCTATTCTCATAGAGATCAAGGACAAAGAAAGCGAAGATGAAGATGAATCTCAAGACGAAGAAGATGATGAGAAAGATAAAGAAGATGCGGAAGATGAAGAAAGAGATGAAGGCAGAGAAAACGAATTCAGCGGAAAGGTGATCGCAATTACCCTCTCGTCCGCCAAGACCTGGATCAACGTGCAGGACGAAGATGGGCACTCAAAGCGGTTCGTACTCTCGGCTGATACCGAAATCGAATTGGACGGCGAAGATGGCGATATAAACGACATCGAACCAGGTGACGAAGTAACCTTGACGCTGGACGGGAATACGGTGACAAAGGTAGTAATCGAGGACTGAAGCGCGAAGAATAAGGAGAATGAATGAGGAGAATGACAGAATGAATAATGTAGGAAGAATTAGGAAGAACTAGGTCTCAGTCTATTGAAAACGACCGGAATTCAAACTTCATCCGAAGACCCGATTTGGTCCCGGTCTCGTCCCAGGCAGCACGGTTCAGTGAACGCTTGGAAGCCCGTACGAAGACCGGGACCTTTCTCTGTTCAAATAATAATCAAGGCTTGCTATTGACCGACAAACGCAACACATATATACTTAAGGTACATATCTACGGGATGTACCTAATGGCAAGGAGGAACCTCTTTGAACGAAGGTCGTCGGCCCGACCATGGTCCAAGACATCACTTCGTCGAACATTCATCCACCTGTTGGTGCAGTCGCCCTCCAAACCGGCTACTGGAAGCGTATCTGCTCCTCCTCATCGCCGAAGACCCTTCGCACGGATACGATCTGAGCGAACGATTGGACGAAGATTTTTTTCCCCATGGCTACTCCCCGGATGAAGCGACGGTTTACCGAAACCTGAGAAGAATGGAAAAAGAAGGTCTCCTGGTTTCAAAATGGGATACCGAAGGGGCCGGACATCCGAGACGTTCTTACGAGATTACACAAAAAGGCCTCGAAACGCTCTCTTTTTGGGCATCTGAAATGGAGGACCGTAAGCGCAGGTTGAAGACCTTCCTCGAGAGGTATGAAGCCTTCAAGACGAGGCGTGAAAGAGAAAAGTAGGTGAAAAACGTGTGGTTCAACATCGCCATTTGGTTACTGGCGGGCTTCTCTCTCACCTGGTCATGGATAAAGGACAGAGAGAAAACTCGCAGAGCGCTGATGAAAGGATGGAGGGCTTTTGAGTCCATTCTCCCAGACTTTGCAGGTGTCCTGATTCTCATCAGCCTTACCCTGACAATGCTGCCGCCTAGGACGATAACGACCCTCATCGGAAGTCAAACGAGCTTTTGGGGTATGCTCCTGACATCAGCGATTGGGGCTATAACCCTTATACCCGGCTTCATCGCCTTCCCCTTGGCGAGGTCGCTCCTCGAGATGGGCGCCGGGATCAAACAGATCGCCGTTTTCGTATCCACGCTCATGATGGTAGGTATTGTGACAGCTCCCATGGAAACGAAGTATTTCGGCAAGAAATCCACGATACTCAGAAACCTCTTGGCATACGCGTTCTCCTTCGTAACGGCCTTTATCGTAGGGATGGTGGCGGAACGATGAGCAGCGTGGTGAAGAGTACGCTGAAACGGTATAAGTTCCCCATTCTCATGCTCGTCTTGAGTACCGTCATATCAGTGGCCCTACCGGAAAAAGCTCCCCTCATCATTTCGAGTGCCCTCAATAATTTCGCCGAAATGCTGTCGGTTCTCCCACCGATTTTTCTTCTCATGGGTCTAATGGATATCTGGGTCCCGCGTGAAGCCTTCGTCAAGTACATGGGCGAGCATTCGGGAGTCATCGGTATATCGCTTGCCGTATTCATCGGCGCCTTCGCCGCAGGG
>DUSP01000211.1 GCA_012842575.1 Clostridia bacterium
CTCCCGGTCGTAATCGGCCGGGTCGCCGGGGAGCCAACCCACACCGCCGTAGGGTGCCGGCGTCTCGGCAACGAACGCCGGAGTGCCGGCAGGTCGGGGTACGCAGTCGCTGCCGGTCAGCGCCCGGCAGATCAAAGTTTCGAGCCCGGCTTCGCTCATGTCGGTGGGGGTCATGGTTCAACTTCCTCCTCAGAGAGAGCTTCTGCGGCGGCATCATCATCTGCCGCCTCAGCTTCGGCAATCTCTTCCGTGTCCATCAACTCGGCCTCCTCCTCGGGCGGCTCCTCCGGCAACTGCGCCGCCACCTCGCGCACATCCACCTTGCCGGTGACCACATCGGCGATGAGGCGGGTGCGGTATTCGCGCAGAAGTTCGATTTCGCGGCGGGTGGCGGAGATGGCCGCATCGATCTTGGCCGTCTGGGCGTCAAGGTATTCGACGATGGCGGTTTGTTCGGGGAGAGGAGGTAGCGGTAAACAATGATTTCCTATATCACTGACACTCACAGCATCATAAGTTGATCCCGTTGATGACATGGCGAGCCCATCTACAGATGCCGAAAGCGTATAACGTACGAAAGTTTTGTCGAGCAGACTCTCCACAGGCACAACGGCACAAAGCCCCCGGCCGATTCCGTATTCTTGGTCTGCCACATTGATGCGACCGACCGGTGCCCGAACTGATACGAGGATCGCACCAACTGGGCTTACCTTCACAGGACGACGACAGAATTGCTTGGCGTGCGGATGTACATGCCCGAACTCAGCGCATCCTTGCAAGAACGGAAGACCAATTGGCTCCGTACTGCAATCGTCCGATGGCGGTGACTGCCCCATAATAAGATGGGTAGCATTCTTTAGCCGCCGCACTTCCCAATGTTCCGGCACCTGGCCCAGCCACTCCACGCCGGAGGGCTTATAGGCCGGATATGGCTCGCATGTGCGGACGTCTATCTTCCCGGTGACGGCCTGATGGATGAGGGCCTGCTTGTATTCCTCCAGCAAGCTGATACGTTTTTTCCGCGCCCGGATCACCCGCCGGATCCGCCAGTCCATGTAATCGAGGAAGCGGACGATGGCGGTTTGTTCGGGGAGGGGTGGAAGAGGTAGCCATACAGACTTAATTGCATCGAGTGAAAGTCCATACCTTGTGATCCCATTTGCGGAGATATGAAACTGATATGCAACGGCAGTACTTTGCAGCGCTCGTAAAAGATAAGCACTTGTAACCATCTCAGCGAATGGTCTTAGTAAGGCCAGATGATATCCACATACGATGTCTTCATCGATATCATCGACAAGTGCTGGAACGCCGATGTCGTTCCATTGCTCCGAGTCCTTGGTAATCAAGACGTCACCGCGTTTCAATCGGAAACGCTCGATTTCGTCTTTGGTTGCTGTTGCTTGCATGAACACCATTGCCGAGCTGATGCGTTCATTTTTATACACGTCTGTATAATTGCATAAACGGACTGGTTGTTCATCTTCCTTTGTATGCTTATCAACGCTGCTAACCCGCATCTCCGCTATGCAACGTAACCGCCGCAACTCCCAATGCGCCGGCACCTCACCCAACCAGGATACGCCGGAGTCTTTATAGGCGGGGTAGGGTTTGAGGTTGGTGATCATCCTTGTTCCCCCTGAGCATTGAAGGCTGCACAGACCACTTGTCGCAGTCGTTCGGGGATCTTTGATTGCTCCACCGCTTCAAAATGGTCCAGCGCAGCGAGGGCCTTTCCCTTCTTTTCACCTTGGCTCTTGGGAACCCCACTTACCGTCTCGAAATCCGGTGAAAGCATTTCGACCTGCCCCAAAGGCGCTTCAACAAGATTTTTAATGTGATCATTCAGTTCAAACGTCCTCTTCCTTGCCTTTCTCTTATCTTCGTTCCACTCATCGGGTATCGGATCGGGCAAGGGGTCTTCGTCATGTATAACAAGATACGGGATCTCGAAGGCTTTGGCGATGGCGATATACAGCGGGAGATTGTGCTTGGATCCGCAGTCAATGATTGAAATATCTGGATCAAAGACACCCAGTTTTTGAGCCAAGAATGGTAACACCACCTTTTCGGTCTCACCTTCGACAAATACAACCCGTTTGGCAAAAAACATTTCGCCACGGTCGGGATTTATCCATTGAGCCATATGGAACCGCTTTTTCCTTTCGTCGGTATCATCACCTTCGAACAACTCTTTGACATATTGGCGGACGCAGCTTCCTTCTTCCAGAGAATACTTGGTGATAATTGCCACCTCTTTGTGGTGTTCAAGATCGACAAAGTGTGTTGAGTGTGTGCAGATGAATACTTGATGTTCTGGGGTTGCCGCTATTTCACGAAGCGTCATGGCTAATCTGCGTTGCGCGTGCGGATGCAGAAAAAGCTCCGGTTCCTCCATGGCAAAAATCACCGAGTCCGATTGCTTGCGCGGGGCTGGTCCCCCCTCCTGATCACGGGAACTTCTCTCTTCCCGCAGAATCTTCGCCCAAGCTCGAAGAAGAGCAAACATCATTGCACGTTGCAACCCATGGCCTTTTCGGTCGGCGGTAGTCTTGACCCCATCGTTCAAGTGGACGTAGGTACCGAGTTCGAAGAGTTGTTCGAGCTCTGGCGGTGTTACTTCTATATTCACTTTGACACCCCACGACTGGAGTGCCTCCTCAATTGACCTTTCGAGATCGGCCAATCGATTGTTCTCTTGTCCTTTGGCGTCACGGACGTTCAGCGACTGTACGACTTCTTCTATCTGCTTGCGTGCTTCCATAAAACGTGGGTCTCTCCCAGCCATTTCACTCACGGCACGGTTTAACAATCGTCCAAAGGTAGTCGTGGTTTTCACTTTGATCTCGTCCGTCAGGTCGCGTACTGCCGGAATCAAATAGAAATCTGGCAACACTCCTCCACCGACATTCTTCGAGCCTAGCAAAGGCCCTTCTTCGAGAACCCTTGAAAACTTTAGATCATTTCGGTGTTGTTCTATGTACCTTTGTTGAGCCTCTTCGATGTGTGCCTTAGTCAACCGACCGCTTGATGGGACTAAATCTTTTAGCGGCGTCTGATTAACACTTTCCCGTGAGGTGTAATCCCCCGCCTTGTCCGATTTTAGCCATTCTACATCCGGCTGTTCTACGTAGCCATTATAGAAGACTTCAATTCCACCATTTTGTATCCGGGCTGTTTTACGGATACAAACAGTTCCGTCGGACTGAATATATTTCTTGAAAGTGTTCTTCTCTTGTTCCGTAAGTTCGGTAAAAGTGACCTCAACCCAAAGGTCATTATCACCTTCGCCGCGATTGACGAAGAAATCTTGCTCTACAGGCTTGGCGGAGGTGGACAAGCAAAACTCGAGAGCGGCGAGCAGATTAGACTTTCCGTGATTGTTAGGACCGAGCAATGTTACAAAGGGCAGGCATTCCATCTCCAAGTCGCGGATGCTGCGGTAGTTATGGATTCTTAGGCGTTGGATTCGCATGGTCATCCTCCCAAAATCTCGTTTAACAACCCCTCCGCCTCTTTCTCCACCGCCAGAAGCTCAGCGCGGATCTCCTCCAGAGTGCGCAGGGCCTTTGGCTTGTAGAAGTAGCGGTTGAAGTTGATCTCATAGCCGACCTTGACGCTCGCCGGGTCGTACCAGGCGTCCGACGCGTAGGGCAGGACTTCGCGGCGCAAGAAAGTCTCGATGGCCGTGCGCTGGTCTTCCGGGCTTGGCAGGTAGCCAGGC
>DUSP01000093.1 GCA_012842575.1 Clostridia bacterium
ACCTGCACGGACTCGATGAGGTGCCCGAGGACGTCAAGCAGTTGTTCGTGACGGCCCATGACATTAGCCCAGAATGGCATGTCAGGATGCAGGCCGCTTTTCAGGAGTTTACCGAGAACGCCGTATCGAAGACCATAAACATGCCCCATGAGGCCACTGTCGAGGATGTGGAAAAGGCCTACGTCCTGGCGTATAAGCTTGGGTGCAAAGGGATTACGGTCTATCGGGACCGGAGCCGGGAAACCCAAGTTTTGACGGCTGGAGCGAAGACTGTAGTGACGAGCGCCGCGGCGAAGAAAAATGGGGGTGACAGCACCGAAATCGACACCGAAAAAGGGGGTCAAGATAAGAAAAACCCGCCTATAAACGGCGGATGGGGAAAGATCAAACCCATTCCCAGGCCACGGCGACTCCATGGTATCACCGATGTGAGGGAAACGCCCCTTGGTAAATTATTCCTCACCCTCAATCTACTCGACGGACATCCTGTGGAACTATTCGCCCAGATCGGAAAGGCCGGCAGCGACGTGAGCGCCTTCACCGAAGCCATCGCCCGTTTGATTTCACTTGCTCTAAGGAGCGGTATAGCGCCAGAGGAAGTAGCCGACCAACTCAATGGAATAGGTGGAGCCCGATCGGTGGGCTTTGGACCTCACCGCGTGCGTTCCGTTCCGGATGCCATCGGGCAGTTTATTTCCGAGTTCATCAAAGAGAAAATGGAGAAGGAAAAAGACATCGCTTCCAGTTCCGCTGAAGGTAAAGGGGTCGCATCTAGGGTGGTCCGGGCGCACCTTGAGCCAAAATCTTTCCAAGGCAGCCCTGCCGAAGGCGGAGACGTCGCATCCGCGGCGTACCTTGAAGGAAAACCGGAAGGAAAAAACGACACGGTACAAGGCCGCGGCCAGCAAAAGAAAGGGGGCAACGGTAGAAACGGGAAAAACCTCGGCAGTGGGTTCGAGACGGCAGCTACCCGCGATCAATTGGGGATCGGACGCGATCACAAGGATGACGGGAATCGCGCGTCGGCGCACCCCTTGGACGAAAGCGCCGATGAGAGCACCGGCGGAAACCCCGGCCGGCACGATGCCACCCCAGCCGACCTGGATCCCAGCCGCTCTGGGAACCTGTTCAACCTATGCCCTTCGTGTGGAATATATGCCTTCGCGTACGTGGAGGGGTGCTCTAAGTGCTTTTCGTGCGGTTACAGTGAATGCTGAGGCCGCCAGCTACGGGGGCGAAGATCAGCACCTCTTCGCCCCCCTTAAGTATCGTTTCCTTGGGTTTCAACGCGTTATCGACGCTCACAAGCCATATTTCCTCTTCGGGGATGCCCAATCCCTTCACCAGGTCGCCGAGGGCCATACCGTCCCCAATTTCCACTTCGATTTCTTCTTTCCTATCGGGAAGGTAGTGTGCCAATCCGCCATAGGCCTTGACTTTGACCTTCACGATCATTTCACTCCTCGTCGTGTGCATACCCAAAAGGCTCGCGGGTTACGGTTCGTGCGCGCAACTCCTTAGGAAATTCCGCTTTGACCGACGTGCTCATCGCTCACCAAAACCGGTATATCCTCAAGATCACCGCAAAAGTCCGCATTCAGCGGTCTGCATTGTCTGTTGATGACATTCCTAGTGACGAGAAACGTACGTATCCCGACGTCCTTCGCGGACATATCGTCTTCAACGTCGTTCCCCACCATTAAGCACTCCCCGGGGCTTCGCCCGATAATCCGGAGGATTTCTTCGTAATATTCGGGGTATGGTTTAGAGAAATGCATGACCTCGTAACTCGTTATTAGCCTGAACATGCTCGTATCAAGCCCTGCCCAGTTCATTCTCTCTAAGATGGCGACCCGAGGGAAAACGGGGCTGGTGGCCACCACCAGGTCAAGCCCCCGCGCCCTTAAAGCTTCGACGACACGAGGGGCGCTAGGGTTTTTCTTCGCCAGATAACCCAGCCCGGGGTACTCCTTACGATAAAACTCCTCGAAAAGGGGAATAAACACCGACGGATCTATCCCGGAGAGTCTCGTAAAACATTCCACGAACACCTGTTGGTTCGTGGTGTGAGGATTACGATCGGTCATCATTATTCTCGTGGCTTCTAACAGATTCCGCGTGAAGGTCTCTTTGCTTTGCAAGTGGTCAAAGTACCGGGACAACGCGTCAAAATATACCGGAAAGAACTCCTCCATATCGATATCGAGCAGCGTACCGTCCAAGTCGAATAGTACCGCCTTAAACCGCATCCCGGTCGCGCCACCTTTCAACATGCACCATGGTAATGCGCGCCGCCAACAGTCGCTTCCGGCAATTCCTCCGGCGACTCTCCAGGAGAGAAGAAGGCTTCGTGGAGGGCCCTGACGGCATCTTCGACACGGTCTTTGTCGATGACACACGAAATCCGGGTTCCTGAGGTACTTATCATATCGATGTTGATCCCCTGTTGGGCGAGGGTCTTGAACATCTTCGCGGGAATGCGTGAATCCTGGGTAATACCCGTTCCGACAAGCGAAACCTTCGCCACATTTTCGTCGAAAACGACCCCTTTAGCCCCGATCTCCTGAGCAATCCGCTTCGAGACGGCCATGGCCTGTGGAAAATCCTCGCGAGGCACTGTAAAAGCGATGTCGTTAGTACCACCCTTGTGCATGCTTTGAATGATCATATCTATGGCTATCTTGTTCTCGGCGAGCTCTCCGAACAGCCGTGCGGCCATGCCAGGCACATCCGGTACGCCCTCAACAACCAACTTCACTTCGTCAGCGCTATGGGCGACTCCCCGTACCATAACCTGTTCTAGCATGCTCCTACCACCCCGATCTTGGGCTTCTGCAATGTCCCGGACGAGAGTACCCTCGCTTTGCGTAAAACTCGACCTCACGCGTAAAGGAACCTGATATCTTTTGGCGAGCT
Organism: Clostridia bacterium; assembly: GCA_012842575.1. Lineage (GTDB taxonomy): Bacteria > Bacillota > Sulfobacillia > DUSP01 > DUSP01 > DUSP01. Next base: position 2,917 of record DUSP01000093.1, read on the forward strand.
CCACCGACCGCGGTTGCAGGACTTTCGCCCCCAAGGTGGCCATCTCGCTCATTTCATCGTAAGATATCTCCGCCAATCTCTTCGCCTGCGGGACAATCCTGGGATCGGCAGTATATACGGCGTCCACATCGGTGAAGATCTCGCAGGCGTCCGCGCGCAATACCGCGGCCAAGGCCACCGCGGTCGTGTCAGAGCCCCCGCGGCCGAGGGTCGTTATGTTACCCTCGCAGTCCACACCCTGGTACCCGGTGATGACGACCACCCGCCCCTTCTCGAGCTCCCGCAGGATGTGGTCTCTCTGAATCCGCTCGATTCGCGCTTTACTGGGCGTTCCGTCCGTCAGGATACCCGCCTGGATACCGGTGAAAGAAATCGCGTCCACACCGATATCATGAAGGGCGAGTGCCAGTAAAGATGAAGAGGTCTGTTCGCCGGTGGAAAGAAGGGCGTCAAGCTCTCTACCCCGCGGGTTACTCGAAACGGTGGCGGCCAACTCCAAAAGGTGATCGGTTGTATCGCCCA
>DUSP01000032.1 GCA_012842575.1 Clostridia bacterium
GATAGTCTTCCTGGGCGAGATACTTTTCTCGCTTCGGCAGCCGTGCGGAAGGCCGGAAAGCGGCCGGGGAAGCTGACGGTCACTCCGGTAAACCGCGATACAAGGGGCGCATCAAGCGCGGTTTTGACGTACTGAATCTCGACACTCACCTTCGCTTCTTCAAGGGTTGTTCGGGGAGTGCGCGGGGTGATATACTACACGGTGGAACTCTTGCCGTCGCTGGTTTAGAATTCAATGAAAGCTCGTTCTCGTCTTGTATAAACTCGAATGCAGCTTGATGTTGCATTTCTTCGCTTGTGCGGCGCTTGTGCGGGCGTGGCGGAACTGGCATTCGCGCAGGACTTAGGATCCTGTGGGCGCAAGCCCTTGGGGGTTCAAATCCCTCCGCCCGCACCAATTTAGGCCGATGGTTATCAGTCGAGCGGATAGACGCGCCGATAGGCAAACGTGAAGTCAAGAATGACCGTTTTTAGGACGGTCATTCTTTCATGTCCGCATTTTCGCGTCCGTGCGGCATGGGCGTTATCCCAAGGGTGTTGCGATTGTCAGACGATGGACGTTATAGTATACTACACGACGGTGCGCGCTCGGCGTAACCCGCCGCACGGAAAACGTGCCGAGAGCCAACCTCATGCGAAGAATCATGGGCGATCTCGAAAGGACGAATCCTAAAATGAAGAAGCGCATCTTCAGCGGGATGAGACCTACGGGTCGGCTTCATCTCGGAAACTATTTGGGCGCGCTCAAGAACTGGGCTCGCCTTCAAGACGACTATCAGTGCACCTATTGTGTAGTAGATTGGCATGCGCTGACCACGGGATACGAAGATACCGCCGGTCTCAAGAACAAAGTGGAAGAGATGGTACTCGATTGGCTGGCGGCGGGCCTTGATCCCAAGAAGAGCGTTCTATTCGTTCAATCATCAGTGAAACAGCATGCGGAACTCCACCTCCTTTTATCAATGGTGACGCCTCTTGGCTGGCTCGAGAGGGTTCCCACGTATAAGCAGCAACTTCGGGAGTTGTCGGGCCGTGACATTGCGACTTACGGCTTCCTCGGATATCCCGTCCTCCAGGCTGCCGACATCTTGGCCCATAAGGCCGAATATGTCCCCGTGGGAGAGGATCAGGTTCCTCATGTGGAACTGACGCGAGAAATCGTTAGGAGATTCAACCATTTCTTCGGGAACGTCTTCCCCGAGCCCGAGGCACTGCTCGCCGAGGTCAAACTTCTTCCCGGTATCGACGGCCGAAAAATGTCAAAGAGCTACGGAAACGAGATCAGCATGACCGCTTCTTCGGAAGAGATACGCGACAAGGTCCAAAGGATGGTCACGGACCCCGCGAGGATCCACGTGAAAGACCCCGGTCACCCCGATGTGTGTATAGTGTATAAGTTCTATGAGGCGGTGGCGAGCGAAATGGCCACCGGCGTTGCGGAGGAGTGTTCGAAGGCGGGTATAGGTTGCGTCCGGTGTAAATCGCGTTTGGTCGATCTGCTCGATCAAATGATCGAACCGTTGAGAAAGCGCCGGGATGAGTATGCGCGTAATCCGGATATGGTCCGTCAGATCCTCGAGGAGGGTGCGAAGAAAGCCAGGAAGACCGCGGAGGCGGTCGTTGCGGAGGCCAGGGAGGCAATAGGTCTGTGGAGATGAAATGCGAGCGCGGGCCAACACAGGCCGTATATGCCCGACGGGGGGTCGGACTGGTACGGATGATAGCCGCTTTACATATACTTTTACCGAAGTGAGGGCAAGTGACGATGAATGTGACGATCGAAAGTCAGCAACCGGGCAAAAGAGTTCTACTGGTAGAGGTCGAGGAAGATAGGGTAAAGCAGGCCATTGACGAGGCGTACCGCCAAGTCTCGCGCACCACGATGATCCCTGGTTTCAGAAAGGGTAAGGCGCCGAGGAACATCATAGACATGCACGTCGGGAAGGCCAGTATCCGCGAGCGGGCCTTGGAGGGGTTGCTATCGCAATGCTACAAGGAGGCTCTGGCTGAAACAGGGGTGGAACCCTTTGGGGCGCCCGAAATGGAGATCGTGGATTTCGAAGAGGGAAAGCCTTTGAGGTTCAGGGCTAAGTTCGAAGTGAAACCGAGCGCGAAACTCGGTCAATATAAAGGGTTGGGTGTAGTAAAGTCGGTTCCGGAAATCTCTACAAAAGCGGTCCTCGATGAACTAGAAAAAATGAGAAAAAACAAGGCAGAGTTAGTGGATTTGGGAGAAGAAGGAGAAGTCCAGCCTGGGAAAGTGGCGTTCCTGGATTTTCGCATGCCCTCTCGCGACTCCTTGGATGAAGAAGCGAAAAAACTAGTGACGCGCTCCCTCCAAGAGATTTCACCAGGGGGTTATCTCATCAAGCCCCTTGAGGAATGCAGTGAAGTGGAGCGGCAGCTCATAGGCATGCGGTCAGGCGAAGAAAGACAGGTTTCGATAGACTCCTTCACTGTCTTGGCGGTTGTCACGGCGGTCAAAGAGCTCAGGCTTCCCGATCTCGATGATGAATTCGCAAGGTCGGTTGGGCCCTTCGAGAACCTGGAGGAATTGAAGAAATCTATAGAGAATAACTTACGGCACCTGGCTGAGGAAGAGACTTCGAAAAAGGTCCGCGAGGAAATCCTCGATCGCATTGCGGAAAAGGCCAGTTTCGAGATTCCCGAATCTTTGGTGGAAAAACACCTGGACTATTTGGTCAATACCATGCGTGAGGTAGGCGCCAAGCTTTACGAACAAAACACCGATGCCGGTAAGAAGGACATAGCAGACGTGTTTTCCGAGGAGCGAATGAACGAGGTTCGGGAAAGGAACAGGCCTCGAATACAACAGGAGATCAAAAGGGAACTCGTGATCCATGCTGTGGCTTTGGAGGAAGGCATCGAGGCGGACGAAGACGAATTTTACGGCGTGTTGGCGAAAATGGCTCAAGAAAGGCAAATGGACTTCGATACTTTCGTGAATGAAATGGCCAAAAGCCACGGATTAGAGTCCGTTCGGACGGGAATTCTACGTGAGAAGGTCCTTGAATTCTTAGAAAGAGAAAACGTAGCGGGCGAAGACAAGGGCGAAGACAAAGCCAAAGACGAAAAAGAAGACGTCCGAGACGCTCAAGATGCCCAAGAACCCAAAGATGGTCATGATGCCCAAGATACTCAAGAACCCGAAGACGCTCGAGATGTCCGAGGGGCCCACGATACCCAAAATGTTCAAGGGGCCCACGATGCCCAAGATACTCAGGAAAAGACTGAGACTGCGATCTAGCGGAGAGTCCATAACGCCAAGCGTTATGGAGCATACGTGGAGCACATCAAGTGGAGCGTGCCAAAAGGGAAGGTACCGGTGAACCTCATGTGGCTTCCGTCTTACCCGATGCATCAAACGGAGCCGCGTGATTAACCCGTATGAATTTTAAGGAGAAAGACATGCGATGGGAGTGAAGGATATGGGAGAATACCTCGTACCGATGGTGGTCGAACAGACCGGGCGCGGAGAAAGGGCTTATGATATCTACTCAAGGCTCCTCAAAGATCGCATAGTCTTCATCGGTACCCCTATAGACGACGGTGTCGCCAACCTCGTAGTGGCTCAGCTCCTCTTCTTGGAGGTTGAGGACCCGGACCGCGACGTGCACGTGTACGTCAATTCTCCCGGCGGGTCGATCTCGGCCGGGCTGGCGATTTATGATACAATGCAATATATAAAACCGGATGTATCCACCATATGTGTGGGAATGGCGGCGAGCATGGCTGCGGTGATACTGGCGGGAGGGACTAAAGGTAAGCGGTTTGCGCTACCCAACGCAAAGGTATTGATACACCAGCCGTGGGGCGGAATAAAGGGGCAGGCTACGGAAATCGAAATTCACGCGAGGGAAATCCTAAGGACTAGGGAACTCATTAACAGGATCCTCGCAGAGCATACAGGACAGCCTATAGAAAAGATAGAAAAAGATACAGAGCGCGATTACTTCATGTCCGCCTTGGAGGCCAAGGAATATGGCCTTATAGATGAGATTTTCGATCCTAAGGCCAGCAAGCGTAAGGCCAAGTAGCAGGGGGGGCCGGTTATGTTCAAGTTTACTGAAGAGAAGGGCCAACTCAAGTGTTCCTTCTGCGGCAAATATCAAGAGCAGGTTCGCAGGCTTGTCGCCGGTCCCGGGGTCTATATATGCGATGAGTGCATCGAGTTGTGCAACGAAATAATCGAGGAAGAGCTTAGCGAAGAAGAAGAGTTCGACCTCAAGGATATACCGAAGCCGCGTCAGATCAAAGCGGTGCTCGACCAGTACGTCATCGGCCAAGAAAAGGCCAAGAAAATCCTTTCCGTGGCCGTGTACAATCATTACAAACGCGTTAATCTCGGGAACAAAATCGACGACGTCGAGCTTCAAAAGTCGAACATCATAATGCTCGGACCCACTGGTTCCGGCAAGACACTTCTTGCCCAAACCTTGGCCAAAATACTCAATGTACCCTTTGCCATAGCCGATGCCACGTGCCTGACCGAGGCCGGATACGTGGGCGAAGACGTAGAGAACATCTTGCTGAAACTCATTCAGGCCGCCGATTATGACGTGGAAAAGGCGGAAAAGGGCATAGTCTACATAGACGAGATCGACAAAATCGCGAGGAAATCCGAAAACCCCTCGATTACTAGGGATGTATCCGGAGAAGGCGTACAGCAGGCGCTCCTCAAGATACTGGAGGGTACTGTGGCGAGCGTACCGCCGCAGGGTGGCCGGAAGCACCCCCATCAAGAGTTCATCCAGATCGATACCACCAACATCCTTTTCATATGCGGCGGCGCGTTCGAGGGGATAGACAAGATCATAAAAAACAGGGTGAGCACCAAGGTAATGGGGTTCGGAGCGGACATACGCTCCAAAGGGGATATGAGCATCGGAGAGATCCTGAATCAGATTCTCCCGCAGGATCTCCTAAAGTTCGGCATGATACCCGAGTTCGTAGGACGTGTGCCTATCATCGTGACCCTTGACGCCCTTGACGAGGACGCGCTCGTCAGAATCCTCGTAGAGCCTAAGAACGCCATAACCAGGCAGTACCAAAAAATCATGGAACTCGATAATATCTCTCTGGAGTTTACCAGCGAGGCTCTCAGGGCCATCGCGAAAGAGGCTTTGAGGCGGAATACCGGGGCCCGTGGACTCAGGGCGATCATAGAGGATATCATGCTTGACGTGATGTACGAAATACCGTCGCGGGGCGACGTACTGAAATGCGTTATCACCGAGGATGTAATATACAAGTCCAAAGAGCCCCTTTTGGTCACTGCGGACCGCAAAGGCAGAAAGCGTGAGGAAACGGCATAGGTTAAAAAGGTTAAAAAAGGACCGACCCCGGCAAGAGGATCGGTCCTTTCCATCGAATCAATCCTCATAAACGGATCCCCGCAAAAGTCGATCTCAGGCCCATCTCAGGTAAGTCGTCTTCAGGTGGTTCGAACTCATCCTTTTCGAACACATCCTTCCTTTTCGAACACATCCTTAAAGACGAAGCCTCCCGTACGGTGTTTACTTCGGGCTTTCCGGATAGAAACCAGCGCTTGAAAGCCATACTAGAACCGAGAACTGAGGAGGCCGTCTTTCTATGAATCTTACCGGTCAAGCCTTCATGCTGATTCAATTCTTCTTCGCCGTGGTAATCGGGCTATACTTCCTCAATCTCCTTAAAGGACAACAAGCCAGCCGCATCAGCATCGATCGTGAATCCAAACGGGAAATGGAAAAGCTCAAAGAGATGCGCCAGATTTCCCTTACTGAACCGTTGTCCGAAAAGACGAGGCCATCTTCCTTTGAAGAAATCATAGGGCAGGAGGAGGGGCTCAAGGCGCTAAGGGCGGCTCTTTGCGGCCCCAATCCTCAGCACGTCATCGTATATGGACCTCCCGGCGTAGGCAAAACCGCCGCTGCCAGACTCGTTTTGGAAGAGGCCAAGAAAAGCCCCAGCTCTCCCTTTTTGCCCTCGGCAAAGTTCGTGGAATTGGATGCCACCATCGCCCGTTTCGACGAGCGCGGGATAGCCGATCCCCTCATAGGCTCCGTCCATGACCCGATTTACCAGGGTGCCGGGCCGCTCGGTATGGCGGGCATACCCCAACCCAAACCCGGGGCGGTCACGAAGGCACACGGCGGAGTTCTTTTCATAGATGAAATCGGCGAACTCCACTCCATTCAAATGAATAAGCTCCTTAAGGTACTCGAGGATCGAAAAGTATTTCTCGAAAGCGCCTACTACTCGCCGGAAGACACCAACATCCCGGCGCATATAAAAGACATCTTCGAAAACGGTCTGCCCGCTGATTTCCGACTTATCGGGGCGACGACGAGGATGCCGGAAGACATCCCGCCGGCGATACGGTCAAGATGCCTTGAAGTGTTCTTCAGGCCGTTATTGCCCCACGAGATTGCCGTCATAGCCAGGAACGCGGCAAAAAAGGTGGGTTTCGGGATTTCGGACTCGGCCGTGTCCACCATCGAACGCTATGCCACCAACGGGCGTGAGGCGGTCAACATGGTCCAAGTCGCAGTGGGGATCGCCATGGGGGAAGGCCGCAGTGAGATCA
>DUSP01000210.1 GCA_012842575.1 Clostridia bacterium
CCAGGGTCATATCGTCCTGGGCCAGGACCGCGTTGACAACGACTTGTCCCATTTTCCCGCAAGCTCCCGAAACCGCCACTCTCAACACCTAATGCACTCCCCTTCGTTTCACATTTCGACCTACGGGGCAGCGCCCCTACGCACCCACGCCCTAATCCCCACGGACCTCTCCCATCAAGCGTCGCCGCGCATTTTTGAACTCATTTTTGACCTATCGTCTGGCCTATCTGGCCTATCGGGCTACCCTTGCCCGCGCATAAGTCTTAAACGCCTTTGTTATCTCAACCCTGACCTTGTCACCTATGAGGTTACCGGCATCTTCTATGTCTATGACATATCCCTCGATGCGGGCTATCCCATCTGATGGGTTTGACGCATGTGGCTCTAAAACCTCAACCTCAACTACGTCACCGACCTTCACGGGAAGGGCTTTGGCCTCGATTTCCCCTTTAGTGCCCAAAGCGCGGATATTCAGCTCTTCGATATGACAGTCCTCCGAGCCCCGTACGAACACCGATTTTCCGGTCTCTTTCTCGAGCTCCTTTAGGTTCGCTCCGCCCGCTCCGATCAGGACGGATGCCACGAGCGGATGTACCTCTACGAGTATCGCCTCGCTGGAAGACTGCGCCAACACTCGCCGTATCTCCCGTCTCACCCTCCGGGCCATGGTTTCTTCGGACAGCACCCTCCCCCTTCCATCGCAATAAGGACACGTCCTGGTAAGGGTATCCTCAAGCCCTTGGCGCACTTTCTTCCTGGTCATCTCCACGAGACCAAGCTGGGTGATGCCGAGGACATGGGTCTTCGTCCGATCCCTTTTCGACGCTTCCTCGAGGACTCTCAGCACCTCATTTTGGTGTTCGGCTTTCTCCATATCGATGAAATCGATGATGATGATGCCGCCGATGTCCCTGAGGCGTAATTGTTTGGCTATCTCCTCGGCGGCTTCGAGGTTCGTGCGGTAGACCGTATCCGCCAAATCGACGCCGCCTACATACTTCCCCGTATTTACGTCTATCACGGTGAGCGCCTCGGTGTGATCTATGACTATATAACCGCCCGACTTCAACCACACCCGCCTCTTTAAAGCTTGCTCGATCTTGTTCTCCAGGTCCCATGCTTCAAACATGGACTTGCCCGCTCCTGAGAACAGAATCACCCTGTTTTTCAGGTGGGGGGATATGTAGTCTAGGAGATCGGATATCTTGTCTTTCGTATGACGGTCATCCACATAAAGCCGTTCGACTTCTTCCGAAAACAAATCCCTTACCACCCTATAGACCAAACCCATGTCCCTGTGTAACACGGCCGGCGCCGAAACCTTCTTGCTTCTGGCCAAGATGCGGGACCAAAGCTGATCGAGGAAAGCCATATCTTGCTCCAATTCCTTCTTGGACTTGCCCTCGGCTACGGTCCTGACAATGACTCCCACGCCGGGCGGTTTGACCGTTTCGGCCAGCTTGCGAAGGCGATCTCGCTCCTTTTCGTCGTGAATCCGCCTGGATACCCCCACGTAATCTACCGTAGGCATGTACACGAGGTAACGGCCAGGTAGGGTAATGCGACGGGTGACGCGCGCGCCCTTTTGTCCCATGGGCTCCTTGGCCACTTGTACGATGACGTCTTGGTTCACCCGAAGGACATCCCTTATGGTAAGGTTACGCGGCAGCGCTTCAGTAACCTCTTCTTCTTCGTCCCCTTCTATCTGCTCAGGAACCACGGCATCATCCACATACAGGAAGGCGTTTCTTTCGAGCCCGATGTTGACGAACGCAGCCTGCATGCCCGGCAACACGTTTTCCACTTTACCCTTGTATATGTTACCTACCAATCGTTGGTTGATGGGTCTTTCGAAATAAACCTCGACGAGTTCACCGTCCTCCAGGACGGCGGCTCTGGTTTCGTCCTGTTTCGTACTGATGAGAATCTCCTTTTTCACATCACATTCCCCACTTCGCGCGACCGGCGAAACCCGGGAGTGTATCGAACTCCATGGGGTCAAGCCATTTATCACGGGGTTTTACATAAAAGTGTGTTTTCGTAATGGTCGCCAATCTTCGAACACTATGCTCCAGATCCAAGGACTCCAACACTTCTTCAGGCCGGCAACCAATAACCCACATGGTAATAGCCCCCGGCGCTGTGACCTTCAAAGACAATACCGCTTTTTTTAAGTCGATCGTCTTTTTGTTTTTCGCGCTTGCATCCTTTTTTACACCTTTTACGCCGTTTTGCCGGGAACCGGGTTCCTTGCCCCCCGCCTCAGGTGGCGTCTTTTGGGAATCCAGGTTTGGGGCCCCTCTTTCGCCCATCGCACCGGCGTTCTCTTCCTCGTCTTCCCCGAGCTCTCCTCCGCTCATCTCTTTTGGTCGCCTGACATATTGGACCGACTCCCGCGCGAGGAAGCCCTCGACCCGGTTTTGAAGATCCTCGTCTCGAGCGGCTGCTCCCAAAAAGGCATCGTAAACGCTTGACTGCGGTAAAGACGCCAGGGCAGGTGAATTCAATGAAATGCAAGAAGTCGCCAATATGGAAACACCCGGCGGAAGTTGCTCGTTCATGATACGAGCGAACTCATAAGGGTCGACGTAACGGTCAAGAAAGAAGTCCCCGATTTCGGTCACGCTTGAATACCCTACCGGCAATGCGGTGGCGAGGGAAAACTTGGGATGCGGGTTATATCCCTCAGTGTAGGTAATGGGTAAGCTCGAACGCCGTAGCGCACGCTCGAACGTCCTCATGAAGTCCAAATGGGACATGTAACGCGCAGAATCGGTCTTTGAGATCTTCGCCCTAATCCTCTGTCTCGAGGCCATAAACGAAAAACCTCTTTCGCATGATCCTTACCACTTCGCATCGTTACAACTCTTGACAATACGACGACCAATACTGGAGCCAACAACGGTCAATCTCTCACAGGAAGACCAATACTGGAACCAACAACGGTCAATCTCTCAAAGGAATCTGATTATAGCCCCGCTCGCAGGCCCCGCATCCCGTACAATGGTTCCAACGGCAATCGGGCGTGAGTAAACCCTTTCTGGCCCGCTCCCTTTCCCGGGCCAGGTAATCTTTGGAAACGCCCGCACTGAGGTGATCCCACGGAAACCTTTCGTCGTCCCTCCGCGTGCGGTTGGCGTAAAATTCGGGGTCAATACCCACTTCCTCGTGCGCCTTCAGCCATTCTTCGTATCTGAACCGATCATTCCAGGCATCGAAAATAGACCCACGGCGGTATGCCTTGTCGATCACCTGGCCGACCCTCCGGTCTCCTCTGGCCAACACCGCTTCGATAAAACTCTGCCTCGAGTCGTGCCAGTTGAACTTCACGGAACGCCCACCGGCTTTCCCGAGTACCTTCGCCAAGCGGAGTTGACGTCTCTCGATTTCCTGCCTTTTTACCTGCGGTTCCCATTGGAACGGGGTATGAGCCTTGGGTACGAACACGCTCGCGCTCACGGTAATGCGGGGCTTCTTGCCCCGCTCCGCCTTGTATCGAGAAAGCACCTTCGAAACGAGATCCCCTATGGCGTCAAGATCCTCGTCTTGTTCAGTGGGAAGGCCTATCATGAAATAAAATTTTAGCGCATCCAACCCCGCTCGAGCTGCCGCCTCCACCGCATTCATCAGGTCTTCCTCCGTGACCCCCTTGTTTATGACGTCTCTTAGCCTTTGGCTGCCTGCCTCCGGAGCGAAGGTAATGCTGCTCTTCCTCACCGTCTCGATCTGTCTTGCCAAGTCCACCGAAAAAGCGTCGACCCTGAGGGATGGAAGGGAAAGGCTCACGCGCTGGGGAGCCAACCTTTCCGACAGCCGGTCTACGAGGTCCTGGATCCGACTATAGTCCGAGCTCGACAGCGACCCAAGCGAGATTTCGTCGTACCCGGTGTTGGCGGAAAGCTTCATGGCAAGGTCTTCGAGGCGCTCAAGGGACCTCTCCCGTACGGGCCGGTATATGAAACCCGCACTGCAGAAACGACAACCGCGAGTGCATCCACGGAACAACTCAAGACTTGCCCTGTCATGTACGACTTCCGTGTTGGGAACCACCGGCGAAACCGGAAATGGCGCTTCGTCCAGATTCTTGACGACTCGTTTCTCGACGACCGGAGGGACCCCGGGTCTTATGGGAGACACGTCCGCGATGGTCCCGTCTTCTAGGTATTCGACGCGATAGAAGCGCGGCACATATATACCGGGTACGGAGGCGAGTTCCGACAAGAGATCCTCGCGCCGCCCCTTGCTGGTCTTTACCAGCTCGGCTATTTCGCCGATCACTTCTTCTCCGTCCCCGAGGACGAAGGCGTCGAAGAAATCCGCGAGGGGCTCAGGGTTGAACGCGCAGGGCCCGCCGCCGATTATTAAAGGCTCGTCTTCTCTCCTTTCTACGGACTTCAGGGTTATCCCGGCTAGGTCGAGCATGTAAAGGACGTTGGTATAGGAGAGTTCGTACTGGAGGGTAAAACCCACGACGTCGAAGCTGCGGATAGGAACCCTTGACTCCAAAGCGAAAAGGGGTACTCCCGCCCTCCTCATGGCGCTCGCCATATCGTCCCAAGGTGCGTAGACCCGTTCGGCCAACGCGTCAGATCGGGAGTTCAACACCGAATAGAGGATGTGGGAGCCGATGTGCGACATACCGACCTCGTATGTATCAGGAAAAGCCAGTACGAATTTGAAGGCCGTTCTGTCATGATCCTTCTTGACGACGTTGAACTCGTCGTCGACGTACCTTGCGGGCTTTGCCACGCCACTCAGGAGTTTATCGCGAACCTCGAGGGATAACGCCTCCGACTTCGCCATATTCACTACGGTTTATTACCCCTCCCGCCAATTCGTCTTACGACGCTTGGACGCTTTCGCTCCACTGAAGACACACTGAAAACCGCCACTTCACGAGCACAGTACATTATAACCGATTTTCCGTGAATTGACCAAAGCGACCCGTCATCAAAGGGCGCTCGAGAGGGGTGCCGAATAGCCGTATTCCAGCATACATTCAAAAAGCCTCGTCTCCGTGATCGTCCCCAAGACTTTCATGTCCTCGTCCATTATTACGATCATGTGGTACTTGTGGGGAGAGAGGCTCTTTGACACTTCCCCCAGGGATGAACGGGCCAGCGCAGCGACCTCACCGAGGGGCATCAGGCCTTTGCTCGTCAGGGTCTCCTTTTTCTTGGCCGTGGCCCGTAACTGTGCGCACAAAACCCATCTCTCTTCGGCCTTTGCCCCGCTGTAAACGAAAAAGGAACAGACGATAAAACTTATACCGGCGGATTCGGAACCGAAAAGGAAAACGGCGATGGGCGAAAGTATTAGGAAGGTTAGGGCCAACGCCTTTCCGACCTTACAGACGGTGGCGGTGGCCTGTCGATAGCCCTTTTTGGTCGTAAGAAGACCCCTGAGTGCCCGCCCGCCGTCCAGTGGAAGGGCGGGCACCAAATTGAGGGTTGCCAGAGTGAGATTGGTTTCGATGAAAAGGTCGAGGAATCGGATATCCCATATGTCAGACCGGGCAAGCCACCACGCGGCAGCCCCTAGGATCAGGTTGTTGAGCGGTCCGGCAATGGATACCAGGGTTTCCAAGGATGGATCTGCGCCGTCCGGCCATTCGACGCGCGCAATGCCGCCAAAGGGATACAGCTCCACTTCTTTGACTACGACGCCCAAACCTGCCGCCGCGACAATGTGGGCGAATTCGTGCGAAAGGAGAACCGAAATGACGATCAGGGTCTCCTTTAACAGGCCGGCGGCAATACAGACGAGGAACAACAACATGTACAACCCGTTTATTCGAAACCGGATACCGAGGATCTCTCCGAGTATCACAGAGCATCGCCATGAATACCGGGCTTCTCGGATACACTCATGTTATTCTCCGGAACGACACCCGATGTCCCTGGCGTAGAAGTGTCCGTCGGGGGTTTCACCCTCGTATCCCCTCCATCGGAGGGTACCAGGAAAGTCCTGGGGTCCACCGGCGTACCGTCCCTCCTCACTTCGAAATGTAGATGCGGCGTCCTCGCGCTCCCGGTAATGCCGACCCTCGCGATTACGTCCCCTTGTTTGACCAACTGGGGAGGCTTCACCAGTACCTCCGAGCAATGGGCGTAAACCGTCTCGAGGCCGTCGCCGTGGTCCAACACCACCATATTCCCGTACGTGACGCTCTCGTTCACCGAGGAAACGTGACCATCCATCACCGCGAGGATAGGAGTTCCAAGGGGCGCCTCGATATCCAACCCTTGATGAAATTCGTCGTTACCCGTGGCTTTATCTTTGCGCCATCCGAAACTCGACGTAATGGAACCCTCCAACGGCCATATCATCGCTCCCGGCTTCAGGGGGTCTGTGTTTTTGACCTCTTCTTTGAACAAAAAAGGCAACGGGATCAGTGTCTTTTCTCTTATGTAGTCAGCCCCGGGTATGCGTTTCATTACCGCGACGAAGTCGTATTCCTCGGAAACAACCCTGCCCAAAAGGCGCGCTGCCGGTGCGGAGATGGGGGAAGGGCCTTGGATCGCGGCCAATACCAGCCCGTACGCCGCCAGACAGATGATGGCTTGGCGGAATATCTTCGTGTTCCACAAGGTCTCCAATAGAAAGCCGCTGCCCCGGTAGGAACGATAGCGGGTGGAACCATGACGCGGCCTCCAGGCTCCAAGTTCGTAACGCCTTCTGTAACCGCCGTAAGACGACAACGAAAAGGGGGAAGATGAAGAAAATGAAGAGGAAGAAGACGAAGAATGAGAAGATGAAGGAAACGGGGAAGACGAAGCGGACCCAAAACCCGCCCGTTGGAATTCGCGG
>DUSP01000178.1 GCA_012842575.1 Clostridia bacterium
CTTGTTCTTGATTCAACGCTCTGACGCCAGGGTATTTGCTCCCAATACCATACTCGACCCGGACTTCGGAAGCGCTTTCAAGGAGACAACTTCAGCCGGTGTAGAGGTATACGCTTATACTTGTAACGTGAGCCTCGAAAGGATAAGCTGTGTTTGTCAATCATAAAGTTGATCACATCGACAACGAGAAAGTTGACCACCACCGGCGCCGTCTAGCTAGCCTGGTTGATTGCCAGAGATTTCATCTTTGCAACGTCCTCCTGTTGACGCTTGGCGCTTTCTCGGAATCGGTAGGACTCCCCCTGGAACAGCAGCACCGATGGGTGAGCCGGTCAAGCAGGGCAGTCGTCAATGCCGCGTCCCCGAAGATTTCCTCCCAGCGGGAGAATTCGAGATTGCTTGTTACCGCCAGACTGCCGGTCTCGTATCTTTCGGCCACGAACTGAAAATCCGCGTGTCGCCAGTTCGACTCTGGCCTGCGGCACCATCTTTTTCCCAGCATAGAGCGCATTTTTTGAGCGGCCCGGAATCGGGCCGCTGGTAATTTATAGTAGAACGGTGCCATTTCGGTGCCATTTTTGTTTTGTATATTTCTGGCAATTTCGGTATTCTGTAAACTAGCGTTGTCGGACAAAAAAGGGACAAAAAGAAGGTTAACGCTTGTCTCCCGAATGGCTCTTTTTGCCGTGCGTTTTTTCCTGATCGGCTCCGCCCTCCCGGCCCCAAAACAGGTCCCTTATCTTCTCCGACGCTATTCCCTGGAGGGAAGAGGACACGTGGCTGTACGTGTCGAGGGTGAGGTTGACGCTAGAGTGGCCGAGGCGTTCCTGCACTACCCTCGGTGGGACTCCGAGCATCATGAGGTGCGTTGAATGCGTATGCCTCAGGCCGTGTAAATTGACGTCGGTCACCCCGGCTCCCCTGACCAGCTTCTTGAAGCGCCTGTAAATCACCGAAGGGTTGCACGGCCTTCCGTCCGGCCTGTGGAACACGAGGCCCCAATCCTCGTAGCCCGGCCCGTGTTGAAGCCTCTCCTCGAGAGACCGCTTCCTGTGCTCCCTCAAGACCTCCGTGAGCTCCGGGGGTATCACTACTGCGCGCCTGCTTTTTTTGGTCTTCGGCTCCCTCAGGGAGTAGTCCTGACCGGGAAGCTTCTGGAGAGCCCGGGAAACGAAGATCCTGTTCTCCTTGAAATCAATGTCTTTCCACTGAAGCCCTAATGCCTCCCCGGCTCTCAAACCGGTGCACGCCACGGTGAGGACAAACGCCCGCATGAACGGGTCTGCGGCGTCGAGCAGTTTCTTAACTTCGTCGGGCATGAGGAACTTGGCCTCCGGCCTCTCGTACCTGGGGCATTCGACGCCGTCGAGGGGGTTCTTCGGTATTAGCCCCCACTTCAGGGCGTGCTCGAGCGCCTCGTGCAGGACCCTGTGGTCATGCTGGACGCTCCTCGTGGAGAGCGGACCCCTTCCTCCCTCGGCGCCCTCTTCCAGGAGCCTCGTCCAGCACTCCTGGACGTGCCAGGCGTGAAGCTTGTGAAGCGGTATCGAACCTATTTCGGGGAGGAGGTGTCTCACGGAGAGCCGGTACCGGAGGAACGTCGAGGGTGCCAGGTTCTGTTTGCAGTAGTTTTCGAGCCAGTACTGAAGATACTCGGCCACGCTGACCTTGGAGGGCTCGACGTAGGTTCCCCGCTCGACGTCGGAGAGAAGCTTGCGCATCTCCTCTTCGGCCTGTTCCTTCTTCCCCGTGACTGTGCGCTTGATCCTCCTTCTTTTGCCGGTCTTGGGGTCTTTTCCGGCCTCTATCAATATGAGCCACGTGTTCTTTGACTTCTTCACGACGCGTCCCTTCATCCGCATCCCTCCTTTCCTTGCGGGTTAAATTGACAATTCTTAAGGCTGCTCCGGGAATCCTTTTCCGGTCGTTTCGTTCCCGACTTGGGTGGTTACCTGAAATATCGTTTTGGAAATCGGTTGGGCAGAGGAAAGATCGTGAAACCCACGACGGGAAGCCGTTTGCAGGGGTTATATAGGCGCCGAGGACCCGCTTGTGTCGACCGTGCTTTCCATTACCATCTTTTTCCGGAGGTCCGTGCCTCTATAGTCTAGGGGAGGAAGTTAATGCGAAGTCCTTTGGACTGCTCTTGATAAAGCACATTATCAGGAGTTTTCGGAGCAAAGGACGCTGGATAAACAGCGAAACACGGGCAGAAAGAGCGCAGGAAAAGAAAGTGGCTATAGGTTCCGTTAGGCTCGGAACATACTTTTACCGCCAAGACTACGCCGAAGGCAGACTTTGCGTACATTCTATTCCTCTCCGTCTTGCATGCATAGATGCGGATGTGTTTCAGACGAATCCTGAAGAGGACTTCACGGTCTAAGACATGATTAATAATCAAAAAGGGATATATCGGGCAAGTGCTCACCTTACCGAATTTCCAGTTCTGGCCTTCACCCAATTTTATGAAACTCGGAAGGCAAGACCTTATATCCGGATGAAGTTGACGCAGTCGACTTCGTGTTGGGAGTATAAGCTTTCAGTAGGTGTAGCTAGAGGGATAGGGAAGAGTAAAAGACCCGGAATCTACCGACTGAAGGAAGAGACATGCAGTGTTGGTCTGGCCCCCTTTCTTGGTTGTACTAGGTTCGGTGCGGTTGCCTACGAGGGCCGCTAAACGATACCATGCTGACCCGAAAGGAAGCGGGAAGATGCACGATTATATATCAGAGGAACTATATCGGGGCCCTCTCAGGTAAAAGGCCCGCTGAGCGCTTGAGGGGATGCCGGGTTCGGCACCGACGGACGAGGACTGGACAGAGCGGGCGACTGCGAGAAGCATATGGCTCCAAAAAGCCCGTGAAGCGAATCGGAGAGAAGAATCAGATCAGAAAAAGTCCAAAAAACGATGTCCGCCGGTCGGGTCAAGCGGCACGAGTAGGGGAAATCTGTCTGAGGCACCGGTGGAGGTCGATTTTGGTCTGGAGAGTGGCAATTCCGGTGGAACCTAGACGTGTGGTTCTGTTGAGTAAAGATAGTGAGTTGTGCGGGCTGATAGTAAAGCAGGTTGTCCCTTGTTGGACGTGTACGGTAGTCGGCGACTGGCGGCAGACATGTTGGGAGGAGCTGTCGGGCGAGGCGGTTTGGATGGTTGACTTGGCCCTCGGTAGAGACGCGGTTATGGCGCTGGAAGCGCTGTTTAGGGGGGGGTAGTGGCTATCGAGCCCCCGATAGGCGAGC
>DUSP01000059.1 GCA_012842575.1 Clostridia bacterium
AGACACAAGGAGCAGTTCATCCGCCATTGGCTTTCCCCAGCCGAGCGGGACGCTGTCCGGCTGGCTTGTCGGGGATTCGACAACGCAACTATCGCTAAGATCCTCCACAAGAGTGAACAGACCGTTGCCAACCAGCTCCATACAGTTTACGAAAAGCTTCGGGAATGGTTGGAGTATCCAGATACCAGCGTCGATCGTTCTGTCTTAATCGCCCAGTTTGCGCCCTATTTTGCCCAGATGAATGAGATAGAGAAGGAAGGGGGACATGTGCGTCATTAATTTCGCTCATCTCTCCCTTTAAAACTAATTGAAAGGAATGAGGTCACCCTGCAGCTTACCATTTTCTTCAATGCTTCCAAGCCGGTGGTGGTGCCAGTTCATTACGCTCCCCTTGTACAGGGATTGATCTACCAGCAAATGGAGAACCCTGCACTTCGCACCTACCTGCACGACCATGGCTTTCCGTTGCAGAAGAGGCGTTTTAAATTATTTACCTTTTCACGCCTGATGGGGGCGGCGGCGCGTTACGACCGTGATTCGGCCAGTTTGATATTAACCCCGCCCCTTCACGTAACTATCTGTTCTCCAATTCCGTTCATACTACAGGAGCTAGGTACGTCCTTCCTCCGGCAGGGACAGGTTCGTATTGGTAACGCCCGACTCACAGTGCAAGAAATGGCGACTGCTATACCGAAAGTGACAGGAAGATCGCTGCGAGTACGTATGCTATCCCCACTTGTCGTGTACAGTACTTTCGATAGTACGGATGCATCAGGTAGACGATACACTCACTACTATTCACCCTTTGAACCGCGTTTTGTCGAATTAGTGGGCACCAATTTAGCCAAGAAACATCTACTCGTTTACGGCCGCCCAGCAGTTACGGACGACTTTAGTATTCGTCCGTGGTCCGTTGTCGATCAGGACCTTAAAGTCACCCGTTATAAGGAAACCATTATAAAAGGATGGATGGGACAGTATGAGCTGACCGGGGATCCGGATTTACTACAGATGGCTCTTGACGCCGGGCTTGGGTCCAAGAATTCACAAGGCTATGGCTGTTGTGTACCGGCCGGGACCTAAAGATGAAGAGGGAAGCCGTGATAGGAGTTAACGGAATTCAAAGAACTCGGTCTGCGCCTAGCGGGCGATCAAGTAGCCGGTATCCTACAACAGGCATCATGCAGTGAGGTTACAATTAGAAGACTGATTCAAAATGCGGTAGCGTGAGAGATGGGGCATCCCCATGTTTAGAAGTAGGTTCAAGCAAAGGGGTGATTAGGGAGTTGGCGTTCGTCAAATGGGACACGCATGTCGAGGATCTCAATCGGCGACCTGAGACCTTAACGCATCTACCCTCCAATGCCGTGGCCTGGACTCACCCTGTTACGAAGACGGCCTATTACCTTGATGTGGAACAAGCGGCCCAGATTAATGAGGCGGGGCTAGCCTTGGCACGTTGGCTGCTTGGAACACCTTTGTCGGTGGGTCTCCTTCACGATTTCTTGCGCAAGCGGGATCCACAAAGCCGCCGGGCACTCCTCACCCGACTTCAGAAACAGGCAGGGTTCATGGAATCCAGTATGCCATCCGATCAGTTGGGGTTAGCTTGCTTCTGGCCCGATCTTCCTTGCCCGCCGGGTCCCGTGCGAAGCCGCCAACGCACTATGAAACCTGGCTGGCTGCGAGGAGAAGACCGTCCTTGCTGGCGGCTGGCGGATTTTCTTCTGCTACGAACGGGCCTTCTCTTTGCGATCTGTGAGGGTAGGGTCGCACCGAACGAATGGTTACCGCTGAGAATCTCAAGCCTCCTCGATGGTGGCGATGCCTATTTATGCGAGCGACCTAGTTGGTTACCATCACCTCCTTCCGATAAAACTGGCATTTTCACCGTTGCCAGTGCCCTAGCAGGTTACAACGAGGACATGGAAGATTTGCCGGCTGACCTGCGTATCCTTGGCAACACGCGAGTGGACCTGGTTCAAGGCGGAGCATTCAAGATCAAGGAGTATTATTTGGAGACGAATCGGATCGGCGAAATCCGAGGTGCAAGCATGTTGCTGGACGATATCAATACCCGTAGATATTTCCGGCTATTCGAAGAAAAAGGTCTGACACCAGAGGGCATCGTATTCGCAGGGGGTGGGCACCTCCTTGCTATAGTTCCGCGGGGTCGGGGAAAAGATATCGCTTCTGAAATAGAGCGAATTCACCGCGAGGTATGTCTTACGGCCCGGGCGGTAGGAGTGGCTTTAACATGCGGCGTCGACGATCTAGTGGCTAACTTCCGACAATGGCAGGATCAGACTGATCGAGAGATCCAGGAGCGCCGTAGCGTTTTAGTGCCTGCTTGGGAAGCCACGAAAGGGGAACCCAGTTTCCTGGCTGGAGACGGTTTCTGGAAGAAAATTGAGCCCGAGGCAATGCCTTCAGCTGGTGCCCAAGAAATGACATGTCATTCCTGTGGTGTCCGTCCCGCCTACCGAATCTGGCAGTATAAGGACGATAAGCGGGCATTATGTACTTCATGTTTCCGGAAGCAGGCTATCGGTCAATCTCGTGCATGCTGGTCTATCGACGCGGCCTACGACGAGTTTTGTCACGCTTATGGCATCCAGCCTAGGGCACTTAGCCAAGCGAAAGAGATCGAAGACATTGCCGACAACCGGGACGAGATCGCGGTTATTTACGGTGACGGTAACGACTTTGGGCGCCTTTTCAGGGAGTGTTCAGATGTCGGGCATCTACGGCAGTTAAGTCAGTTCTGCGAAGGGGCT
>DUSP01000082.1 GCA_012842575.1 Clostridia bacterium
CGAAACCGATTCTATCGAGGAGTTCCAAGTAATCTTGAGGCCGGATTTCTTCGGGAGGTTTACCCGCCAACGCCACGAGTATCCCTTCCATGACATTGGTGCCGAAGGACCTCCCGTTTATTTCGGGCGTAGTGGTTATTAAGGTATGTACGCCCCGGGCCTTGAGATCTCGTACGTCAGACTCTGTGACGGTGTTAGTGAGAACGGCCTTCCCGTCCATCCTCGGCGGCATATATCTCCTGATAAAGTGATAGTCTCCTGCCACTAAGTCTGCCCAATCGTAGTACTTCTTGTATTTCGGAGTCGTGTCGTTTTGTTTCTCACCTGTGGGATAAAGCATCTTAAACGGTAACTGCACCACCATGGGCGCGAAGATGCGGGCTACAATGTCCAGTGTGCGGATGGACCTCATTGGGATGGGGATCTTGAGGGCGAATATGAGATCCCCGATGATGAGGTTTGAGCCAGCCGCCTCCAGGGATTCGGCCATGCCAAAACGATCTACTCCCGACACCAACAATACGTTCCGACCCTTCAGGGGTACCACGTTATGGTCGACGATATACTGCACTACCCTGCGCTCGAGGGTGTTTTTCAGGCCCGATCCATCCACTATGGGGGTCTTTTTGGCTGCCTGGGCGATCTTCTTGGCATCACGGAACGCCCAGCGACGGTTTTTACACCATATGTAGAGGTCGATACCTCCCATGCCGAATGCGTCGACCTTTCCGTCTAGGTCGCGAATCATCCGGATGGCTTTATTCATATCCCCATCTGTACCGATTCTCTCGATGAGAAATTCTTCCCCCAAAATGGTTACGCGGGCGGAATGGTCCCTCGCGGACGATCCAAGACTGATACTGACTACCCTTTTCATATGTTCGCTCCCTGCCTCGTGGCTGCTCTGTATAGTGGGCCTCAATGGCAGCCTCCAACGTATGTGTCGACAGCGGTTCTTAACGGTTTTACCAAGCGACTGCGAGTAACTTCGAACGAGGCTACGACCTTTTGGTCTTACGTTTGGTCGATCTTGTGCCCATCCTTTACTTTTAGCTGAGAGATCGTTTCCCTTATCAACTCCGGATCCACGTATTTATCTTCCGTAATGGGAGAAGTGCCTATCTCCACGCCGACAACCTTTGAACCTAGGATGGCTTCTACGAGGCGTAGCCGCATGTCCGATCCGATGAAGATCACGACGTCAAACCGCTTAACGGCACTCATGAGCCTCATCAGTTCGTTGATGAGCACCTCGCCGCTTTTTTCCCTGACGTATTGCCACCTTTCGGCGTCTGTCATTAAAATCACCAGGTCTACGCCCAAAGAGGACGCGACTTGGGCGATTTCGTCCTTGTTCTTGATAGGAAACCCTATGAGGGCGATTCGTTTACCCCTCCGGACTTCACCCATGCTCTCTAGTTTGGAGACGAAGGCGCGATCCACCCCGATTTGGGTCGCTACCTCTTGCTGCGACAATCCGGAAGCCCGGTACTCCAATAGCCGGTCCACGGCCCTATAAATCTTTTGTTTATCTATTACTTTGTCACCCACACGTATCAAGTCGATAAGGCCTCATTCCTTTGACTGGATTTGTGAGAGCAGGCGCGGGGGTATGCGTGTGCACAGAAATGTGCTCATGGAAACATCATACCTCCCTGCCCTAAAAAAGGCAAGGAGGTATGATCGAACTCGAGAACTCTTTTCTAATTCTCGGCTATGTTCTCGACTAAGCGAGAAGCAGTTTTGTATTGATGGGTTTCCTGGGTACGAATTTCCCTCTTCCCGGTGCGCCCTTAACCTCTCCGTCTTCGTAGATTATCTCGCCGCGGGATATGGTCATGACCGGCCAACCCTTGACGGAATACCCCTCAAACGGCGTGTAGTCCACCGCGTGATGCATGATCTTCTGGGATACCACGAGCTCCTTGTCGGGGTCGAAGATTACTATGTCAGCGTCGGAGCCCACGGCGATCGTGCCTTTTTGCGGGTAAAGGCCATAAATCTTGGCGGAGTTGGTGGAGACGAGGGCCACCAGCTGATTCAGGGAGATCCTGCCTTTATTGACGCCCTCGTTGTGGAGGACGCCTAAGGTGGTTTCTACTCCGGGGCATCCATTGGGAATCGCGCGGAAGTCATCTTTCCCGAGGCGTTTTTGGCCGTTGAAGTCAAATGAACAATGGTCTGAAGAAACTTCTTGGAGGAAGCCGAAACGAAGCGCGTCCCAAAGGACGGGCGGATGGTCTTTGGTCCGGAGGGGCGGAGAACAGACGTATTTTGCACCGCCGAAGTCAGGTTCTTCGTAATTGCTGGCATCAATTATGCCGAGGTATTGCGGGCACGTCTCGCCGTAAACGATTTGCCCGGCCATTCTGGCTTCTTCTATGGCACGAACTGCCTCTTTGGCAGACACGTGAACTACCAAAAGAGGCGCTCCCGCCATTTTCGCCAGAGAAATCGCTCTTCTTGTGGCCTCGCCTTCTGCCTCGGGCGGCCTAGTCAAAGCGTGATATTTGGGTGCCACGTTTCCGCGGGCCACCGCTTCTTTTTGCAAGACATCGATGATGAACCCATTTTCCGCATGAACCGCCCCAAGGGCACCGCACTCACTCGTGACGCGGAGGGATTCAAAGAGGGCCGCGTCGTCCACCATCAATGAGCCCTTGTAGGCCATGAAGAACTTGAAGCTGGTTACACCTTCTTGGACCATATCTTTGATTTCATCGAGTATGGAGGGCGTGCAGTCCGTGATCGCTATGTGGAAGGCGTAGTCTATTATGGCATTGCCTTCTGCCATTCCCTTCCACGTTTCGAGGGCCTGTTTGAGGGACCCGCCTTTCGATTGCAGAGCGAAGTCGATGATACATGTAACTCCGCCAGCCGCCGCCGACCTCGTGCCTGTCAGGAAGTCGTCGGTTGTGTACGCCCCCATAAAAGGCATCTTGAAGTGGGTGTGCGCGTCGATGGCTCCCGGCATCACGTACTTTCCGGAAGCGTCCACCACCTTTTTGGCGGCGGTCGCATCGATGTGCGAGGCCACCTCCACAACCTTACCGCCTTCAATCCCTACGTCCGCACGTACCATTTCTTGAGCCGTAACGACAGTTCCGCCCTTAATCAACAAGTCCATGGTACGATCTCCTTTCTTGTGTAGGATGTGATCTGGCGGTAAACCTCTTGACCTCTCAATCACTCGACCGTCCAAGTGATATTTTCGCTTCTTCACACCCTAACTCCTCTCAATCCTCTGGGTCGAGAGATCTCCCTTCGGCCTCTTTTGTCCAAACATGCACCCGCCACATAAGCCACGAGAACAAACGGTGGTATTAGAAATATGCCGTACTCCTGCCAGAGAGCGTACGTTTTGCCACCCAAGCTCACGTTCCAGATCACGGTACCCCATTCTTCCGAGGGGCCACCAAATGCGGTTACCAATACGTAATAGACTACGGTTCCGAACAAACCTACCGCCGTAGAGAAAACGCCAGCCAGCGGGGAGAAGAAGGGTTTCCCGGACCTACGGAAGAGAACCGCCGCATAAAGCGGGATCAGCACGGTATTGATCATGATGCTGGCCTGGAAAACCCATACGCCCATTATCTTCTCGAAAACGAAGGCCAAGGCGAAGGAAAGCGCGGCGGAGATCAGGACGCCGGAGCGTGCCAGCCCAAGTAGTTCTCGATCTGTTGCGGAGGGTGCAAATAGCGGGCGGTATATGTCATAGGCCAGATTGCCGGCGGAAATCAAATAATAGGAGTCTGCTGTCGACATGGCGGTGGCGAGGAGACCCGCAAGGAATACCCCCATGATACCCGGAGGGGCATATGCCGATATCAAGGCGAGCAGCGCCTGGTCGCCACGGGGTTGGGGGATAAGACCAAGACCGACCGCCGAGGCGGCTAAAAGACCCAAGATCGCACAAGCCCAATCCGTCGACGCCCATATGGGCGTCGCGATGAGTAGAGCAGTTCTCGCTTGTCGCGAGCTTTTCGACGCGAAGATGCGCTGAAAGAAACTGGGTTCGCATAGCACGGCCAAAGAGGTCAGGCTGTAGGCGACAATTAGGCCCGGCGTGAGATAGCCTCCGAGCGGATGAAAGTAAAACCATGGATCGGTTCCGGTATACGCTCTAAGCCCAGCATAGACGTTAGCAAAACCCCCTAAGGCGTTCCATGAGATGAACAGTAGAAGCCCGAGACTTATGCTCATCAGGAAAAACTGGATCAAGTCGGTGGCACAATCGGCCCATAACCCACCGGCGTATGTATATCCCACGGAGACTAAAGTGGCGGCCAGGACTCCGACCCAAAGCGGAGCGGAGAAGGCCAGGGAGAACACAAAGCCCGCCCCGAGCAATTCCATGGTATTGGTCGAGTAGATGAAGGAACATATGGCGGTGATGACTGAAGGAAAGCGCCCGTAAGCTTCGCCGATTATATCGGAGATAGTCCTGGGGGAAAGCTCCCGAAACCTCGGCGCCATGAGAGCCATCAAGATGTACATCAAAGTGTAGGGAAGCGATAGCGCAAAAAAGGCGCTCATCCCCTGGGAAAAGCCCACCTCCGCCGTACCGAAGATGCTTCCGAGGCCGTAAAAAGTGGAGACGAACGTCGCCACCAGGATCGGTACTCCGAGGCGGCGCGAGGCGAGGTAGTATTCATCGAAGCATTGTGCCTTCTGGCGCTGTCTTATATATAACCCCACAATCGTCATTACCGCGAAGTATACAAACACTACGGACCAGTCCATGACGCCAAGCCTGAAACGAATAGTCGTCTCCACGAGCATCTCCTCCGCATGTCCAGTGAGAGTATCCGGTGTGAGAATGGGAAAAACGGTTTTTATTGAAGTTGGCCTGGTAAAACCCGATTCCTCTGGGTGTTTGAAAAGACAGTTCTAACAGATACGTTTTTCCAAAGGAGGGAACCCATGCCTGTCAGTAGAAGTTAAAGAAGGCAGACGTGAATCCTGCTGATTGTGCCGAAGAAGCTCCGCCTCAGGGTTGTCGGACGGATCCCCCATGGGTTTGTGGTGGCCTACGGGGTCAGATCAAGCGTACGTTTCAATTGGAGGGTTGGCTTTTGTCTTCCGGACCGAAATGGACGTATAGGGCCGTAGTCGGGTCAATTGGCCTCCTCATATGCGATGCGTTCATACTAAATCTCTCGGTCTTCCTAGCCCTTTATATCCGCTTTGACTGGAGGTTTGAAGCCGTTCTCGACCTTGCCGCCAGGTACCGCCAGGTGGCCGTTCCTTACACGCTTGTGGGCTTGTTAGCCTTTTATCTTTCGGGTCTTTATAGGAACTTGTGGGAGTATGCAAGCGTCGGCGAACTCATCATCGTAATGAGGTCAGTGCTTTCGGCAACGGCGGTATTCGCTTTCTTCTTTTACAGATTTCTGTGGCCGGGGTTTCCGCGGAGCGTGATGATCCTCTCGGGACTCGTGCTCCTTTTGCTCCTCGGTGCTTTTAGAATGAGAAGCAGGCTTATGAAACACATCCGGCAGTCAGGAGCCGCAAATGGAGTCTACGCCTATGAAAGCCGCCGACATGGTAAACACGGCAGAGGCTCTGAGGTTGGCCCAAAACAGCCGAAGAGGGCGTTACTCGTGGGTGCGGGGGATGCCGGAGAGATGGTCGTCAAAGAGATGAGGAATAACCCCGAGATCGGCTATAGACCGGTGGGTTTCATCGACGATGACCCCAAGAAGCACGGAATGAGAATCCATGGGGTACCGGTGCTCGGCCCTATGGAGAGCATCCCTGGAGTCGTGGCCGATAGGAGTGTAGACGAGATCATTTTCGCCATGCCTTCCGCGGGCCGCATCGCCTTACGGCGTCTTATGAAGGTAATGGAAGAAGGCCACGTAAGAATTCCGGTTAAGACGCTTCCCGGCATATACGAGCTCATCGAAGGGCGCGTCTCGGTGAACCAGATACGTGAGGTGCGCATCGAGGACCTCCTCGGAAGGGAGCCTGTGAGTCTTGACTTGGAGGAAATCGCCGATTATTTGAGAGGCAAACGGGTTCTCGTGACCGGCGCGGGTGGTTCTATAGGCTCCGAACTCTGTCGCCAGATTGCGAGGTTTGATCCCGAATTACTCGTACTGCTCGACCATGCTGAAAACCCCATTTTCGAATTGTCTCAGGAGCTTTCGTACCGCTTTCCAAACCTTGAATTCGTACAAGCCATTGCCGACATAAGGGATCGGGCCCGGATTGCGGAGATATTCTCCAGGTTCAAACCTGCCGTGGTGTTTCACGCGGCTGCTCATAAGCACGTGCCGTTAATGGAGGAAAACCCCGAAGAGGCCGTGAAGACAAACGTTTTCGGCACAAGGAACGTCCTTCAGGCGTGTTCGCAGTTCGATGTCGAAAGATTCGTCTTAATTTCCACCGATAAGGCTGTAAGACCGACTAGTATCATGGGTGCCACCAAGAGGATCGCGGAGATCCTCACCCTTTCGATGAACGGTTGTGCGGGTGAATTTGCGGTCGGGGACTTGGTCTCGGTGAATGCCGACGACGGTTCGGCGCAGCCCAGACGGCAATTACCCGACAAAGTCGGTCCCGATTTTAGGCGCACGAGGTATATGGCTGTCCGATTTGGGAATGTCATAGGGAGCCGGGGGAGCGTTGTTCCGCTGTTCAAGGAACAAATAGCCAGGGGTGGACCGGTAACCGTGACCCATCCCGATATGCGGCGGTATTTCATGACGATTTCAGAGGCTTCACAGTTGGTGATCCAAGCGGCCGCTATCGGCAAGGGCGGGGAGCTGTTCGTCCTCGATATGGGGGAGCCGGTGCGAATACTCGACCTTGCAAGGCAGATGATAGAGCTCTCGGGGCTTGAACCCGAAAAGGATATAGCGATCGAGTTTATCGGCCCGAGGCCCGGCGAGAAGTTATTGGAAGAGATCTTCACTCCTGCCGAGGACATGATCGCCACTCGGCACAGCCGTATAATGATGGTACGAAATCCCCTGCCCGACAGACAGAAGGTGACACAGGGACTTGCCGCGCTCGAAGCCGCTTTTTCCGAAGCGGCGGCCTCAAGCGTTACTGAATTAGAGCCAAACGTAAAGAGGGGCAATTCTAGAGACAATTCAGTCTTGATAAGGTCTGTACTCAAGGAGATCGTTCCGGATTACCAAAGACCGGATTACTGAAGGAAGGAGTCTTCAATCGAGCAATTCGACGTGGGAAAGCGGCGGCCGGGGCTTACTGTCCCCTGCCGCCTTCCCTTAAATGCGGTGGTCTTATAGTAGGTTCCTTTCGATTTCGGCTGCGGTCAAGACGGGCTGGTTTTGGGTGAATGCGGCACCTACTCCTTGGAGCAATGTCGCCCTCAGGGTGTATAAGACCGGCGTGACGCCAGGTGTTGTGATCGGTGCCGTATCCACATGCTGTAAGTGGACGTGCCCGTAGAGACTGGTCGGGAAACTCGAGGCGGTGAGCGGAATGGTCTGTCTCGCCGAGTAGATCACGGTGTTTTCTCGCAGGATCTCAAACAGCACGCTCGCCAGTCCTGAAGTAGAAAACCTGAATTGCCAGTCGACCGTACCATTCAGCCAGACCCGATCCGTGAGGTCGTTTACCAAAACCACGGTAGCTGCCAAGACGACGGGGTTCCCCGTAATGGAAAAAGTGGTGCCCGGCTCGTTATATTGAAATTCGGTGAAAATCCCTCTTTTTGGAGGGAAGCGTACTACTCCTTCTACACCCGCCGCTTCCTCATTCATACTCACAAATCCCTCCTTCGACATTTTCTAGGCTATCACGTTCCGCTCGATCTCCGCCGCACTTAAGGTGATGGGACCTCCGGTGAACGCTCCCGCTACATCGGCTTGGGCTTCGAGCACGTACGTGACAATCATGGGCAGAGGAGTAGTAATCGGAGTCGTATCGATGTGCTCGAGATGCGCGACGCTGTGCACCGTGGTGGGGGGCGGAGGCGCTGGAACCGTTGACGTCGAGGATGTCACTTGCTGGGTCTCATATATCACCGTGGTCCCCCGGAGGAGGCGGAAACGCGCCTGGACGGTACCGGGAGCGGTGAAGTCCACATACCAGCCCACTGTGGCGTTGAGCCAAACGCGATCCGTCATATCGTCGATCCTCAATGATACCGTGGCCAGTGTGACGAAGGACGGCGGCGTCGGCAAAGCTATCGGCGCTATTCCTCCCACAAATGAAGCAGGTTCATCCACCACGAACTGCGTGAACTTCCCCGACTCCACTGGCAATACCTCCATACTCTTTGCCTCCTGTGGAGTCGCGTCATCCAAGGGTTTGGGGTTTTCGCTCATGTTGCACGCTCCTTTTCTTGGTTCTCTGGAGTTTCCTCAATAAAGATAAAGGTCTCTCGCAAAAGGCCTCTCGCGTACCCTCGTACGCACGCTTTGACGTTACGTTGTCTACTGCCTATGGTAGGGTGTTGGGCTCGATTTCGGCCACTGACAAGGTTATCGGGCCCACGGTTGATATGTTCGGGAATGTCGTGGTCGCGAGAAGGCTATACACTACGGGGACTATCTCCGCCTTTGCCGCGCCGGCTAGCGGAGTATCTACGTACTGCATCCGGAGGACATTCGTCACTACGGCGGTGGCAGGCGGTGTCGGTGCCACCGGATTGAACACACTCTGTACGGCGGAGTAGATGACCTCTTCGTTCCGGAGCAGCTGGAAGGTGACGTATGCGATTCCGACCGTAGTGAACGTGGCTCGCCAATCCAAAGTCGCATTGATCCAAATGCGATCTCCGGGATCGTCCGCTAAGATGAAAGCGGTGGCTAAAGTGGTGCTTAGAAGTCCTACCGGGGGCCCTGTAGGGGCCGACAGGGGCTCATCAAACCGGAACTCCGTGAGCTTACCTCGCTCTGGTATTGGTAAGGGGAATTCCTCTGTCTCAACAGGGGAAATGGGATTTCCCTCAAGTTCTGACATAGGTCTAACTCCTTTCTTTTGTTACATCTCTGAGATGCCACACTGACCTGTAACCATGAACAGGTCAATATGCCGGTACTATGAGACATATTATTCTCGTGCGCCCCATGTTGACACCGAAAAAGCCAGTACCGATTCTGGCCTTCCGTCCGGCTATACTTCCCCGCATCGATGTTGCCTCGTAGCAGGCCAAATGCTATCATAGGGTTTGTTGGTTCCGGGAAGGTAGGAAGGAAACTGGTCTTTGTTTTACGCGTCTTTGTTTTACGTGCTATCGTTTCCGTTTCGTCCTTCCCGCGTGATCTCTTGAGAGTCGGAGATTTTGGCGAATTGTTGTGACAATACCTGAAGGAAAGATGATATAGAAGGTTGAATACCACTTAGGTATTTTTCTTGGACGACTGTATAGTTTTTATACACCATCAGGCTTGACTGGTAGGTGACTTTCATGAATCTTACTTTCCCCGGCGGTGTACACGTTCCGTACTACAAGTCGGGTTCGAAAGATAAGGCGATCCGGAAGACTCGCCTCCCCCAAAGGGTCGTCATTCCCTTGTCGCAACATACCGGGGCGCCGTGCGAGCCGCTCGTGGAAAAAGGACAAGTCGTCAAGGTCGGCCAGAAAATAGGGGACTCTTCGGCCTTCGTCTCTGCACCTATCCACGCCAGCATATCCGGTAAGGTCGCTTCGATCGAACCCTTACAGCATCCTGCGCTGGGCAAGAAGGTCATGTCGGTGGTCATTGAATCGGACGGCGGCGATGAGGTAGCGGAAACTATTGCCCCAAAGCCCGACCCGTTCGCTATGGACCCAGAGGAAGTGAAAAGCGTGATCCGCGAGGCGGGGATCGTCGGACTCGGAGGAGCGGCGTTTCCCACCTCTGTCAAGATCTCGCCTCCGAAGGACAAAAAGATCGACAGCTACATTTTGAACGGCGCTGAGTGCGAGCCTTACCTTACCTCTGATCACCGTTTGATGGTAGAACGTCCAAGAGAGGCGATATTTGGACTCAAGGTGCTCATGTACGCTACCGGCGTCAAAAGGGGATACGTGTGTATAGAGGATAACAAGCCCGAGGCCATTGACGCGATGAAGAAGGCCATCGGAAGTGATTCGAACATAAAGCTTGTGGTCCTCGAGTCAAAGTACCCTCAAGGATCTGAGAAGCATTTGATCAAAGCGGTACTGGGACGCGAGGTTCCCTCGGGCGGTCTTCCCTTTGATGTCGGGGCGATGGTTTCCAATGTGGGAACCGCCATAGCCGTGGCCGACGCCTTCATTACGGGTATGCCGTTGGTCCAGAGGGTTATCACCGTCACGGGGTCGGCGATAGCCAATCCCGCTAACCTTGAAGTCAGAATCGGCACCCTGTTTTCCGATATCATCGAAGAAGTCGGCGGCTTTTCCTCACCGCCGGGCAAAGTGATAATGGGCGGACCGATGATGGGAATAGCCCAGTGGTCTCTGGACGTCCCGGTGATAAAAGGTACGTCTGGAATACTGGTCATGGCCCAAAACGAAATCGACATGGTCGGTCCGTTCCCCTGCGTTAGGTGTGCCCGCTGCGTGGACGTGTGCCCGATGAACCTTTTGCCGCTGTTTTTGGGCGCGTACGCCGAAAGGGGCCTTTATGCAGACGCAGAAGCGTACAGAGCGCTTGATTGCATTGAGTGCGGCTCATGCGCTTACGTTTGCCCGGCACGGCGGCCTTTGGTCCAAGCGATTAGAACCGCCAAGTCCGAGATTATGGCAAAGAGACGCGCCAAAGCTCAAAGCGCCGTCGCCGCCAAGGCTTAAGGCTTTATGAATTGGGGGGATAAGGGTGGAGCTCGAAAAGAAAGTTTGGCTTTCTTCGTCTCCACATTTGAAACATAAAGCGACGGTACCGATCTTGATGCG
>DUSP01000189.1 GCA_012842575.1 Clostridia bacterium
CCCTCCTGGAAGACGTAAAAGAGGCGGCGGCACGGGGCGTCTCGGACGACCTCGATCCTACGTGCGTAAAGATCTTCAAGGAAGCCGAGCAAAGGGCCTACCTCTTACAGCAAATGATAAAGGCCGAGATCCAGGGTCATATAGGGAAGGGAAAATGGGGTTAAACCGGCTGAGGCAGATCTTTCAGGAATCCGTGTTCCAATCGTGAAATCGTGAATCCGGGTATACAAAAGGGGCGGGTGGGAAAGAAATGCCGGCCCCTTTTTGCTCCTCTTTTCACTTTACATTTTCATCACATTTTCACTACGGTGAGATCGCCTCTGTTTTCGATCTTACAGCCAGGGCAAAGTACCCCATACATCCGCCCATGTGGGCGTAAACCCGTTAAATCCGCTTTACAGTCTCATTACGGTGAGCCCACCTTACGGCGAGCCCACCCATTTCAAGTCAGGCCGTATTCTCCTGTGCCTCAAAAGGTTGGCGTTGGTCACTACGGTGACCGAACTTATGGCCATGGCGATTTCAGCGATGACCGGATGGAGGAGACCTGCCATGGCCACGGGTATGGCGATGAGGTTGTAGAAAAAGGCCCAGAACAGGTTCTGGCGTATTTTCGCAAAAGTGGCCTTGGATAGATTGAGCGCCGTGACGACCTCGCTCAAGCTCCCCCGGACCAAGGTGACGTCGGACGACTCGATGGCGATGTCAGTCCCGGTTCCGATTGCTATTCCCACATTTGCTTGCGTTAGGGCGGGGGCGTCGTTTATGCCATCGCCCACCATTGCCACCATTCCTTCCTCCTCTTGCAACCTTCTTATTTCGTCGACCTTACCCTCGGGAAGAACTTCGGCCAGCACCCGGTCGATACCCACTTTCCTGGCGATCGCCTCTGCGGTCTTCTTGTTGTCGCCGGTTATCATGACGGTTTTTATCCCCATCCGCTTTAGTTCCCGAATCGCCCAGGCGGAATCCTCCTTTATCGGGTCTGCGACCGCTATGACGCCCATGAAGGTACCACCCGAAGACACCATCATGACGGTCTTGCCCTCTTCTTCGGCTCGGCTGAGGAGGTCGCGGTCCATTTCAAGACCCCGTTCCTCAAAAAGCCTTTGCGAACCCACCAGTACCTCCCTACCCTGTATCATGGCCTTTACGCCCCGACCCGCCAGCGCCTCGAAGGACTCTGCGTCTTGTACGCGAACGTTCCTGTGTTCCGCTTCCCTGACGATAGCGCGCCCTATTGGATGTTCTGAACCCTTCTCGGCCGATGCGGCGGCAAAGAGGAGGTCTTCAGTGCTTACACCGGGGGCGGGGATCACGTCGGTTACCTCGGGTTTCCCTTTGGTTATCGTTCCGGTCTTATCGAACACGATTACGTCAAGATCCCTCAGGGTCTGGATGGCCTCACCGCTTCTTATCAGGATCCCGTTTTCGGCGCCCATACCGCTTCCCACCATTAGTGCCGTGGGAGTTGCCAGTCCCAATGCGCAGGGGCAGGCTATGACCAGTACGGACACCGAAGCGAAAACGGCCAACGTGACCGTGGAAAGGTCGGGTTTCACCCAAGGGAGGAACGTATGTCCCCAACGCGCTATGGATCGCATGGTTTCCGGTGCCAAGAGCCACACCAGAAAGGTGCCGAGCGCCAGGGCCAGTACAACCGGAACGAAATAGGACGTGACCCTGTCCGCAAACTCCTGGATGGGCACCTTTGTCCCCTGGGCCTCTTCCACCAGTTTTATCACCCGGGCGAGGAAGGTGTCCGAGCCTATCCTGGTGGCCTTAACCTTTATTACCCCGTACTGATTTATGGTGGAACCTATGACTTCGCTTCCCGGTACCTTAAGGACGGGCATGGATTCCCCGGTCGCCATGGACTCATCGACGGCCGTCTCGCCCTCAACTACCATACCATCCGTGGGGATCTTGCCTCCCGGTCTTACCACCATGATGTCGCCCACCTTTACCTTCTCCAGGGGCACTTCCTTCTCTTGATTGCCCTCCAGGATCACTGCGGTTTCCGCTTCGAGGGATAAAAGGCGTTTAATGGCCTGCGAGGCCCTTCCCTTGGCTTTGGTTTCGATGTGACGACCCGTCAGGTGAAACGCCGTGATCATCGCGGCTACCCCGGCGTAATTCTCAACCGGCCAAATGAAACCGGCAAGCCCGGTAATGAAGGCACTCAGCGTGCCTAGGGCGATGAGTACGTCCATATTGGTGGTCCCGTGACGGACGGCTCTCGCAGCGCCCATAAGCGTTGGTCGCCCCACATAAAATACGACTGGCGCGGCAAGGATGACTTGAAGTACGTTAAAGACGTGTGACGGCGGCCACATGATTCCGAAGAACATGTGGGGCACCATGAGAATGACGAGGGGGGCCGTGAAAATCCAAGCCGAAACCATTCTTTTTGCGGAAAGCCGGACTCGCCGATCATCGTCGTCCTCACGTTTGGGACCCTCTAGGCTGTCCTCGTCCTCACTTTCAAGACCTTCTGGAACGACGGCTGTCTCACCGCCCATTACGCCGTACCCAGCATCCACCACTACTTGAACGATTTCCCGAGGCTTTATGCGGGCGGGATCCCATTCCACGGAGGCTTTTTCGGTGGCGATGTTCACCGACGCCGATATGACGCCGGGGATCTTTTTTAGGGAGTTTTCCACGTGCCTCGCGCAGGCGGCGCACGTCATCCCTTCGATCTTGAACGTAGACTTGGCGGAAAGGTTATGCTTTTGAGGTGCCATGGCTAACCCCCCGAAGCATGTTAGGCATCTGTGGTTTTATCTTGACGTTATTTTAACGTTATTTTAGCGTTTCCGCGGACACCGGGCTACGGCTTTGACTTTGCAGGTCGCCTCTCTCCTTACGAGCTTAACTTAACCGGATTTTGTAAAGAAAATTTTGCGAAGGAAGTAAGGAAAATTGAGAAGATGATGTGAAGGAAATAAAAAGTAGGGCTAAAGCCCGGTACAGGTGCACTGGCATTATACAAACGGCATTCGGGTCGCGTTCTTGAGGTGGTGAAGAAGAAAGATGGGTGCACTGCCATCATACAAGCGGCATGATGAAAGAAATAAAAGATAGGGCTGAGGACCGGTGGTTTCAATCTACCCACCGGTAAGCCCCTTCCGTCCTTCAGTAAGGATGTATAGTTCAGTCAGTCTTCCGTGGGTTTTGCCCTGCCCCTGGGGTCATCTCTCCCCGGGGTTCCCACCCGCCAGAGCTCGCCTAACGTCACGATTTCATAGCCCTTTGTCTTTAGGCCTTGTAAGATGCCCGGTAGCGCAAGATGGATCTGTTTTGAAGAGTCACTGGCATGGCAGAGGAGAATGGCTCCGGGGAACGCTAGATCTACAACCCTTTTCACCATGTAATCCGCTCCGGGGTTCTTCCAGTCGAGACTGTCCACCGACCATATGATGGTCTCATAACCCAAGTCTCTTGCAGCTCCTACCACCACATCGTCATAATCGCCGTTCGGAGGACGGAAAAACCGCATCTTTTGACCCGAAACGCGTCTTAAGATCTCGTCCGCTCTGGATATGTTGGCGGTCACCCTGTCTTTTCCGCATTGGCTGAGGTTTATGTGCTCATGCCCGTGGCTCGCTATTTCGTGGCCGTCGTTGACGATGGCCTTTACAATCCTCTCGTGCTTAGCCGCCCATGGCCCCGAAAGGAAGAACGTGGCTTTTTGATTATGCTGTTTTAAGATCGGTAAGACCAGTTCGGGCGTCTTGGTGCCCCAGCTTATGTCGAAGGTTAAAGCTACCATTTTACGGTCGGTTTTGACATAAAAGACGGGCATCTCGGTGCCCCGGGCCGCCACGGTGATGTGTTCGAAAACCGGAACGTCCCTCGGAGGCAAGACTCCGGGGACTCCATACCAGTACGCACCGATGGCGACGAGGGCTGCAGCTGCGAGTATTGATAAACGATGCCGTTTTCTCGGAAGTCGCACGCTCAAGCGAAGGCGCATATTCTCACCTCCCGGTCATCATTCATGATGGCTTACTGACAAACGGTCGGCATCTTCCCGGCTTTCTCGCGGTCCCTTTCAAAAAGCGGCCTATCATAGACTGTGTGACGTGACGACATTTGGCTCTGGCCATATACGGCTTTCTGAACGGCGTTTTTCGAAATGGCGCTTTTCAAGAAGCGGCTGAGGCCGGTGAACAGATGCCCTCGTTGAAAGATATAACCGGGGAAACGAGAATATGATTCGTTCGGCGGGATCAACAGGAGAGTTTTCCATCCCGTGATTGGTGTGCTATCCTGGCGGCCGCCGCGGCGGCGATGGCGGATATTATGTCGTCGAGGAAGGTATTGACCTGTTTCTTGTCCCGAGAAGGACGCCCTTCCTTTGTCGGGCGCACCGTACGTTCCGAGGCGTCATTTTTGGAGGCAGTCCAAGGACAGTCCGGGGCGCCGCCGTTTGCAAGACCGATGGCACCCGGCTTCACCTTGTCGAGATATCCGAAGTTCGTGAAGCCAATTGACCCGTATATATTGACGATGCTTAAGGCCAAGACTTCGTCGATCCCGTACAAACCGTCATCGGAAAACACGAAGGTCTGCAGCGGTTCCTCTAGGAGTCCGCACTCTGCCAGTCTGTCGAGGGTGACGCCTGTGAAGATGGCGTTTTGAACTTCTCTTTTGTCAAGTACCCTGTACACCGACTCTATACATGCTTCTAGGGTCAGTTCTGGTATATAGGGCTTTTGTAAGTCGTAAACGATGGCCGCTATTTCCACCACCGTTACGCCCCTCTTTTCCAAATACTCCCGAGCAAGCTGTGAAAGCCGGTTCTGTTCGGATTCGGCTCTCCTTGCAATTTCCTCCGGCTGTAAAGCCACCTGAATTCCTCCCTAAATCGATAATCATGAGTGCCGTGTGGCTACACTTGGACGCTGTAAAGCCACCTGAATTCCTTCCCTAAGCCCGTTTGAAAAGACTCAATACGATACCGCATCAACGGGTTCATCCGAGCCCGCAGTTTCAGAGCCAGCGGTTTTAGGGCCAGCCGTTTCCTCAACGCGCGAGGCACCATCGCCTTCATCCACCAAACGCGTGCCGGGTGCGACGTCACTGACAATCTTGACGACCATGGCGTTGGGCATGCAGACGATGGACTGGGTCGTATTCGAAATCCATCCGGTATCGGCACATATACCAAGAGGGCATACTTCCTTTGGCATCCTGAGCACGCGTACCCGGCCGTCCTTTATTTCAATGGTGGCCACACCCCGCGGGACAGAGATTTCGTAATACCGTGACCCGGATACATGAGAGTGCAAAGGGACACGGAGTACCTCCTTCCCCTGAACCTGAACCACCACCTCGGCTCGGCCAGCGGACAGCGCTTGCATCATAGGCCCCGAATACATTAATAAAAGCCCTGCTAGGGCCAGCGCAGATATAGTAATTATCAGAATCTTATCCCAACGGCTCACGATCAAATTATCTCTTGAACTGGCGTCACTGTCAACCCACATAAGATACAAGATACATAGAAGGATTATTTTGCAAGTCGAGTCCGTTTAGGTTATCCTAACATAATGGAAGTCAAACGGAACATACCTCGCACGTTACTACACACTTGCTTGTTAGGGGGCTTCATCATATGGATTGGCGGGTGGCCGCCAGCGTATTCGTAGTCATATTCCTTGCCGAGCTCGGAGATAAAACTCAACTTACGACCATGATCATGGCGGCTCAGTCCAAATCCGTAATCCCGGTCTTCATCGGTGCGGCTTCCGCTCTTGTCCTCACATCGTTCCTGGGAGTGGCCTTTGGCGACGCCGTTACGAGGATCGTCCCGGTGCGATATATAAGGCTTGTCGCAGGGGCCATGTTCATCACAATGGGAGCTCTGCTGATTCTAAAACCGGGCACAAAATGAACATCCTGAAACCGGGTACAAAATGAGCATCAACTCGCTCGACTCTGTTTCCCAACCGGTAAACTCATGTTTTTGAAGGAAATCTCTTTACAAAGAAAGAAATCGATTAACGGTTTTATATCACATCCGCTGTATATCGCACCCACTACATGGCAGATCATTTGGCCCGGCGCCGCGCGAGAAAGGTGGTCGTATGTCGCGCCTCTCAGCGATCAAGGAAACCGCTCAACAGGTGGCAGAGGCACTCGCATCCGCGCTCGGTATAGAGGCGGAGATAGTGGACGACGACCTTACCATCATAGCCGGTACCGGACGCTATTTTGACAGGATTGGGTCAAAAGAAGAAAGGGGCGACAAGGCTGCCGGTTTTATCTACGGCAGAGTCCTGGCGTCCGGAATGGAATACATCGTTGAAGACCCCCGAAGCGATCCCACCTATGACCCATCGGTTAGAGAAGGTACCACTGAGGAAACGGCTGAGGTATGTGCCCCCATTCAATTGGACGGCCAGGTTATCGGAGTTATGGGGCTTGTGGCCTTCGACGAAGTTCAGAGGCATGCTTTATTGAGGAACAAAGAGCAGCTCCTCGTCTTTGTAAGGCGGATGGCTTCGCTTCTGAGTTCCAAAGTCTCCGAGAGCGAGATG
Organism: Clostridia bacterium; assembly: GCA_012842575.1. Taxonomy (GTDB): domain Bacteria; phylum Bacillota; class Sulfobacillia; order DUSP01; family DUSP01; genus DUSP01. The sequence goes on from DUSP01000189.1 coordinate 6,549, forward strand.
GCGGGCCGGCTTAGGGCTGTCTTGGAGTCGATTCACGAGGGGATACTCGCCGTCGACGAAAACGGGATTATAACACACTGTAATAGCCAGGCCGAAGCCCTCATTCGCCTTCCCAAGGAGAAGATCATCGGCCATCACGTATCATCCATCTTGCCCGGCACGCCCATGACCGAGGTGCTGAAAAACCAAAAGGGCTATGTGGAACGCGAGGAAATATACCAGTCCAGCCAAGGGCTTCTGCACTTTTTCGTGACGGCCCGCCCCATCATTTCCGGCGGCAAGGTCACCGGTGTTGTGGCTTCAATTCGCGATATCGCGGACGTTCGCCGCTTGATCTACGATATGACGAGCCATGACCAACCGTGCACTTTCGATGATATACTGGGGAACTCCAGAGCCATAATTGAAGTGAAATCAAGGGCCCAAAAAGTCGCCCGTGGAAATGCCACCATCCTCCTACTGGGCGAGAGCGGTACCGGTAAAGAATTCTTCGCCAGGGCAATCCATTATTCGAGCCCCCGCGGAGGAGGTCCGTTTATAACCGTAAACTGCGGGGCCATTCCTGATACCTTGCTTGAGAGCGAACTATTCGGTTACGAAGGGGGCGCTTTCACAGGGGCTAGGAAAGAAGGAAAGGCCGGGAAGTTCGAGCTGGCCAACGGCGGCACGATATTCCTCGACGAAATCGGCGACCTTCCCCTTCACCTACAAGTCAAGCTCCTCCATGTCTTACAGAGGAAACAGGTGGAGCGAGTGGGCGGTAACAAGATCATTCCGGTGGACGTAAGGGTCATAGCGGCTACCAACAAGGATCTCGAAAGGATGATGCAAGAGGGCGAGTTCCGCACCGACCTTTACTTCCGATTGAACGTGATCCCCATATTCATTCCGCCTCTTAGGGAAAGAAAGGAAGACATCGACGTTTTGGTTAATCATTTCACTGCCAGGCACTGCGCCTTGGCGGGAAAGGAAATCAAGGGGGTTTCGCCCACCGTCAGGGAACTCTTTCATCATTACGACTGGCCCGGTAACGTACGCGAACTCGAAAACGTGATAGAATACGCCGTAAACCTGGAAAGCGAAGACATAATAACCATCGATAGCATACCGCCGCGTCTGCGCAATCTGAAGGTAGACCTGCCCGTCGGAAAGGATCTCCACCAACCCTTGAAATCCTTAGTGAGGATGACGGAAGCACAGGTATTGAGCGAGTACCTGAGTCGGTATGGGCTCACCCTCGAGGGGAAGCTCCGCGCCGCCAGGGCCCTTGGTATAAGCCAGGCGACGCTCTATAGGAAGCTAAGGAAGCTCGGTCTCCTAGAGGGCACAGGGGAGATGAGAGGTAAAAAGGGAAAGGGGTAAGGCGCGGTACCACATTGCCGTTGCGCGTGAAGGGAAAAGCAAGGTCCGGCCGACGACCGGCAAGCCCTTCGCGTAAGAGAGCTAGGACGTAAAGGAACGTAAAGGTTGGAGCGTATAGAACGTAAGGGCTAGAGTGTAAAGCTCAACAAGAACGCGGTGGCCATCAATATCCCGACGGGCAAAAGAAGTAAGCGGTAGACCGCGGCTAGGTCAGCCCGAAAGTATTCCGCCGTCAGTAAAAGGCAAAGATGCGTCGGGGAGAGAAGTACGCCCGTGAACCCCGCGACATAGGCCAGCAGCTCCCTGCCCAACGCCCCGGACCCCGAGGGCAAGAACGGCAGTATCAAAGGAAAGCTGATCGCCACCACCGCAGGACTGTACCCGGTCAAAAGTCCCACCGGAAAAGGAATTAAGAAGGGTAATATCCACGCCGGTATCCCCAAGGAAGAGAAAAACCCAGGAAGCGCCTCGGCGGTTCCAGCCGCCTGTATCATCCCCTTAAAGAGCATCAGCCCTATTACGAGCGTAAAAAGGCGAGGGGCCCACGCCTTATGATGGAATCCTCTAATCTTTTCCCACGATTTCAGGTTGGTGAGGATGAGGCTTATCAGGACGATTGCTGCTGCGAGGGTTATCTCGAGGTTGAACACGACGACGAGGGATATGACCGCTATGATGGGCAGAACTCCCCCGAGAAACTGCTTGAGCACGAGGCGTCGCACGCGGCTGTTTTCTTTCAAATCGGCATTTCGCTTAAGACCGGTGCCTTCTTTGCCTTCTTTATCGGTATCTGTGGGTGCCGTACCCCTCAACCCCTCACCAAGACTTACCTGTTCTACCGCTTCTTTGCCTGTATCTGAAGGTACGGTACCGGTACCTGAGGGGCGACGGTCTAGCCCGACAAAGGCAAATGGAATGCCCGCTAGGATGGCGACCGCGGTGATGAGCCCGTGAACGCGCATGATCTGCCCCAGCGGCAACTCTGTGATGCGCGAGCTCAATACGACAGCAGGGTACATGGGGAGAGTGTACTCCCATATGTGTCTATACCAGTAGTTTATGAAAGCCTTTTTCTCAGGCACCAGGTGCTCTCCGTCAGGTCCCGCGGCACTTTCTACCATGGGAGCCGAAAAGAGCGCCCCTCCGGCGGAAGGCAAGAACCCTATGAGAGCGGGAAGGGAGGCCATGACGATCCTTCTATCCATTACCAGGGCGCCGAGGGACGATACCATACGGTCAAGGAGGCCGAGCCTGTCCATGACGTTCTCGAGGAGCAGAATGAGGACGAGCACGAGGGCAAGGTTCAGCGTCTCGAGGGATAGTACCGAAGAGACGGCTGTATTTACCAGTCTGGCGGGGCCGAGACCGGAGGCGACACCTAGAAAAAAAGCCGCCAACATCATAGCGAATCCGAGGTCGACTTTCCTCCTGATCAAGATCAAAACGAGGACAAAGCTCAGGACTGCTGCGACGAACTGGAACATCTATTGCCCCCCATAAGCCGTGACTTCCTTCATGCCGTAGATTCTTTCTCAAGAATGCGACGGCTCTCTCAGAGCATCGCTTTAACCCAAGCCACCCTTACCTTCTTCTGCGGCGGGCGACCGTTTCCTTCCCGGGCACCTGTTCGATTAGCCTGGCCAAGGCCCCCACTGCCGCCTCGATCAAATCGTCAAGGGGCATGTTTCTGGGGAGTTGATGGGCTTCCTCGGGTGATCCGGGGTGTGCGCCCACGGCAGACAACACCTTTAGAACCGCTCCCGCCCTCAGTCGTCGAACCAGCGCCACGGCGAACAGGGCGGCGCACTCCATCTCCGTGGCGAGGACTCCCACCTCCCGCATCACGTTCCAGCGCAGAAGCAGTCTATCTCTCAGGGGCATGCTGTCGGGGTGGACTTCACCGTAAAAAGAGTCCTTGCTTTCTACCAAACCCAGATGGAAAGTGATTTTGGGATCCCTTTCACTGCAGGCGGCGGACAAAGCTTCCACCACTTGGGAACTCGCGAGTAAAGGGATCTCCAGCGGGACGTAGGCTTGGGAAAGCCCTTCGTGACGGACCGCGGCGGTCGCTATCACGAGGTCCCCTGGTTTTACGTCATCTTGTAGTCCTCCGCAGGTTCCAGCCCTAATTATGGTGTGTACTCCTGACCTCGCCAGCTCTTCGGCGACTATTGCCATGGAAGGCCCACCGATTCCGTGGGCTACCGCCCCGACGCGCACCCCATTGAGCGTGCCGGAATAGGCTACGAAACCCCTGTTGGCGGTTACTTCCTGAGGGGATTCGAAATGAGCGGCGATTTTCGATATGCGCCCGGGATCGCCGGCTACTATCACGTATTCACCTAGGTCGCCCGGGGCGATTTCGACGTGGTATTGTTTATTGCCGGAGGCGGCGGTGCACTTTCGCCAGGGACGAGGCCCGGGCCCGCCGTTTGGGTTGGAGGTCGCTGTCCGATTACCGGAGGGGATCACGCGGGATCACTGCCTTTCGAATGTGCATGTGTTACCATTATATCATCGACCGTATGTCAGATATATCATCGACTGTATGATCGGCCGCATATCCGGACGCTTCGGCGATCGTCTATTATATATTCAGGCGTATATTCAGACGCTTCGATAATGTTCGCGACGTAATCTTCGCGACGTCCATTATGTCGCTCAAATCGTGGCGAACCAATACTCTCCGAGGAGGTCGGCACGCCATGGCAACCGGCAAAGAACGTCGTATCGGTGTCGTAGGGATCGTCCTGGAAGACAGAACGAAAACTGCGGCCAAAGTGAACGCAATTCTCAGCGCTTACGGCGATAACATAGTCGGACGTATGGGAATTCCTTATAGAGAAAAGGACATATCGGTGATAGCTCTGATCGTAGACGGGTCCACGGATGAAATCGGGGCCCTCACCGGTAAACTGGGAGCGATAGAAGGCGTGACGGTGAAAAGCGCGTTGACGTCCTTTTCATCGCCGGTATAGGGGGGTATCTTACTTGGTTCACGCCCTTGAATTACGGGTAAGACTCCTGTGGAGCCCGGGCAGGATGTCGATCAGGTATTCTCGCCGGTTCTTCGACGGGTCATCCAATACGATTTCCAGTAGTTCGCGCAAGACCGCGCCCACCTCCGGCCCGGGAGGAATGCCGAGGATCTTCATCACGTCGTTACCGTTTACGGCAAGGTCGACCTCGTTTAAGGGAGCCTCTCCGGCGGTAGCGTCCGC
>DUSP01000046.1 GCA_012842575.1 Clostridia bacterium
ATTCCTCTGTGTACGTAATCAACGGTCTCAGGAGGTCAGTCTCGAAGTTGGACGACACTCCCTGCATTATGGAGGCTATCCTCTCAAGGCCCATCCCCGTGTCGATGCTGGGACGAGGTAAACGAGAAAGGGTGCCGTTTTCGTCCCTGTAGTACTGCATGAATACCAAGTTCCACAGCTCAAGCCAACGGTCGCAATCGCATTCCCCTATAGCGCAACGGGGCGCCGAACAACGGTGTTCCTCTCCCCTATCGATTATTACCTCGCTACAAGGCCCACATGGTCCGGTGTCGCCCATGGACCAGAAATTGTCTTTTTCCCCGAGTTTGACGATCCGATCGGGCGAAACGCCCGCGACTTTCTGCCATAATTCGAAAGCTTCGTCATCTTCGCGAAATACCGTTATCCATAGATTTCGAGGGTCAAGGCCAAGCACTTCCGTGAGGAACTGCCAACAATAGTCTATAGCTTCTTTCTTGAAATAGTCCCCGAAAGAGAAGTTTCCCAGCATCTCGAAGAACGTATGATGCCTCGCAGTTTTTCCCACGCTCTCGAGATCGTTATGCTTTCCTCCCGCTCTTACGCATTTTTGAGCTGTAACCGCTCGTCTGTAAGGTCGCTCATCCAGTCCGAGGAACACGTTTTTGAACTGGACCATGCCGGCGTTGGTAAACAGTAGAGTAGGGTCTCCTTCCGGGATCAACGAAGAACTGGGGACGACGGTATGTCCCCTCTGTGCAAAAAAGTCGAGAAACTTCCTCCGTATGTCATGAGATCGCAACCATTTTCCCCCCTCCAAGAGACCGCACCCCTGCCTCTTATCCCCGCCGTTTCGGGCCACTTCGGCCGGGGATTTCCCCGCAGGGGAAGTTAAAGAAACCAAATGCGGTGTCGAAGCATTACGTTACTCTTTGGCATAACCTTTGGGCATAAGGATCGGTATAAGGACGTAAGCGCTGTGGCCTTATGGCACCATAGTGTCGAGAGGATTATATTACCCCTGCTGTCCCACAGTCAACGAAAACCCTTTATCCCTTTGGTTTTACCTACTTATGGTTTTACCTACTTAGAGCTTGCGCTTCCCCGGCACAACCGAGGTCGCGAATACCTAGAATACGGCGAAAGCCGAAAGGACGAAGAAGTCAGCCGTTCGGATGCCCTGCGGCAAGCACGCCGCGGAAGTCGCTTTTTAATTTCGGCCGTTTAATTTCGGCCGTCACCGCCGTCCTTTGGTGGGCTCAGGGAGTCAATGATAGAAGCGATCAACACTTTGAGCATTCCCGCAACAGGAGCGGCTAGCAAGACACCCCAGAACCCAAAAAGATACCCGCCCACCATAAGTGCGAATATGATCACTACCGGGTGCAACCCCACCCTGGATCCTATAATTCTGGGCGTTATGAAATTCGCCTCGAGCTGCTGTATGATCAAAAACCCGATCGCCACCTTTAAAGCCGTAAACGGAGACCGCGCAAGGCCGAATAGTATTGCCGGAATCGCTCCAATCACCGGCCCGAAATAGGGGACGAATTCTCCAATCCCGGCCGCAATACCTCCTACCAAAGGATACGGGACGTGAAGGACAAATAACGTAACGCTGGCAAGCGCCGCTACTATGCCGGCCACAAGGAGCTGACCCCTTATGAAAGAAGACCATATGTGTTCGATTTCGACGAGGGCATTCCACACTTTAACTTTACTTCGGATGGGGATTACTCTGTATACCGCCGATTTTATGTCTCTGAGGTCTTTCAATATATAGAAGGCCAAAAGCGGTGAAAAGAGTAACGGAACTAAGCTTCCTGCTATTCCGAGAAGCGCCGTCACCGTCCTGTCAATGGTCCTGGTGAGCCTTGACTGATACCTATGGACTATGTCATCGAGGGCGTCCCGTACGCCTTGCGGGATGTTGGCTTTAGCGTAATGCGACTCCCACCTATCAAGAATTCTGTCTATGGAGCGGGCGGCTTCGGGGATTTTCGCCACTAATTCGCTTAACTCAGAAAGGAGGGAAGAGAAAACGTACGTACCGAGCAAGAACACGAGGGCGCCCACAGTAACGTAGATCAACACGATGGAGAGGACGCGAGGGATATTCCTCTTTTCGAGTAGGGATACTGCGGGTTCCAATACGTATGCTATCACGAGCGCAAGAAGAAACGGTGGGAGTACCGCCCTTATCCTTATCGCGAACCAGACGAGGAAAACCCCCGCGACTATCCAGAGGATTTTTCTCAAGAAACTCTCCAACCGAAGCCTCGTAAGCGCCAGTGTTCCTCAGTGTTTTCTCTTAGTGTTTCAAGGATCGTGCGATCACCCGCCTGGCACCGTTCATTGCGCTCCTGGTCCCCTGAAACACCATTTTACCCGCAAGAAGCCCTAAATCCCGGCCTCGCTTCATCAACATGCGCTTGAGTACACGTCGCTTAAAGGGTCCGGCATCCGGCAACAGTAAGAGCGCCAACACCAGGGCGATGAAACCCCCGGTCATAAAGCCGTTTAGAAAACCGGTACGCCTTCCGAACAAGGCTACCCCTCCCTTGGTAAGCTTCCGCGCAGGATCGCGGTGTACGGTCCAAACCTAGGATCCGAGCGGTACGGACGCGCCGTCCGAGTCGAGTGTCAACAACACGCTGCCTGCGAGTTCATCTCTCTTCAGAGGCAACCTGCTACCGTCGGCCTGAACTTCGAAGGCCTGCCATCCTCTCTTTGTCCGGGAGAATTCAACGGCACAATCCCAGCAGTAGTAAAGGTTTTGGCCGAGCTTCCCGATTCGCCGCCCTCCACAAACGGGACAGAATACCCTTTCCACAATGAACTTTCCTCTCGTGCGAAGGTATTCGATTGACAGATGTTATTCTGCCCGCTAAACACGTAAAACTTTCATAGGGCGCGTTCGATGACGCCTCCAGCCAAAACCTCGTCTCCCGAATACAAGCATGCTATCTGCCCTGGCGTGACCGCGCGCTGAGGAGTATCGAAATGCACCGTGATCACGTCTTGACGGTCGCTCGGATTTACCACCGCCCGTGCCTCCGGAGAACGGTACCTGATCTTCACGCCCACAACTGTGGGATCCTTGAACTCTTCGATCGAAACCATGTTAACCTGCGCCGCTATCAGACCCCGACTCAAGAGATCTCTCTCGGGCCCCACGATTACCGCGTTTCTTGAGGGGTCTATGGCCAAAACGTACAAGGGTTGGGGAGAGGAGATCCCGAGGCCCCGGCGCTGTCCTACAGTATACCTGGCAAATCCCCTATGGGTACCCAAGACCCTTCCCCCCGTATCCTCGATGGGTCCCGGAGAAAGGCCAGACCTCATCTTGAGCCTACCGGCCCGAGCGGCCGACTCTAGAAAATCCCTGTAGTCGCCCTCGATGAAACAGATTTCTTGACTTTCCGGTTTCTCGGCCACCGTCAAACCCAAACGCCTTGCGATACTCCGCGTCTTTTCCTTAGTCATCGTTCCGAGGGGGAAAAGCGCCGATCCCAGTTGCCGCTGGTCCAATCCACATAATGCGTAACTTTGGTCTTTCAAAGGGTCGATCCCCTTCTTCAAAACGTACCTTTGCCGCCCATCATCGTAAGATACACGGGCATAATGACCCGTAGCTACGAACTCGGCTTCGAGGCTTTTGGCAAGATCTAAGAGGGTGGCGAACTTTATGTCCCTGTTGCAAATCACACAAGGGTTTGGAGTCCTGCCGCGCGAGTACTCGTCAAGAAAATAATCCACTACGGAGCGCTCGAACCGTTCGCGCATGTCCACGTAATGATGGGGTATGCCCAAAGAGTCGCATACCTTCTTGGCGTCTCTCTGACCGGGATGTGGACAAGTAGGACCCCGAACACCTCTCTTTGCTTCCTCGGAAGCGCAGGGGTGTCTCATGAGGATGGTGACGCCGATCACCTCGTATCCGCGTTCCTTTAATAGCGCGGCCGCCACGGAGCTATCAACTCCCCCGCTCATGGCGGCCACTACCCTGCCGGGACAGCTTTTCTTTGCCATTTACCTTTCTTTTCCCAGTTCGCCTCTTTTTTCACTTCGCCGCATGCGTCTCTTTTCCCGCTTCGCCCTTGACGGCCCGATTGGCAAGGGCGACCACGCCACAAC
>DUSP01000075.1 GCA_012842575.1 Clostridia bacterium
AAGTCGCTTCGCGAAGTGTATCCCGCCATCGACGATTTCAACCTTCTTGACTATAAAGTGAGGGTGCTGGAAGGATCAAAAGGTATGGATTCCAAGGTACGGGTCCTTATTGAAACCGGCAACGGCGAAAAGACCTGGTCTACGGTCGGGGTCTCCGAAAATATAATAGAGGCCAGCTGGCAAGCGCTCGCCGATAGTCTCGAATACGGTTTACGCCAAGCCGCCGGCCGGTAGATCAATGCTGTAAGAGATCATTGCGGACGCGATAACGAATCAGACGTCGGTGCGATATTCAGGTCCGCCTACGTTCTTGTCGGATGCGCTTTCCTAAATCGTGATAACGGATCAGACCTCGGTACGACAATCAAACGGTGGTCGGCCTTCAGTCGGCGGCCATTTGAGTCGGGGCTTTCTTTATCGTTTCCACCCTGACGCTCGGCACCACCGGCTGTCTGAGGTAAGCGAACCAGTAGAAGCCCGCCACGAATAGCGCGCCGCCGATGATGTTTCCAAGGGTTACAGGGATAAGGTTCTTGACAAAGAGCGATCCCCACGTAAGAGAATCGATCTTTGATGCAGGGAAAGCCGCCGAAATGGCAGGGTCTCTCGCCGCGAGATTGCCAGCTGGGATGTAATACATGTTCGCGATGGAGTGTTCGAAGCCGCTTGTGATGAAGAGCATAATCGGGAAGAACACTCCCAGGATCTTTCCGGTGACGTCTTTCGAAGCGGCCGCAAGCCATACCGCCATACATACGAGCCAGTTGCAGAGGATGCCTCTGATAAACGCTTGTGACCAGGTCATACCGACCTTGCCCAGCGCTATCTTCACGACAACTTGTCCGAGCAGTCCGTCCGTGGTGCCCCACAATCCGCTGCCACTCATGAGGAAGGCGACGATCAACGCTCCCGCGAAGTTACCCAGGTACACTATGACCCAGTTCCTCAGAAGACGACCCCCGGTTACTTCGCCGGTAAGGAGGCCTGTCGTCATCAAGGAGTTGCCCGTAAAGAGTTCAGCGCCGCCTACGATCACCATCATTAGGCCGGTACCGAAAATGAGGCCCGCCACATATTTCCCGAGCCCCACGAGGGGAAAGTCATGGATGGCCATGGTGGACCCTTCTGCGCCAAAGGCTATAAAGGCCCCTGCCAACACCGCTAGAGCAAACATGTTTGACAAGGAAAGCGAGGCCTTCTTCTTCGCCGTCTCAACCATGGAACGCGCTATTTCTGGTGGAGTGAGAAAACCCATATTGATTACCTCCAATCGGAGTGTCAAGCGAGAAAGAGTTTTCGTATAATTCCGAGGTTTGTGAATGTGACCCCATTCACGTACTCTGCCTTCAAGTTGGCCCTGATGATGCACCAGGGCCCAGCGTGATATAGGCGCCGTGTGATATAAATCACATATAACAACTGTAGCCTACTTTCAACCTGACTTAATAGTACAATGACACTAAAGCGTAGTCAAGGGGTTTTCAGGGTGTCTTGCCAATGGATGCCGTTCAAGGAGAAGAGCATATCACCATCCCGCCGTCTGCTCGCACCGTACCATAACCAGGAAAATTGGTGAAGGAAAGGAAGGCAAGGCAGGTGGAGGAGGAGTAGGGGAAGACGGGTGGTACCTCAATATTTTGGGTCATATCTATTGACATATGCCACATCTTGAGGCTACAATTGGTTTGTCCAGCTCCTACATGACCAACCTTTGCGTGATTGCCATCGGCTCACCATAGGACAGGCCCTGCTGATTACCTAACTGGAAATCCAACGCATCTATCGACGTTACGAGGAGCGATACAGGTTGAAGTGCCCATTTTGCCATCACTCGGATACCAAGGTCATGGATTCGAGACTACGAGAGGAAGATAACGTCATACGCAGGCGCAGGGAGTGCCCCAATTGCCTACGGCGATTTACCACTTACGAGCGGGTCGAGGAACAGCCGCTGGTCGTCGTAAAAAAAGACGGTAGGCGCGAGCAATTCGACAGAAACAAGGTGCTGAACGGGCTCATAAAGGCCTGCGAAAAGCGACCGGTTTCGGTTGACCTACTTGATACCACCGTGAGCCAAATCGAAGCGGAGCTCAGAAACGAGTTCAAGACTGAGGTTTCCAGCAGGGAAATCGGGGAGAAGGTGATCGCTCGGCTAAAGGAAATCGATGAGGTCGCGTACGTAAGGTTCGCTTCGGTGTACAAGCAGTTCACAGATCTCGGTGAATTCGCACAAGAGCTACAGAGGCTTCTTCGCGAACGTCCGGTAGATAAAGCGGTAGATAAAGCCAAGGAGGGTAGCGACAAATGACCGAGTTACGCCTCTCGCAAAACGCCCTAACCGTACTCAACAAACGATATTTGGCCAAAGACGAACACGGTAAACCTACAGAGACCCCCGAACAAATGTTCCACAGGGTGGCTCGTAACCTCGCACTCATGGATCTTCTATTCATACCCGAAGTCTACTCTCCGGAACCCGTAAGTCGCGGCAAGAAGCCGCAATCGGACGGCAAGAAGCCCCAATCGAGCAGCGAAAAACCCCAATCGGAACCGGTAGACCCATCTGTTCTTGCCGCCCTTGAAAGGGCAGGTGTGACTCCTCAAGATCTCTCCACTCTGCGGATGGCCTACGACCGCCTTCTCCAAGAAGGCCATATGAAGATAGACTTCGGGGAAGTACTCGGGTTTTTCCCAAGATACGAACAGGAAATCATGGGTTGGGAGAGGCGGTTTTATGATCTAATGGCCAGCACTGACTTCATGTTCAACTCTCCCACTTTGATGAACGCAGGACGCGACCTTCAGCAGCTCTCAGCTTGCTTCGTCCTTCCGGTAGAGGACGATTTGGGCATGATTTTCGAGGCGCTGAAGCAGGCAGCCTTAATCCACCAATCGGGCGGCGGGACCGGGTTTTCCTTTAGCCGCCTGAGACCCAAGAATGACATCGTTCGGTCTACGGGCGGTGTCGCCAGCGGCCCCGTCTCCTTCATGAAGGTGTTCAACGCGGCCACCGAGGCCGTCAAGCAAGGTGGTACGCGGCGCGGAGCCAACATGGGGATACTGAGGGTAGACCATCCCGACATACTCGAATTCATAACCTGCAAATCAAAGGGTGACGAAATCACAAACTTTAACATATCGGTGGCTATCACAGACGAATTCATGAAGGCCCTAGAGGAAGATCGCGAATACGATTTGATCAATCCCCGTAACAAGGAAGTAACCGGCAGGCTCAAGGCACGAGAGGTCTTCCAACTCATATGCGAGAACGCGTGGCGAAACGGAGATCCGGGCGTCGTCTTCATCGACCGCATCAACCGCGACAACCCGACCCCGCTCGTGGGTTCCATTGAGAGCACCAATCCGTGCGGCGAGCAACCTCTGTTGCCCCATGAAGCCTGCACATTGGGAAGCATCAATTTGGGGAATTTCGTCATCCCGGGGAAAATCCCCCAGGTGGATTACGAGCGCCTGGGACAGGTTGTACGTGACGCAATTCACGCTTTGGACAACGTATTGGAGGCGAATAAGTACCCCATCCCGGAAATTGAAAAGATGGTACGGGCCAACCGGAAAGTGGGATTGGGCGTCATGGGCTGGGCGGACTTGCTGCTCCGACTGGGCATCCGCTACGATACCGACGAAGCTTTAGACCTCGCCCGCAAAGTCGCGTCATTCATAAATCGGGTCGCGGAAGAAGCATCCGTGGCCCTCGCCGAAGCCAGGGGCGTGTTCCCGAACTGGAAAGGTAGCATCTTCGATAAGCCGAATGGGAAGCGCCGCCGCAACGCCACTGTAACGACCATCGCGCCGACCGGCACCATCAGTATACTGGCGGGAGCCTCTACTGGCATCGAACCGCTCTTCAGTCTGGCATTCACCAGGCACGTCCTGGATGGCGCCGAGCTCGTCGAAGTGAACCCCATTTTTGAAGAGGTAGCCCGCTCCCGG
>DUSP01000060.1 GCA_012842575.1 Clostridia bacterium
GAGTCCCTGTATCCGACGTGCCCGCGACGAAGGCGGGCATCTTCGCCCACTACCAAGCCGAAGTCGTCGCGAGAAACATAGCGCGCCTAATCCGCGGGCAAGAACCCACCTTTAGATACAAAGGGAAGGGTACCTGAATAATGTTCACCGGGTTCGGTCGAGCCCACTACATCTCAATTCACTACTTCAGACGGCCATCCCCGGGAGTCGTCATGCTCAGGCCCACCGTCCCGGCGTACTGGGCCAAGGTGTTCTTCGAGAAGTACTGGCTCAACGGATGGTTGTGAGTCCGTGCGGTCGAGTTGATTGACTCTTAAACCAGTAACCGTACCCAATACGCTATACCAGTTTGTCTTGCCGTGCCGATTGCGGCATAAATCGGGGTGTGGTAGGATTTATACGATTCAAATGGTAATGATGTATAGGTATGGCAAGAGCGTTTTCGGCCGTGGCAGTCAACTGCCGGACTGTGACCATACCCTATGTTTACCGAGAGCAATTCCGAAGGAGTTACCCCGGGTGGTCGCCCGCCACGATAGACGAAGACCAATTTGTAAGGAGATCGCATAAGTGACCATGGTGCATCAATACGCCGACGTTGACGATAAGCAAGTGTATACCATCATTAAGCATGATGTAAGAGATTTAGAGGATTATGTGGCCGAGGTCGCCAGATTCATAAACAGGGTCGAAAAATATGAAGGATAGAAAACTCATTTTGACCCCCCAAGAAAAGGAAGAAAAGAAAAGTTTATTGGTAGCTCACCTATTAAATTACGCAGAGGTCCTGTTTGCCTACCTGTATGGATCTTTTAGTGAAGGGTTGCCCTTTAGCGACATCGATGTGGGTGTCTACCTTGATCGAGAAAGGCTGTCAGCTAATGAGGTATTGCAATACGAACTAGAGAAGGGAATGGATATCGAGTTACCGATAGGTTTACCTGTAGACCTTAAAGTGTTGAACTATGCTCCCCTGCCTCTGCGGTATCATATTACCCAAGGCCAACTGCTCTTTAGCCGCGATGAGCCTGCCCGTTATGCTTTCCTGGAAGCAACCTGGCGTGACTATTTTGATTATTACCCCATGGCGCGACAGTTTTTCCGTGATATAACCGCCATACCTACTGGCAACTAGGGTGAGGCAACAATACGGGTGAGAAACTGCGCCAACACTTACCGGGAACCTCAAATTGCCCGCCGTACTGCGTAATCGTACACGCACCTCACAACTCAACTTCATCACGGCCAATAGGAGTATACAAATGCTTGAAAATCCTCAAACATTATTATAGAATAGCGTCAGCGGACGGACATTAAGATGTGTAGAGCCGTTCTGTAACCGGAATATCGCAATAGTCGCCATGCTCCTCGTTAGCTCAATGGTAGAGCACCCGGCTGTTAACCGGGGGGTTGCAGGTTCGAGTCCTGCACGAGGAGCCAGTCTATCTCATAACCGCTCATACGCGCGATGCGGAAACAGTGGTCGACTGACGTCAACGCGGTTTGGCGCGGTGCGGTTCGGCGCGGTTTCACGTGAACCTATTCCCCGACGAGGCCGTGGTCGAAAATGACCGTCTGCCTGGACATCGACGCCGATTTCATTTTCAGACCCAGGACCACCGGCAATCCAACCGTCCGGCAGGATCCTTGGATCTCGCCGGAGGATTTCGTGCGCGCGCTCAGGCGTTCGGGTTTGGATTGGAGGAATTGTCGGGCAGCGGTTTTCGCTGATCACGAACAAGCGTATTTCGTCTGGAGGAACCAAGGCATCCATCTGGCAACACTGGTTCACGTAGATGCCCACTCGGATTTTTACGATTCCTTCCCCTGGCTGGTCCACTGCGGAAACTTCTTGAGGAAAGCGGCGGAAGAAGGTTTCTTAAAGAAAATAGTGTGGGTAGTACCGCCGTGGCTATATGAAAGCGGTGAATGGCGAAAATGGGATCTCCCTCACCTGCGTCTTGGAGGTACGAAGATTCGTACCTCACCCGTAGCTGCCCGCATCGGCAGGACCGGTGATGCTCGTCTTGGAGGTACGAAGATTAATACCTCACCCCGCTTCGAAAGGCCTCGCGCCGAGGACCTGCCGATGAACAATATGAACAAGCGCAC
>DUSP01000138.1 GCA_012842575.1 Clostridia bacterium
ACCAGGATGGCGCCGTCCATCTGGGCGGCTCCGGTTATCATGTTCTTTATGTAGTCGGCGTGGCCGGGGCAGTCCACGTGGGCGTAGTGGCGCTTCTCGGTCTCATACTCCACGTGGGCGGTGGCGATGGTGATACCCCTGGCCTTCTCCTCGGGGGCCTTGTCGATCTGGTCGAAGGGGACGAAGTTCGCATAACCCGCCTGGGAGAGCACCTTGGTGATGGAGGCGGTCAGCGTCGTCTTGCCGTGGTCGATGTGACCTATGGTACCGACGTTAACGTGGGGCTTGGTGCGCTCGAATTTTTTCTTGGCCATTCAAAAACCTCCTGTACCCAGACATCTCTATTTTCGTCCTGATAATGTCGTCAAATAAGTCACAGTAAGTTCTCGTCGGATATATCACCACAAAACCGTATTAGTCCTATTATTACCGGCTCGGCGATGGAATATTTTCTAGGGCGTCCAGTAAATTCCTGCAACCCTTGCCCTTATCATCGATGCGCTTCCTCACTATCATCGATGCGTTTCCTTACTGCTAGCATAAACACAAAAGTCCCCCGCCGGGGGGTGGCTTTGTCTTTGAGCTACATACTGCTCTCCTTGAAAGTGATATCATTAAAATTGAACTACAAAATTGAACTACTCATTAGAATTGCATCACTATATATATCCCGGTAATAAGGAGGCTCCCGTCATGCCCACAACCGTCTTCGGCATGAATCCCTGGCTCTTAGGCACCCTAATTGTCTGGAGCGTCATCTGGAAGGGAATAGCCCTTTGGCACGCTGCACGGGGCGGACAGAAAGCTTGGTATATCGCATTGCTGGTCATCAACACGGTAGGCATTCTCGAGATTGTCTACCTGCTGTTCTTCAGGCCTAAAGCAACAGCGAGGTAGGTGAACATCGGCTCGAAAACTTTGGCAAATTATCATGTTCTTCACGCCTAAAACAACAGCGAGGTAGATGGCATGTAGGCGCTTCTCGGGATATAGTGGCTCGCGTGTTGGAGTCGGTTCTATTTGGCAACGGTCGGGCAACGAGCCGACCGAGCCTCTCCGCTGAAGCATTAAAGGCGCCCCGGAGACCTTTGGGGCGCCCGAATTCCTCTGGAGCTCACAACCGGGCTCGAACCGGTGACCTCCGCCTTACCAAGGCGACGCTCTACCTCCTGAGCTATGTGAGCACCTTTGAAGTTAGTTGACGAAGGTTGGTTGCGGGGGTAGGATTTGAACCTACGACCTCCGGGTTATGAGCCCGACGAGCTACCAGCTGCTCCACCCCGCGATCATGGTGGAGAGGGCTGGATTTGAACCAGCGAAGGCACGCACCAGCAGATTTACAGTCTGCCCCCTTTGGCCGCTTGGGTACCTCTCCACGCAAATCTGTATTCCAAATCTATAATTCTATGCAAGACTCTCATCGAGAGCGAAACCACGCGTTCTCGTGGTCCGTACTATATGCTACACGATAGCCCGTCATCAGTCAAGGTCAGCTACTGTGTGGTGGAGTCTGTCAACTAAAACCGGGTGAAACACCTTTGAGATCGCCGACGAGGACCAAACAGGAGAAGGGCTCAAAAGAGGAGAATGGCTTCACTTCTTGAGCTGGGTCACTTCGGCAGTTCGGTTCGGCAAAGCCGATAAAAAACCCCGGGGAGTCTTGCCGACCTCCGCGGGGTCTTTTACAGCAGCCTACCCCAATATGCTCTGGTCCCAAGCGATTACGCTCAATCTCCCCTCGCCGCCCTCAACTTCTTGTCAAACTCGGGCACAAGCGCCTGCTGCTCGATCCACCAGTCTTGGCTTTTCTGGGCGTTCAGTTCCTCGACGGTCTTGCCCTGCTGTTCCACCCAGGTGTAGTACTTGAGGTTGAACCAGCGCTCGCGGGTGCGGACGGTGCCTTCCTCGATGAAGTCGAGCTTGGCCCCCTGGAACACGCCCCGGTAAAGCGAAGCGGCCTTTGCCCTGTCCATCTTGCCGTAGGTCCCTTCCATCGCTTTCATGACGGAGTAGTAACGGTCAAGGGAATCCGTGGCGATTGTCACGATGTTGTCGCGCGGACCGAACCCGTAGTATTTGGCCGTCTTGATGGCCCCTAAGATATTGCAGATGGACGATATGCCGAAAAGATCGGACATGAAGCGCACCTTGTCCTCGGGGATGCCTACGTCCTTGACGAGGTACTCCTGACCTTCGGGATCACTCAGTAGCCAGAGCCCCTCCTTGCATTCCACGTCGTCGATGCACATTATGGCGTCCATGTTCATGACGTTGTGGATCCAGGTCACGTGTTTGTCCCCGATGCCCTGGATGTCGTGACCGCCGTAGCCGTTGGAGTAGATGGTCCGGCACTGGATCGGTTCGAGGCCGATTATCTTGCTCTCGTAAAACTTCTGCTTCAGGAGGTCCCCTGCGGCGATGGTGCCGGCGGAACCCATGGCGGAGACGAAGGCGGATACCCTGCCGTTGCCGACGCCTTCCTTCTTTAGTTCTTCCACGACCTCGACGACGCTATTGCCGGTGACGTAGTAGTGAAAGCGGTAGTTCCCCATGACCTCGAACTGGTTTAATATCTTGTTCCTCGGGTTTTCCGCTCTCAGTTCCTTACACTTGTCGTATATCTCCTTGACGTTGCTCTCGCAACCCGGAGTCTTTATGTACCTCGCGCCGAAGGACTCGATTTTCTTGAACCTCTCCTCGCTCATGAGCATGGGGAGGATCACCAGGGAATCGTAGCCGAGGCGGGGCCCAACCCAGGCGCCGCCGATGCCGTAGTTACCCGTGGAAGGCCAGACGAGGGTGTCCTCGCCGGGCGTGATCTCGCCGGCAAGCTGTTTTTCCATGGCCACGGAGTAGGTGGCCCCGACCTTGTGGCTTCCGGTGGGGAAGTGCCTGCCGTAGAGGACGATTATGTTGGCGTCCACGCCGGTGAGTTCCTTGGGCAGGACGATGTAGTGGACCTTGCCGTTTTCGTCTTTCCAGGTGATGTTATAGAGGTTGACGGGGTCGAGAATGTCCTCTTTGAGGGCTCGAAGGGCCCGCTGTCTGATTTCGGGTTTTATCTTCTCGGGGTGAAGCATTTCTTCGAAAGTGGGTCCGTAAATGTATTTGGGTGACAAAATAGCTACCTCCCGTGATCATCAGTATCTCCATCAGTGTGTCATCGAATAGGCGCTGGTTTTTATTTAACCCTGACTGAACAACTCTCTTTGCCTATTTATTGATGTATATTGTTACACTAAACCTTTTTCTCCTTCCGCCTTCCGCATGTTTTTTAATGGTATCAAGCTCATTGGCTTGTATTTTAACCACGTTAATCTTACCCGTTATTAGGACATCGAGTCTAGATGCCAAGGGTACTTTTGTCGGGAGACGGACTTCAATCGGCTGCCGACAAGGTATGGGCTAGTGCATGCCAAGGGTGCCTTTGCTTGCAGATGGCCGCTTCCCGAGGCACCTCAGGATTGGCAGAGTGCCGGCAAGATCACTCAAGGGCGATTTCGCGCCCCAGGGAGAAGAAATAGAGGTATTTCTCGGTCACAGGCCGGCAAAGAATACGTTCTACCGCTCGAGAGTAAAGTTGAAGTTGTACACGATACTTCTCGATGACGGCCGAAATGTCCTCGGCCGAAACCCTGTCCGTTTTATAGTCTATCAAGGTAATACCGTCATCGCTCACGAGTAAACAATCGATTACGCCCTGAACCACTATGATTTCACCCTCATACTGTTTCCCGATTTTTTCTATACGCTCGCCGCGGTCGCCGACGTCCAGTTTATAGACTCCGTCTTCATTAAGTTTGCTCTCATGAACTTTGCTCTCATGCGCCCGCTCATCCGCCTGTTTGGGGGACGTCGTAACGACAGACGTATTCTGAGCGGTAACGATAGGCGTATTCTGAGCGATGAAGAGATCGTCACCCTCATCCGTACATTTACTCTCATCCGTACATTTGAGCAATCCCGGATACAGTTCACTTACTGCAAAGCCGGCGGTAAACGGCATCTCGCGCCACAATGTATCCTGCTGCGCCGCGCGGATCACCCGCCGTCCCAATTTTGTACGGAAAAACCTTACTATCTCTCCCACTCGGATTAAGTCGGCTTGGTCAGGTGAAAGAATACCACGCTCCACAAGATCTCGGATCTTATGTCGCACTCGGGCCGCGTCGACCGGTTCCTTTAGGTCGATCTTTGCCATTACCAGGTGCACCGCTCTACCTCGCTCCGCTCCGGTGTGACGTTTCCCCTCTATGAAAGAAGGTAACTCAAAACCCGGCGGAAGATCCTCTAAAAGTAAGGCGGTTCCATTCTTAGGGAGGAAGGCAGTTTCATTCTTGGGGATATTGGTAGAGTCATTCTTTGGGTCATTCGTGGAGTCACTAGCGAAATCATGTAGATCTCCTGTCTTTTCGTTACCCGGACCCCTGCCCTTATGCACCGGACTGTGACCCGAACCGTTATCCTCAGGACCCCTTCGCGCTCCGCCCGGCCCGGCATACTCCTCCCTGCCGAACAGCACGGTTTCCCCAACTCGCACCCCTTCCTCTTCTTCCTCTTCCGACATCATTTCGGCGCGATGCCGCCACTCCGTTACCGTGATCTTGCTCGGCAATCCGGCCAAGGGTTGGTAGGGATTGGTCCAAAAGAGCCGCGCACGGAGCTCCCCAGCGTCAATAGTGCATGACGCTTCTTCCGTGAGGCAAGAACTTGTTGCTACATTATCCATCGCAATATCCCTGTATTCGTTCTCTTCTCCATAATCCTTCTTTTCCCCGGCATAATCCTTCTTTTCCCCGGAGTAACCTGTCTTTTGACACCGCGCCTCGGCCTCGCGTAAGCCGGCCAGCCTTCTCGAAGGCCACAAGTGTAACTCCCAAAATTCAGTTTGTGCGTCCAATGCCTCAGGTGAGTTCCCGACCTCCCTCGTTCGACAATCCTTCAACAGAATGGGCCCGATCCAATCAAGAGGCGAAGTTGCCTCCGCCGAATAGGCGACGCTCAGCGGGCCGTCGTCTGCTGTCTCATCTGCTACGGCCCGCCATTTGTTCACCGTGGCCCATAGGTCCTTCACTGCCCCTGTGACTATTAGCTTTTCACGGGCTCTGGTCAGCGCTACGTACAGAAGGCGCATTTCCTCGGAGAGGTCTTCGAGTTTAAGACGCTTTTTTACCAGACGATGCAATACCGTGGGGTAAATCACGCCTCGCTCCAGGTCGTATACCCTAGGCCCGCACCCTAACCGTCGGTGAAACAAGAAGTCCCCGCTAAGATCCCTCAGGTTGAACCTACACCCCAGTCCGCTAAAGACTACAATGGGGAATTCCAATCCCTTGCTGCGATGAACGCTAAGTATTCTCACGACGTCCTCATTTTCTCCGAGGGACCGTGCCGTATCCATATCGTCGCCTTCATCTCGCATTCTCTCGATGTAACGTAAGAAATGAAACAGCCCTCGGTAGATCGTACCGGCGAACTGCCGCGCTCGATCTACAAGAAGACGAAGATTCGCCTGACGCCCCTCTCCGTTTGGCATGCCGCCGACCAGATTGTAATAACCTGTCTCGTGGTATATTTCTTCCAGCAACTCAGCGGGAGGCGAAACCCGCGCCAGATCACGCCAAGCATTCAGGCGTTCCCAGAATTCCCGTATACGTTCGGTCAACCCGCTTTCCAGCTCAGCCTCACCGGTAGCAGCACGCTCTACGGCGCAGTAAAACGGGCCCTGGCGAGTTGCCAAGCGTATTCTCGCTAAATCGGAGGCATTGAGTCCAACGAGAGGCGACCGCAACACGGCCGCTAGGGGGATGTCTTGGCGCGGATTGTCTATAATGTGGAGCAAAGAAAGCATAGTCTCCACTTCAGGTGTAGCGAAATACCCGCTGCTTCCATCCGCAATCCCTGGAACGCCGGCTCGCTGGAACTCCTCGAGGAACACCGAAACGCGACCCCGCGGAGAACGCATAAGCACCATCACATCCCGCCAGGTAACCGTTCGGTATTTCGAAAGAGAACGATCGAAGATAAGACGGCATTCATCCTGCACCAGGCGCCGAACACGCTCGGCTACCCAACGCGCCTCGAGTCTCGTTGCGTCTAAAGCTTCAATATCCGTTCCTCCATCGGGGACATGCTCGCCCTCGCCCTCGCTCTCCCCACCGCCATCGCCCTCGTCCTCGCCGGAAGATGGCCTGCACTCAAGGAAATGAAACTCTACTCGTCCGCCGGCCCTGCCAGGCTCGATGATGGGGTATTCAAAACGCGGCCGTAAGTAGGCGCGGTCGTCATAATCCAGTTCACCCACCCGCCGGGTCATCAACTTTCCAAATAGATAGTTGACGGTTTCGAGGACTTCAGGACGGCTTCGGAAGTTCTCCGTTAAATCGAGCCGAAGGCCCCAAACCGTACGCGATCGGGGACGATCGCGGCAAGCGCCGGACATCGAATCGCCCATGGTATCTTCCAGGTCCGAATACCGCTCATACCTGTCCAAGAAAACCTGCGGATCCGCCCTCCGAAAACGATAGATGCTCTGTTTGACGTCCCCAACCATGAAACGACGCCCGGGTGGCGTCACCAATTCCAGAATTGCCTCTTGGACGCCATTTATATCCTGATATTCATCCACCAGCACCTCAGCGAAGTGATCGCGGTATTCCAGCGCCACCGGTGACGGCGTCATTTTCGCATCCGGGTCCACCGGGACATCCTTTCCCCAAGGCGAAAGCTCGGCGTTTTCCGCAAGAATCGCCAAGGCATAATGTTCGAGGTCGGCAAAATCCATGACGGCCCTGCTCGACTTGGCCTGCCTGTAAGCATCATCGAAACTCAATACCAACTCCGTTAATGCCTGCACAAGGGGAGCGGCTAACGTCAAGTCTTGTAATACGGCACTAGCCGGTCGGCCAAACCAGTTCCGTCTTAGATCGTTGATTTCGTTTTTCACTTTATCTCGTAATGATTTGATGCGATCTTTGGTCTTGGCATGGGCCGCTCCTTCCGCCTGCCTTATGCGGGGCAACGGCTGCCAGTCCACCTCCTTTTCCAGCGCCTCGTGTATGGTTTCGTAAGGGGCATCGGCCAAAGCCAGCAACCGCTTGACGGTACCCTGGTCTTGTGCCAGGATGTCGGCGTATCTCTTCAATCCCTCTCCTTCGGCCAGTCGGAGGGCAATAGCGATCTTTTCGCAGGCGTCCTCCAGAACAAGCCGTACCGAGTCCCGCCATTCCCCGATCCACGGTTGTTGTTCCCAGGGCTTGTCGCCAGCATGAAACAGTATTCTTACCATCCACTTGAGCCATGCCCTCGGTCTCGGCAGGCTGTACGCATAGTCGTAAAGCCGTAAGACCAGGTCCTCGAGTTGCCGCTCGTCACCATGTCGCCCGCTGAGTGCCCGCGCCAAATAAAGGAACGACCGATTCGGCTCTAGCGTTTCACAGCGTTCATACGCTTCTTCAATCACCGCGGACAGAACGTCGCGACGGAGCATTTGAGCCTCGGCTTCTTCCATGACCCGAAAACCCGGATCCAGATTGAGTAGGTAGAAATGGCTCCTCAGGACCTCGCCGCAAAAGGAATGGAGGGTATCGATGCATGCGCGCGGCAAAAGGAAGATCTGCCGTTCCAGATGCGGATCGGCAGGTCGTTTCTGTAACGCCCCCACCAGAACCTCGTTGATGCGCTGCCGCATTTCACCCGCCGCCGCCCGGGTAAACGTGACTATTAACAGGCGGTCTATATCCACCGGTCGTCGCTCATCCAGGACGATCTGTATGGCTCTCTCCACTAATACAGCCGTCTTTCCGGCACCGGCAGCGGCGGCCACAAGGAGATCTGTCCCGCGCGTGTATATGGCTTTTCGCTGATCCTCGGTCCAGCGTGAATCACGTGAATCATCCGTCCAGATTGTAGACGATAAGATCAACGACCTCCTCCTCCCTTGAGGCTGCCCTCTTCAGCCGCTCACGTAAGACCTTGCCGCTGAGGCTTACAATGCGTGGACGGTTCTCCGACAATGATGGGTCGAACCGACATACAGGGTGATACCGACAATGTTTACACGGCAGCTCGCCGCCCTCCAATTGGGCCGGTAAAATATCCACACGTCCGCTTACGATGTCCCTACATATTCTGCTCAATAGGAGTCTGAGTGCGCTGCGGAGAACCTCCCATTCCGAGGGATTAAGAGATCGACGCATAGAGTTTCCGTGGATGTGTCCTTTTGTAGTCAGGGTGAGCGGAACGATGGATGAGGACCGCCCCTCATCGAGTTCCGAATCAAAAAGACCATAGAAGTCCGGCCCGTAGTCCACCAACAACCCTGTGAGTCTGAACGCTTTCAACCACTCACGATCCAGGTCGATAGTCACCCCAGGGCTCGATTCCGACTGCGATTCCGACGGACTCCTGGGCAAGCCTTCCATCGCCGTTTCGAGTTTCAGCATTGGACGTTGGATTCTAAAATAGAAAAGCCCCGCCGACCGTGTCACTTTATCCGGATAATACTGGGAAAGAATGGGCGACAAACCCCTCTGGGCCACCCAGCCGTATATCGGTAACTGAAGCTGGAGGCCGGAAAGGATCTTCGAAAGGTCCAGGTCGTCATCTCCGGTCTTGTAATCGATTACCCGCAGGTAGACCGAATCCTGTACTACGGCCATGTCAATGCGGTCGATGCGGCCTCTTACTTGTAAAAGTACAGGCGTGCCACCTACCGGCTCAACACGGACTTTCAACGCGGGCAGTAGGGCCCTGTCCAAGAATGGAACGGGTAACCCATCTTCCGCCATGAAGGCACGTTTCGGTGTGACGGAATTCTCTGTCACGGGTTCGGCGTCGCCCACCCCCGTCCCGGTCGTAAAGCTACCGTCGGATATGGTTCGGGACATGCTTTTGCCGAACACGACCTCGACCGCAATTGGTCGGAACTTGCCCATCCGCACCTGCCGGACGGCAGCCCGAACGGAATGGCTTATGCGTTCACGCAAGTATTCTTTCTGGTGACGCAACCGGGCGTTGCTAAGGAGAATCCGGCCCTGTAGCCGGCAGGCCAACTCTTCCGTTATTTCGGAAACATAGGTCTCGATGCGTTCGTCGTCGAGGCTCTCCCAAGAGAACCCTTGGGAGTTCACGCGGGTCACGAAACGGCGGAGCGCCTCATGGTAGAACTGGCCCGTATCCGGAGGCGTAAGGCCGTATTCGGTACGTTCTCGCAGTCTCAGCCCCGCACTCGCAAAAAGAGCAAAGGGGCAAGCGGCGAACATCTCCAAGCGCGAAACGCTGCCTTCTACGATTTGTTCGCTACCGGTCGGACTATCGGTCCGGCTACCCCAGATTTCCAAACTCAAAGGTACGCCCAGGGGTTTCTCCTGATTATGCGTACGGAGCCCGGCCAGGGACTTCTCGAGCCTTATGCGCCAGACCGGATGGGATTCCAGGATATCATACAGGTGCCACCAGACAGGATTTACCTTTTGACCGACCATAGCCTCACGACATCGCCCAGGAAGGTGAGGCAATACGTCGCTGGGATGTTCTACAACAGTACAAGTCCCGTCTTCCGTAAATCCTGCTCCGGGATCTTGAGGCAGAAACTCCGTCTTAATCCCGGGCAGGAGTTCCCCCACGCGACGCACCGTAGCTGCCGGCGTCAAGGCACGTCCCTCGCCGTCACCCAGGGGGTAGCTCAACCATAGATCGCCCCCCGTTAGGGTTAGACTGCGATAAATCAGGAATTGCTCACTCTGTAGACGGTCCCCAATGGTGACCGGCAGGTCATAGCCTCTTTGATCTGCCAGACGAGACAACTCTTCCCGCTCCGTTTCGGTGAGTACACCGTAGGTACGAGGTATCCCCGGCAGAACTCCATCGTTTAACCCCGGTATGAACAGCGCCTTAATGTCCCTGGGAGGACGCGAACGCTCAAGACTTCCCACGGTCACCGCATCGAGGCGGGGAGGTATCAAGCTCAGCCGGAGGGCTTCCCATGCCGTATCCAGCACAGCCGTCACATCTTCCTCCATTAATTCGACCTCTCCTAAGACCTCGACGAACTCATCCAACACTCCGGAAACAAGCCGCCAAACCTGACGGTGCTCCCGCGCCAGATCCGGCATACCGGCATCCGAAGCGCTTTGGCTCCAAGCATCCAATCGCCACGGCACCCTGAGATCGAGAAACAGATCGAGCAGGATACGGGCCCAATCACGCCCTTTCAAACGATGGGGAAACGGCGTATTGGAGAGGGCTTTCACCCGTTCCCACATCCGCCGGAGGGCGGCCACCGCGACTTTACGGATTTCGTTTATCTTATCTAGATCCCACTCCTCTACATTTTGGTTCAAAAGCCCCCCGGCCGGCCTTTCTTCATCATCGTCGAATTCAGACGTCCAAACATGGCCCGGCCGGTACATCCACGGGTCCTCATCGTACCACCGTCTGCCGCGAATACCCGCCGCCAACACGTAATTCTCCAATTCATCGATGTGATCCATATGTACTGAAGTCAAGCCGGTTTTCAGATAACGGAAGACGGCTTCATACGACCAGTTCGTCCGCCCAACCTCCAGCGCCGATCTCAGTAACTCTATTAGGGGATGATGCGCTATGGGCTGTCGGTGGTCCAAGAAGAATGGGATCTCGTATTCGTGTAAGGCGCGGCGCAAAAGGGGGAAATATAGATCCACGTTTCGTACGGCCACCATTATATGGCGCGCACGGACCCCCTCTCGGAGCAGTCGTCGTATCGTCCGTACTATCCCGTACACCTCCGCTCGAGGGTTCACAGCCGATAAGATATGCACTCGCCTGACCTCCCCCGTGTAGGGGACCGTTGGGTAGTCGAAGAAATGTGCCTCTAAATGCGCTATCTCAGGCGCCTCGGCTAAGCGCCAGGTTTCATCGGGTTTTAGACACAGTTCGCGGTAATCGGCCCCTATGGTGCGGGCGAGGTCTATAAGCCGTAGTCGAGTCTTATACGGCTTGATAAACGGGCTGTATTCAGGCGGTCGGCGCTCTCGGAGTTCGGGGTCCAAACACAAGGTTACTGTCATTTCCTCGGCCAAGCTTGACAGCGCTTTCAACACTTCGAACTCCTGCGGCGTAAACGTGGCGAAACCATCCATCCAGACACGGCATCCTTTCAGAAAACCGGCTTTCGGCAGTCGCTCCGCCAAAAGATCGAGATAACCATCGGGGTCGATCATGCGACTTGACAGCCGTTCCTCGAGACACCTGTAAACCAAGCTCACCTCTCGTAGTTTCAGAGCAAGCAATCTGTTACCGCGAAGCCGCCCATCACGCGAGTGGCCGGAAAGGGCGTCGGCCAGATCTTCAAGTCCAGCAGGATCGATATGATGCATTTTGAGCTCGGCCATAAGGCTTGATAACGTTCCCAAAAACCCCGGACGATTGTGGAGCGCTTGCAGTAGGGGTAGTCGCTCGTGCTCATCCATGAGGATGTGTTTCAACATCATCCGTCGGCCCAGTTCGCTGACGGGTATACGGTCTAAACCACCGACTTCTTGAAGAACTTGGTAAGCCAGCCGACGGAAACCGTAAACCCGGGTCCGCAGGGTACCGCCTTTGAGCGCCGGTTCTCGTTCCATGGTGAAGGTGGCTTGATCCGGCACTATCAGTAAGAGAGGGGGACCGAGTCTCTGGTGTTGCTCATGATGGAGAATCTCCTCGATACAGCGGCGCGTGCGACCGGTTCCGGCACGACCCAACAGAACACGAAGGATCATAATTCATCCGCTCCCTCATCATCACCCAGCGGATCCGCGACTTCGGTTTTCAAGCCGGAGATGAGGTAAGAATCATGATAGAGGCCGGATCGGTATTTATTAATAAAAACCTCTCCGAACTGAATTAGAGGATTACATAGGACGATATGAATGTTTTCGGAATGTTTTCGCCGGGCCGTACCCCGAATCGCGCTACTCATCAGAGGATTACATGGGACGATATGAATGAGGACGATGTGAATGCCATATTTTGCTTTACTCTACTTTATCCGCTTTAAGTTTATTCTACTTTAAAAACCATGACGGTACACGTAGTTTCCTCAGATACCGGAAAATCGAATTGAACCGGCTCGCTGCCTATGACAACGGTATCTTCATTGAAACCGAGAAGCGAAGCCGTCCTGCCCTCCTCGAAAGCCACGGTTTCTTCCGCACCATCCGGAGTGAAAAGCCAAACCCCTGACTTCCCGAACCCCTCCACGATACTGAGTAGGGAGTCACCGTATGTAGGAATCACGTCATAGTAAGAAACTCCACCCTCTATCTTAATGGGGTCGCCCGTCGCTCCGATACGCACGTGTGAAACCGAAACCGTATCGCCCCTGTAATCGTTGTACAAAACTCCCCTACCGTCGGGATCAACCCCTGCGAGGATAACGTAACCTGCCACCTCATCTGTACCACCCTCCCGGGTACCGCGGGGGATGTCCGTCAGTTTCCACAGAGAGTCTCTCCCGCCTGTAGGTTCAGCAAGATAAATGCTTTCGGCCAGGAACTGATCAAAGCCGGAAAAGTCGGCACCCGACTTGCGAACTGTTCCACAAAGGAACGCGATGGCGTTCCCGGTCGGACTCCATCTGAAATCCGAAACCATCTTCCCGTCGATCTTTATGGTGTTTACAACGTTGCCGTTCAAATCGACAACGCTGATGGCCCCGGCAACGGGCATAAGGCCATCCTCCGACGGTAGCACTTCATAATCGTCCCAGTCATTTCCCGACTTATCCCCACCCTGACCAGTCCCTTTTCTGAACGCAGTGTAAGCCGCAATGTATCGACCGTCTGGTGACCAGAATGGATAAAAGCTCATGGTTTCGTCCGAAAGTAAAAGTGGCTTTTCAGAACCCGTAGCGGTATCGAGCAGAAATATCCCCTTCCTATCTTCTTCATACTTCTCGTACACGAAATAACGGCCATCGGGCGAAATCTTGGGGTTGAACAAACCGTCGTATATGGGTAGGCTTTTTTTCACAAGTCGGAGTGAGCGCTCCTTTGTATCATAAGCCCATATTTCTCCTTTCACCTGTACGTAGGCCTCACCCGTTTGTGGTATGAAGGTGCCGAAACTCAGATAAGCTTCCTCGGGAAGGTCGATGAAAGTCATTTCCTCGGAAGACCCTTTTTTGACGTCCCCTACGAAGAAAGCGGTTCCGTACTTCCCTTCATGAGGGCCTTTGTATTGCCATCCTTGTGCCACGAAAATACACTCGGTATCGTTTATCCAGCCCAGAGGATAGTACCCAAACATATGCTCTTCCATCCAGTCTTTATCGACAGAATGGAGGGTAATTCCACCCATGTCCATAGACGCCCTATCAGAGATCGGAAGGACGACGGCTTTTGCCCCGGTACTGTCATTCCTGATCGTCAGCAGGTATTTGCCGTCCGGAGAGATGGCCAAGTCCGGATTGACGGACCAGAGTTGCCCCGGCACCTCATACGACTTTACAAGGTGCGGTTTTACACGGGTTTCTTTTGGTTCCAAAAGGGGCTTGCCCGGCGTCGGCGTCGTTTGCTTGGGACTACTTCCCGCATCACTGTCGACTACGCCCGGTGGCTCCTGCGGACTTTTCACGCACCCTGAAATGAGAGAGGCAACGCCCACTAAGAAGACCACCAAGACCGCCGAGATGAGGAGGCGCAAGAAGATGGTATTCAACCTCTCAACGACAAGCTCCGGCTCATGAACCACGCTTCTCATACTAAAACCTCCGTGTATCACAGTGCCTATCGCGCCCGTCTTCGATTCGCGTCCGTCTTCAATTCCCGTTTTCGGAAAAACAATGGAGCTGGCGGTCGGATTCGAACCGACAACCTGCTGATTACAAATGCGCGGGTATGCGTCCGAACACGGACCCCGCATCTGTAACAGACCTGATAGAGTACACTTTATGCACTGTTTTCCGCACCCAATTACCGAGGAAGTCTGCTAATGTCCGGAGCGGTACATTTGCAAATACATTAGCAACGTCAATAGTCCTCCTCTTCGACCCTCGCCAAAATGAGTTTGTTATCCTCAACCCTGAAGACTACATCTTCGAGCTTCTTTAACCCAACCATGAGCCGAACCTCTGCGGGTATGGTGATACGGCCAACGTCGTCGACTAGAACGACGTGTTTCTTCTGGTCGGTGGTCACGAGTAAAACTCCTTGACTCGTTCTCTTGTATCAGATTCTTCCGACCTCCAAGTAGTCCCTTCCACGTAAAACAAAACCCCGGGCTGAAGCCCGGTGAACCCCTCTACTATTATACGATAAGCTCAATCTAAATCCAATTACAGGTCGCTGGCTGCAGCAATTTCAGAAATCGCGAGCTGCCTAGTCATTACAGGAACCTCCTCAACTTTAATGCGGTCCGCAGCCAGCTTCTTCATACGAGTATCATTCGAATATATGACTTCAGCGCGTCGCGATAAAGCGATGCCAATGAGCTGGATATCCACTTTCAACATTGCTTTTGTAATATCGGGATTAGCTAGGCGCCAGCTATCAGGTATTGTTCGACCCTTAAACTGTGTTAACCAAATCTCCGATGCAAAAGAAGCAGCAACTACATCAAAAGGTATTACCCTAAAACGCTTCTGAAGCGACTCAAGCACATCCGGATGCCTTTCGAGGGGCACCCCAAGAAGGAATTCCATTACAACAGGAGCCGGTATTATGACAGTATGCTTTTCCCTCTCAAGTTCAGACAGAAAAGCCTTGGTACGCTGGATCATGCGTTCTTGGCCAGACTCAGCTTCTTCTCTGATCCCCCATATCAGCACATGGGTATCAAGGCAGACTATCATCCTCGTAGCACTCCTCGCGCAGGCATCGGATTGCTTCCACGATATCAACTACGTCGCTCCATGCTTCGGGCCCCGCAGCTTCCGCAAGCTCCTTAAAGGCGAGAGTTATTGGGGTTTCGACATAATCTAATATCTCTCCAACGGAAAAAGCCTTTAGCGACCAATTATCTGTATCCCATTCGGCAAAACCCTTAAGTCCGACAGTCTCATATAACCTGCGGGCCACTTGCTTGGCTTGATCCTCGGTAGCCGTACATGTCACCTGACTACCATCATCGAGGATTAACCTTATTTTCGGCTCAACCCCACCTACACGAATCACCCGTCCATATATGACAGTCTCACCGCTGGCCATTGGGGTTTTGAAGGAAATAACAGTGGACTCGTCAATACACGCAAGGATTTCACCGGATGGTTTGGCGAAATTGACTCTTGCGCCGCGAGCGAGTGCGAAATCAGCGAGTTTGTAAAGTCCTTCCTGAGTTCCTGGAGGAAGATCCGTAAGTCGATTATCTACAAGGGCCGACGCTATTGTGTTCACGGCATCCTCAGCAAGATCAGGCCGATTTGAAGTAAACTCATATACAGCGCTTTTTGACCGGGTAATAGCCTTAAGCCCAAGCAAGAAGCTTGTATCTTTTGAACGCTGTAGTTTCTGTTCCACTAGTTCGGAAATGGCGTCGTTGACGCTAGTTAAGATGTCAACTAGGTTCTTAATCGGTATAGATTCGGGATAAATGCCTTCTCCGACGATTTGTATTTCAAAAACAGGGGCGAGATCCATGTTTCCTCCCCCCTTAATATTAGTTATTGTATTATACTTCGTAGAATCCTTAAATCCTACCCATACGATGCTCAGATAGCTTAAATAAATTCTTAAGATAAGAAAAGCGGGGCTTACGCCCCGTATAACCTAAACATTTAACTTCTACCTAGTTTCCACGATTTCCCTTATCCGCGCCAACTTCTCTTCCGCCTCCAGGGCGCGGGCCTTCCAGTCCTCTTCGAGTTCCGGTTTTGGCACCGGTGCTGGTGTAGCCATGAGATCAGTGGGGTAGTCCCGAACGATGGACACGCGGTACTGATTGAAGTGGGGTATCGTCTCAGCTCGACGAGTCTAACCTACTCACGGAGCCAATAACTTCCCGCACCTTTTTCGGAGGCGGACTCTTTACGATCCCCAACGCGCCCGTTGGAACAGCCGCTTTGCTACCTCTTCATTCGGCAGGTCGGATGTCAAGTCTGCTATGTTGATTTGTTTCTGACGGATGCTTTCCACCAACACTTGCTCGTGCCTGATCGCATATCTTTCCTTGTGAAATAAAACGCAATTAACGTACTTTTCTTAGCGGGCATTCAGCGGCCAACCGGAACCTTCCCAATTCTGCCTTCGCCGCATCAAGCACGAACACGGCGTCTTCGTATGTGAGTCCCTTGGCGGCCAGCAGGTTGGCGACTTCCCTGGCGATGGATCGCAGGTCGTCCATTACCGGACACCCCCTTCCGTCCCCGTGGGGTCTAGGGCGGCGGCTTGGGCATCGTCGAGGCCAGCGTCGTTGGACCCAGTCGGCAAAAAAATTTCGTCGGGCGTGGTTCCGAATGCCCGGGCAATCTTTAGTGCCATATCGTAGGTCAACCGGATATTTCCACGTTCGAGTTCGGACATGTACTGCCGTGATTTTCCGAGGATACGACCTAGCTCAGCCAGCGTCATGCCGCGCTCGGTTCTGATTTTACGAATTCGGTCACCGGGTTTCACTGAAACCTCACCGTCCAATTTTCTTGTACCCTATCTTAGTCCAACCACGTTGGAGTCAATACCCCCGACAAAAATTTTTGGACGGCCGCTTAAGTCCAGGAATCTTGGACTACAATGTAGAAATAGAGTTCATACGTTGCCAGGAGGCCGGATTATGCCCGATTTCGCGGAGCGGCTGCGGGAGTTGCGCTTGAAGAAAGATGTTACGCAGGTAGAGCTCGGCAAGCTTCTCAGCCTGTCAAAACAGACGATTTCCAGCTACGAGAACAGGGGCAGCACGCCCGACCCTGAGACGCTGCAGCGCCTTGCCGACTACTTCGACGTCTCCGTCGACTACCTTTTGGGCCGCACGGACGACCCCCGCATGTACACCCGCGAAGCAAGCGATTCGGCCCACGTTTCAGAGCACGTTGTCATCGAGAAGATTCCCGGCGCCTGGCCCGTTGGGCCCACGGTGAAGGTGCCCGTCCTGGGGGCCATCCGCGCCCGGGAGCCAATACACGCAGAGCAGAACATTGAGGGCTGGGAAGAAGTCCCTCAGCAGTGGGTAAACGGCGAGTGCTTCTTCCTGCGCGTGACCGGCGACAGCATGACAGGGGCGCGCATCCAGGAGGTAGACCTCGTCTTCGTCAGGCGGCAGGACTTCGCCGAGAACGGGGACATCGTGGTGGCGATCGTGAACGGGGAGGACGCGACGATAAAGCGCATTTTCTTTGCCGATGAGACGATAATTCTTCACCCGGAGAACCCGAAGTACAGGCCACTGGTGTTCCGGGGCAAAGAGAGAGACCAAGTAAGGATCGTCGGGAAGGTGCTGTGGTTCAGGGGCGCCGTATAATGGGCGGTTGGAGGTTCAATCATGGCCAGCAGGAGCTACTTGTACTCAACCATTGTTACCAACGAATACTTAGGTCTTTCTAAAGAGGTGAAAGGCGATACCGAATACGAAGTGAGAATGAAGGCCGAGGAATTGCGGCGTAGGTGGGACGAACGAGAAAAGCGCGAGCGGGAACGAAAGCATGTAATGGATCTCAAAGAACAAGCCGAACGCGACACTAAGGAAGCCCAAGAGCTGATCGAGCAGTATCGCAATATCCTACATACAACCTTGACAGTGGACGACCGGATAAAGTGGAAGCTCCTCTATGACAGAAAGCCATTCCGTTCTTTTAGGTTTCA
This sequence comes from Clostridia bacterium, assembly GCA_012842575.1. Classification (GTDB taxonomy): domain Bacteria; phylum Bacillota; class Sulfobacillia; order DUSP01; family DUSP01; genus DUSP01. The sequence goes on from DUSP01000138.1 coordinate 17,754, forward strand.
AGAAACCGAGCCTACGTACGACAGTATTGTCAAGGAGCTCAACGTACCTGCGAGCACCAAGTTAGAGATTATTCTCCCTGGACGCAAAGCGAAACGACGGGCCTTGGAAGAACAAGCCAAGCAAGTGTTTGAGCAGCGAAGACAGGAATACGAAGAGCGCAAGCGGGCAGCAATGGAAGCCTACGAAAAAGAAAAGGCAGAATACGAGCGAAAGCAGAAAGAATATAACGACGGCATCGATGCTTTCAAGGGCGCGTTTGAGAGCGGTGATCCGTCCGCCATTGAGAAATACATAAGGTTGGTCCTGGAGTACTCCAAGTATCCGGAAGGGATTGAGAAAGAATTTGAGGTCCAGTTCAATCCTCAGAATAATACGGTCATAATCGACTACAAGCTCCCCAACCCTGAAAGCATACCCCGTGTAGTGGAGTA
>DUSP01000170.1 GCA_012842575.1 Clostridia bacterium
GAGGAGCGCTATACCCCGTATAGCCGTCCATGGCATTGCGCCAGCGGAGTGCTGGCAAAACACGGCGTAAACCCAAATAGAGCCGGCTCCTACAATCGCTTCCACCACCGGATAATGCCATGGTATTCTCGACCTGCAGTATCGACACCGGCCGCGCAGCCAGAGGAAACTCGCCACGGGGACCATGTCGTACCACCGTAGCGCGGTGTCGCACGAAGGACAACGGGAGCCGGGAGACAATATCGATTGTCCTCGCGGCAGCCGGTATATGACTACGTTTATGAAACTGCCCAAGCAGAGTCCGAAAACCCCGACTGTATACAACGGAATCAAATGCACTTCTCTCACCCGAAACCTATCCTCAGAAACCCTCATATAGATAGGAACCGTAATAGTCGCCGAAAGACCAATATGGTTACGATCACGAGCTATTAGGGGCAAGACGGTCAAGGCTACTGTTTCTGGCCGAAAGACCAATAAGAACCGATATGGTTACGATAACGAGTAAATCCACTGTCGCGAAACCGTCGCGAAACCATCTCGAAACCCTCTCCTCATTGTGGAACTTTCGCATCATTTTTTCAATAATTTTCAATGACACTCATTTACTTTCTTCTCCTTCCCGATCAATCTCAGGCGGTCGAATCGCGGACATTCCAAAACCGCGTCACCGTGAACCGTTGACGTGCTCCAGTCAAGCGGCGTAAAATGACAGCGCGTAATCGTGGAAATCACTGAGGATCGGTGCAGTTCACGAGTCGTGTACAAGCCCTATCGGGGGTATCAGGGTGAGCGATGTATTGCTCGTCGCCGCGATTTGTTACGGTATCGGAGCGGCTACATGGCTATTCACCCTTGTGCCAAAAGGAAATGCCGTCGGTGGCGGCTTTGGCGTTTTACGTTTGATCAGTTCACCCCTTGCCGCCACGAGTCTGGGCCTGATGGTCGCGAATTGGATCAACAGGTCGACTTTTGTGACGGCCGTCGGGAGCTTATTCGTCCTCGTGGGGGTTCTTTGGCCCGGGTTTCTACTCCGGCCGTATGCGTATTTCGCGCAACTTTACCGAAGGAGAGTCATCCACAAGCAGTCCTATCCCTCTTTTCATCCTTTTAGGGAATTCGGCCTCCCCTCTCCCAACCCCCTGATCGCTGAACAGGCCGCCACGACGCAGTTCCCGCCTCTTGTGGATAAATCAAAGGCGCTCGTGCTCTATGCGCTAACTGTGTTGGGAATGGGATTGGGCGTCCTCCGCGTTCAGTTGTTGGCTTTTGCCGCGTTACTCGCAGTCGTCGCCTACGCCGTCCGCCGGGACATCGCTTTCTCTACATTTATTTCGGCGGTTGGAACGGCCCTAACAAGTTTCATTTTGTATAAGCCAGATATCTACTTCCTATATGCCACTATCGGCGCCGGGATGTTCATCGCTCGGATGGCATTCGTTAACCGTCAGTCTCGGCGTTTACGGATCACCGTATCCAGGATCTGTTACATCTCCTTCATGCTCCTGCTCATCCTCACCTTCTACTTGAACCGGTACGTATACAGGGGCTACGGCAGGGCAGAGGTTTTCCTGCACGGGATTAAGGAGTTTAAGGTAGTAGCTTTGACCTTCGACGACGGCCCGGACCCGGCGTACACGCCCCAAGTCTTGAAAACCCTTAAAAAGTACGGGGTCAAGGCCACCTTCTTCATGGTGGGAAGACACGCCGAGCTTTACTCCGAAACCGCCCGCCATGTGGCTGAAGACGGTCACGAAATCGGTAACCATACTTATTCCCATCGCCAATTGCTCCCCCTTTCGAAAGAGAAGCTCGAAGAGGAAATCGTGAGGTGTGACGAAGCGCTTTATCTTACAACTGGAAAAAGGCCAACCCTGTTCAGACCCCCTCGCGGTCTTTTGGGTTCTTCGGGACTTCAAGTGGTTAGAAACCTCCGCTATACGCTGGTCCTCTGGTCTTTGAGCTCAGAAGACTGGACCGAGGCTACCCCACAGAGGATAGCGCGGAGAATCCTCTCGAGGGTCAAACCCGGCGATATCATCCTCTTCCACGACAGCGGGGATTTGGTAAGGTCCGAGGGTGGCACGCGGTCCAACACAGTTCAAGCGCTGTCACTCATTATTCCGGCTCTCAAAAAGGAAGGCTATTCTTTCGTAACCGTGACGCAAATGATGGCCCTGAGCTCCCTCACTTCCGAAGAGTAATCGAACGACGAGTGATAATAGACGAGTGATAATGGAAGTGGTGATACGAATGGATTGCCCTGAAGGCAACTGGCTAAACCGGCAAAAGCGCTTAACGACTGAAGAAAATCAAGCGGTCAGCAGGGCAGGACGATGGTCCGCAGGGGTACGGATTTGCCACGCTGCCAAAGGGGACCTAGGTGGGGTAGCACGGATCTTCATGACGTCCTTCGAAGACAGTATCGAACACCTCTTCGGAGCAAACAGGCCGTCTTCTGTTGCCGCGAGGGATTTGTTCGAATTCGTTCTCCACACAGAGCCCCAGGGCTTTTTCGTCGCGAAATCACAAGATGACCGACCCGTAGGATATGCAATCGCGATAACCGACATGCGGAGGCTAAGGGCAGAGGCCTTGCTCGGAGGATACATCTTCAGATGGGTCTCTCGGTGGTTTCGGGGGGAATACGGCGCAAGAAGGCCTCCCGTAAAAAACCTCATCAAGGATAAGATCGCTTTGTTGCTCTCCCCCTTCAACCTAAGACGCTCGGAAGGAAACGCACGGGGAACTCCCGGCCAGATACTCTCCATAGCGGTCGATCCTGGGTCCAGATCAGCCGGAATCGGCCGCACTTTGCTGCGCGCCTGCCTTGAGTATCTCCAGCGGAAAGGAGTCAAAAGAGTAAAGCTCGAAGTACGGCCGTGGAATTTACCTGCCCTCTCCATCTACAGGAAAGAGGGCTTCGTAGGAGTAGGCGAGTACAAAGACAGCAAAGGGGCTTGGCTGATCATGATGCTCGATCTGCCATTCGCGCGGGCAAGCGAAGCCGAGTAATCGGGCACTGGGGTAGTGGTGGTAACGCGCAATGAAGGTATTAAGTGTCGAGAGGTGAAAGGAAAACTCCGTTGGATAGGCTCTCAACCTGCTACTTACCCCGGTCCAAATAGTCCAAACAGACGATCATTTCCCCCAGCGTCTCGGCTTCCCAGCGGTCACGGGTCACAAGGATGAACTGGTCGAGCCGAAAGCCCCGAACCGTGCCTGGTCTTGCCTTTCTTGGACTGCCCCATCGCGCCCAGGGGGGCATTGATCTCGACATGTTTATAGTCGGCGACCAGCTGCATTTCCCTCACCGCGAGGGGCTCGTCGAGCCGGTTGAAAGCGTACTGTACGTATGAGGGTACAATATCGTATCCGACCGCATTTCGTCCGAGTGCCAGGGCGACTTTGGCGGTTTGACCGGACCCCAAAAAAGGATCGAGCACCGTATCGCCGGGGTAGGAGTAGAGCTGTATCAGCCTGTAAGGTATTTCTTCGGGAAACGGGCAGGGGTGGTTAAGGGTACCGGGAGGCACGGGGGCGATGTGCCACACGTTGTTCGCGATCTCCCTCGTGAACAGGGTTCCCACCACGAGCCGGCCTTTCTCCTTTGCGTCCTGGGATACGGTCCGGTAAATGGGCTCTCCAGGCTTTCGAAAGAGCAGTATGTACTCGTTCATGATGTTGGGGTGAAAATATCCCGGGTACGGGTGCTGGATGAAAACGCCGGCCCTCTTCACGCCCGCCGTGACTTTGTGCCAGACGATGTCCTGCTGAAAGAGCCAACCGATTGCGGTGAGGTGGGACACCAAGTCGAACGGCACTGGATAAAGGACGCCGTCTAAGAGCACCGTCCCCACGACCACCGCGAGGAACCCGCCGGGTCTTGTCTTTTTCAGCGTCTCCGCGAAGATACCGGAAGCCCAATCCAAGTACGATCGGTAGTCGTCGAACCCGTTACTGTATTTCCTCGTGCGGTACGATTGCGTCGGATCTTCGGTGTGACGGTCGTAATCTATCGCGTTCCAGTACGGAGGGGACGTGACGGTCAGAGTCACCGCGCCGTCCTCCAACTGGAACATGTTTTCGCTGCTCGATGCGTAAAGCCGGGCCGTACACCCGTTGTTCTCTTTGACTAGAACAGACGCTGTCATTCAATGCCCCCTGAAAGCATGGCAAGTTACAGTTTCAAGAAACCCACGCAAGCTCATTGAAAGTCGATGTCGAGAGTATCACCACAGTCCGCGTCGAGAGCTTTGGTCAATTATCCATTCTTTCCGGCGAGCTACGATTCCTCTCCGCGGGCGCACCCGTCACTCCCATCTCCACCGAAGCGGTACCCGCTGCCTCGGTTCCCTTTTCGTTCACTTCCATAAAGTCTTATGCATCACGCCGGCTATGTACACGTTTCGACTTCGAAGTTCACTCCCTGTCGTCACGTGCTATAATTCATGACGAATTACGATATGTTTGCCTCCGTTGGTAGGCGGTGGTTATGGTGTTCCATCCATATCCCGACGCCCACTATTGCTCCAAGGTATGCGGCAGCCTCTGTTGCAAGGTATCTGATGTCTTCGTTCTTAAGGGAGAGGATGTAAGCTATGAGTACTGGAGCTCCAATCACCCTGCCGTAGGCAGGACTTCCTGCGGTTGCCTTGACGAAGAAGGGCTGTGTCGCATTCATGAGGACTCAAGGCCGTTGGTATGTAGGCTTTATCCGTACTTTAGGTACCAAAATGCCATTATGGCAAGCCTTGGGTGCCCTTATGTGCGGGAAGTGGTGCTTCCCCGTCTCGGCAGCCACCATGCTCGGGACGCCTTCTTCAAGAAGGTAATGGATTATATTTCTTGGGAAGGCTCGGACTCCGAGTTTCGCCAAATCGAAGACAGACTCAGGGAATGTAAGGGCATCTTCCTCTTTATCAGAGGGAACGCGGACTAAAGCACGCTTTTACGCTAGCCAGCCGCTTCGAAGAGCCTCGACTTCCTGGCTCATGTGGTCGGCGATTTCGTGTTTCGAAGTGAAATCCCATTGCGGTAGCCCAAAAGCCCAACGTCGTCGCAAGCCCCGAAGGGAAGGCCCGCCCGGCGGTAGGGCCACCCCTTCCC
>DUSP01000069.1 GCA_012842575.1 Clostridia bacterium
ATCAAAGCCGCCGGTATAGTGGCGGCGCTTACTATTGCCAGCAAGATATTCGGTTTCGTCCGAGAAACCGCACTGGCTGCAGGTTTCGGGGCCACTTACGCCACAGACGCGTATCTCGTAGGGCAGGTGATCCCGTCTCTTCTGTTCGCGGCGGTGGGGGCGGCGCTCTCTACCACCTTCATACCCGTATTCGCCGAGGCCTACCATGCCGAAGGGCGAGAAGGCGCTTACAGGATGGCCTGCACGGTGATGAACGTCACGATCCTCTTGGCCGCGGGCGTGATCGTCGTAGGCGAACTCTTGGCCGAACCCCTGACGCGCATGGTGGCGCCGGGCTTTCGGGGAGAGGTCCTTTACCTTTCGATCCGGCTCACGAGGTACATGTTCCCCATGGTGATGTTCCAGGCGTTGAGCGGGCTGTTCACCGGGATGCTTCAGACCCAGGGGGAATTCACGGTTCCAGCAGTGGTAGGCCTTTTATTCAACGCGGTGATCATATTCAGTATCGTGGTGCTCGGACCCGCCTTCGGGATCCCCGCGGTGGCGTGGGGGACCACTGCTGCCGTGGCGGCTCAGGCTCTGGCCCAGATCCCGGCGCTGAGGAGGCGGGGGTTTAGGTGGAGGGCAATTATCGACTGGAAGGACCCGCGCTTGATCCACGTCGGAGCCCTGGTGCTTCCGGTGCTCCTCTGTTCTGCCGCCGGCCAACTGGGGATCATGGTTGACAGGATGCTCGCATCAAGGCTCACCGAGGGAAGCATCTCCGCCTTGAATTACGGCAACAGGCTGATGGGCCTCCCTTCCGGAGTGATAGGAACGGCCATAGCCACGGTGCTTTATCCCACCCTGTCACAACTGGCCGCCGCAAAGGACATGGAAAGATTTCGGGCAGCCTTGTCCGAGGGCATCCGAATGCTCAACTTCCTCCTCGTTCCCATGTCGGTCGGGCTAATGGTGCTGAGGGTGCCGGTGGTGAGGCTTGCGTTCCAGAGGGGCGCCTTCGATGCGGAGGCGACGGAGGCTACCGCCTTTGCGTTACTGTTCTTCTGTGTGGGGATCACGGGTTTTTCCCTGAGGGACCTAGTGTCGAGGGGGTTTTACTCGCTTCATGATACGAGGACTCCGATGATCGTGGGGATCGGGACCGTCGGACTGAATATCGTTTTGAACCTGATGCTGGTGGGGCCGCTGAAGCATGGGGGACTGGCGCTGGCGACGTCGGTGGCGTCGCTGGCGGGGCTGTGCGTGCTGCTGTGGCTGCTGAGGGAGAGGCTCGGGCACGTGGATGGGAAGGCCATCGTAGGGTCGCTGTGGAGGGTGGCGGCGTCGTCGGTGGCGATGGGTGCGGCTGTGGGCCTGGTTAAGGGGCGAGTGGAGGCGGTGTGGCCGGGCGGAAGCGTGGCCGTGCAGGCCATGAGGCTGGCGGTCGAGGTGGGAGTCGGGGTGGTCGTGTACGGCGCGTGCGCGGCGGCCCTGAAGGTTCCCGAGATGAAGTTGGTGGTGCGGGTGGGGAGAAGTGCTCTCGGCAAGCGAAAAGTGTACCGGTACGGTCATTGAAAAGGGACCTCACTCGGGCATGATTAAGCCGTGTTGTCTCGACTCCTTTTCAGACTTTCCTTGAAGCGGTAGCTGTCCCCTGTCGTGGTGAAGATGTGTCCACGGTGTACCACCCTGTTAGGTCACTCCCAGACCTCCGCTTCACTGGTGAACTTCCTACACTCACCGATGATAACGGGTCAGAGTCCCGATGTGGATCCCTTTTCTTTGGCCAAGTGGGTTTACTTTTACATTACCGAAGACAGGTGATCAAGTTTAATCTGTATGTGCCAGAAAAGTGGGCCGATTGAAGCCGAAGGCGTAGTGCGTTCAAAATCTTAGAGGGGAGAGGCGTCCTGTTCGAGAAGTATCTACCGCTACCACGAGGTTGCGCTAGAATACGATCGACCGGTCTTCAGTCAGACCTTCTTTTACGATATTCCTTGTAGGACCTTAAACCCATATTGCTGGAAATGCTGGTCGAATGCGATGGCCGTGTCGATCCCCAATCGTTCCATGACCACAAAACTGGCGGCATCGGTTAAAGAGAAGTCCTTATCGCGGTAGGTGCGCAGAATTCCCATCGCTCTTTCCTCGTCCTCCGGCGAAACTCGCTCTACGACCCAGGAAGTGTCCTCCAAGAACCTTAGAGCTATATCCCTTCCAGCTCTCCCCACTAATAAGGCGTGAGTTTCGGCGCGGACATAGTTTGTGATGACGAGCCCATACTCTCCTCGGGCTATATCGTGGAATATCTTCCTTGCTTGTGCATGGTATTCATCTCGGGCATTCATGGCCGCGACGATTCCTGAGGTATCCACGAAAACCAGCTTCATCAAGATTCCTCCGATAGGTGGCTATCGTGGTTTCTTGCTAGGTCACGAGGCCCCTCAAAGGAGCCGATCAAGTTAAGGAAGCTGCTCTTTTCCGTGAAAACGGGTATGTTGCCGCCTTCAATCTTTTTAAGGTGCACCTCGTTTTCATCTAAAATTACAAATAACCTAGAACCTTTGCCTATCCCGAGCTTCTTCCTTATAGGTGACGGCAGCGTCAACTGTCCTTTGCTTGTCACGTGAACGATATATGGTTCCATGAGATGTACTCCTTTC
>DUSP01000083.1 GCA_012842575.1 Clostridia bacterium
ACGAAGTGGTAGGGTACCCGTACGTCTCCGATTTCGGTGCTGTACTCGTAACCCGGCCCGTGGGCGTCCGAGCCCCCCGTAACCAGAAGACAGAGACTTTTGCCGATTTCTGCGTAGCGTTGGGTGGAAGACGGGTCATGCGCCGGGTGAAAAACCTCTATTCCCTTCAGGCCATATGTGACCATTTCCCTGATCATCGTCTCGGTATCATGCCCATTAAGAAGCCCCGGATGGGCCAGCACCGGTATTCCACCAACTTCGGTAACCAACTCTATAGCGAGTTTGGGGGAAATCCTGTATCTGGGATAATAGCCAGGTCGGCCCGGAAGAAGGTAAAGGTCAAAAGCCTCTTTTGTAGAAGTCGCATAGCCCAGTTTCACTAAAGCTCGAGCCAAATGCGGCCTTCCCGGAGTACTCTCACCGGTTATCGACTTCAGGAGATCGGGATCGATTTTGACGCCGTTTTCTTTCAGTCTGAGCATCATGCGTTCGATCCGTTCCTTCCTTTTTTCTTTCATATTTTCAAGGAATGAGTAAAGCCTAGGCGAATCAAGATTAGGGTAATATGCCAGAATATGAACGTCTTCGTCCCCCACTTGAGTGCTGATTTCCAGGCCCTCGATCAGCTCCACACCTGAAAGGGATGACGCTTCGGCTGCCTGTTTAAGTCCATCCACGGTATCATGGTCAGTTATCCCTATGGCGACCAGTCCCTTTTCTTTGGCCAAGAATACCGCCTCTTGGGGCGACCAAACGCCGTCAGAGGCGGTGGTGTGAACGTGCATATCGGCCAGCCAGGGACCCGGGATACTCTGGCTACCTCGGTTCGACAATGAACTTTATTGCCGTCCTTTCTTCTCCGTCAATTTGAATGTCCGTGAAAGCGGGTACACAAATCAAGTCTACTCCGCCAGGTGCCACGAACCCCCTTGCGATCGCCACTGCCTTGACCGCTTGGTTTACAGCGCCGGCACCGATGGCCTGTATTTCCGCACTTCCCTTTTCACGAACCGCTCCCGCCAACGCCCCCGCAACTGCGTTGGGATTCGATTTAGATGACACCTTTAGTACGTCCACTGGTTTAACCCTCCAAGCGCGGCTCAGTTATTTAGGATTCACCGAACCCAAACCACGTCACCCGAGCCAGTCCCCTCCTCGTTCTAATCCATTACGTCGTTCTAATACCTTACGTCCCTCACTGTTCAGACTGTCCAGGAGCCCGTCACCCTTCGTTTTCCAAGTAATCTTCACAATTTTGCGTCTACTTGCAATATTAACCTACCGTTCGGATTCTGACAATAAGGAAGGTAAGGGTCATTTTAGGGGCTGCAGGTTGTGCCCGTTAACTTTCCTCTTGGCGCCGTTTGCGTTAGCACCGGACAAACCGGACTCGTCTGGGTCCGGACGAGTCATGCCGCTCGACGAAGTTTTCGCGTCTGCATGGTTTTTTCATGGGTTTTAAATTAATAGCGCTATACCGGTTATTCCCCGTCGCGAATGAGCACGCGTTTGATGGACTGGCATTTTCCACTTTCTTCTACGGCTATGATTACGGCGGAAAACAATGACGGACCTGAAGCCACTTCAAACCTGGCGGGCAGTTGTGTAATGAACTTGTCGATTATAGGCCTTGTCTTCATCCCTAGAACGGAGTCATAGGGCCCCGTCATACCTACATCGGTAATATAGCCTGTTCCGTGGGGTAAAATGCGTTCGTCAGACGTTTGTACGTGAGTGTGGGTCCCGAGTACCGCCGAAACCGCACCGTCCAAAAACCAACCCATGGCCTGCTTCTCAGAAGTCGCTTCCGCGTGGAAATCCACCACCACTATGGGCGTTACCTCTTTAAGACGCCTAACCTCCGTCATCCCTACTTCGAAGGGGCAATCGAGGTGAACCCCGAAGAACACGCGGCCGTTCAGATTTAGAACGGCCACCTTATACCCACGTCTTGTCTTGAAGACCCCTGAGCCAAATCCTGGTACGCTTTTCGGATAATTGAGCGGTCTCAAGATTCGAGGTTCCTGAGGAAGATAGTCGAGTATCTCCTTTTTATCCCATATGTGATTGCCAGAGGTAAGGACGTCAACGCCCATGTCGAAGAGCTCCTTGGCCACCTGGGGCGTAAGACCCATTCCGCCTGCTGCGTTTTCTCCGTTCGCGATGATCAACTCAGGATCTTCTCTAGAGCAAAGGTCTCCGAGCAAGCGGCGCACCATTTGGCGGCCCGGTCTTCCGACGATATCCCCTATCAGGGCGATTTTTATGACACTCACTAAGAAGTACCCGCCTTTACTCCCTTATTTATTGAAGACCAAGACCTTGCCACCGTCCCTAAACGCCACGAGATTCTTTTCATATGCGGAGTCCTCAAGATCGTTCAGCATCTGCTGTATCAGTTCTTCCTGGACGACAATTTCCTCCTCAGCGAAGCTCCCTCCGAAATCGGCCATGAGGTGATCGCCGAGGCGCCCTCTCAGAAGCTCCACAACGAGTGTTATCTCTTCTTGGGATAGACTATGCGTATCTCGAGTCACGTAAATGACGGATACGTCGTCAAAGGACTCCACGGTCATTTCGAATACCTGGACGTTATGTCCCGACAGGCCATGATAAGCCTCTATAGAAATCCTCACGCTCCTATAGATCTCTTCGAACTCCTTTTTGGGCAGGAACCTATCGACGAGGAACGAAAACCTAATGGTATGCGCGTCGGGATTGTAGTTTATCCGACTGAGCTCTGGATACCGAACCAGCATAGATATGAGGAGCCCAACCCCCCTGGACATTCTGGCCTGTTCCAGCTTACCCTCATGAGCGTCATATACCATACTCCGGTCCCTCGCCTTCTAAGTCCCCGCTATCCATCCCCTGAAGTCCTCGGGTCTTCGTTTAACGTGCGTAATCCACCGCTCTGGTTTCACGGATTACGGTAACCTTGATTTGCCCGGGATACTCCACTTCCTGCTCGATTTTCTTCACTATGTCCCTTGCAAGCCTTATGGAAGCCAAATCATCGATTTTGTCGGGCTTCACGATTATCCGTACCTCACGACCTGCTTGGATGGCGTAAGCCTTATCTACTCCGTCAAAAGAATCGGCGATCTCCTCAAGCTTTTCAAGCCGCTTTATGTAGGCTTCAAGCGTCTCGCGTCTTGCCCCCGGCCTGGCCGCCGAAATGGCATCGGCCGCGGCTACCAAGACGGCCTCGATGGACCTGGGTTCCACATCGCCATGATGCGCTTCCATAGCGATGATTATATCCATGGGTTCCTTATACTTCTTGAGAAGGCTCATACCGATAGCCACGTGTGAGCCTTCAACCTCATGATCCACGGCTTTCCCTATATCGTGAAGCAACCCCGCGCGCTTGGCGACCGCCGCGTCAACGCCCAATTCAAAAGCCATGGTGGCCGCAAGGTGCGCGACCTCAATGGAATGTTTCAATACGTTTTGACCGTAACTTGTCCGGAAGCGAAGCCGCCCCAGGAGCTTGACGAGCTCAGGGTGCAGGCCGTGAACCCCGACCTCGAAGGTAGCCTGTTCGCCTTCTTCCCGAATTCGCGTCTCTACATCCCTTCTGGCTTTCTCCACCATTTCTTCGATACGAGCGGGATGTATTCTTCCGTCGGCGACAAGTCTTTCCAATGCAAGGCGTGCGACTTCTCTACGGACCGGGTCGAAACCTGAGAGAATTACGGCCTCGGGAGTATCGTCAATGATGAGGTCGATGCCAGTCAAGGTTTCAAGAGTCCTTATATTCCTGCCTTCCCTGCCTATGATGCGCCCTTTCATCTCATCGTTAGGGAGCTCCACAACCGAGACCGTGGTTTCGGCGGAATGGTCCGCCGCGCACTTTTGTATGGCAAGAGCGATCACTTCTTTGGCCTTTCTTTCGCCTTCTTCCCGCGCCTGAGCCTCGATCTCTCGGATCATTGCGGCGGACTCGCGTTTCACTTCTTCTTCTATCTGGGCCAAAAGGAGTCTCTTAGCCTCATCGGTGGTGAGACCGGAAAGACGTTCCAACTCTGCCGTTTGTTTTGCTTTTAGGGCCTCTAGTTCCTGCCTGATGTTCTTGAGCTCTCGTTCCTTTTGGTTTAATGCTTCCTCTCTTTTCTCAAGCGCTTCAGTCTTATGTTCGACGGCCTCTTCCTTCTGTAATAACCGGCGCTCGAGCCTTTGAAATTCGTTTCGCCTCTCGCGAGACTCACGCTCAAGGTCCATCCTCAGCTTATGGACTTCCTCTTTGGCCTCGACGATAGCCTCTCTCTTCTTAGCTTCAGCCTCTTTCTTTGCTTCTTCGATTATCTGCTTGGCTGCTTCTTCTGCGGAAGCGATTCGGGCTTCGGCTATCAGCTTCCTGAGCAAATACCCGCCTACTAAAGCGATAAGACCGATGACGATCACGTATAAGAAATGTATTTGGATCAAGAACACCCCCCTATCCCCGAAAAGCGTCTCTCTCTCCTTTGAACGATTTCGTATCCTGGGTTTTGAGTACATTCTCCTATCCTTGACGCGGACCCCATTCTCCGTCTCACAAAGGCCGCTTTTCATCTGCCAGCTGTTTATCAAACAGTCCTCATCTAAAACAAAACCGAGTCGGGTCAGACTCGTAAAAAGACGTTACACCCGCTCGGATTACAGGTTACTCCAGCTTTATAGCCCTCAAGACGCACTTGGATACGTCATCAAGCTAATCCGGTCGGCCCATAGGGACCCACCGGTCATGTCGCCTGAGGCACCATGTATCTATAAACACCGAAGTCGGTGAACGCTCAGAGTCAGATCCCTAAGTGAATTCTAACTTTCTTTAATCTACGCTGTCAATTTTTAAACTCCGGCCTAACTTGACCAAGCCTCTCTGGGCGAGTCGCTGCTGAGCCGGCCCGGAAATCGCCGCCAGACCACGGTATGGAACAGCAACATCAGATAAGATCCCGTTTTTGCCTTTCGTCCGACGGAGCGATAATAACGCCCTGTGGATGCCCCCTTGGCGGCATGTTTTCGCGCTCATCACCCATCTAGCACATCGTCGTCAGAAACCGCCGGAGGCTTTATCGTACCGAGGCTCAAGGCTTCTCTTATGCTTCCCTCGATACTCCGGGCCACCTCGGGATTCTGCCGCAAGAAATCACGGGCATTTTCCCGGCCTTGCCCGAGACGAACGTCTCCGAAAGAATACCATGTTCCCACCTTTTGGATGACGTTCAAATCGGTACCTACGTCCAGAATACAGCCTTCTCTTGATATGCCTTGTCCGAAAATGATATCGAATTCCGCTTGTCTGAATGGTGGCGCCAATTTATTCTTGACCACCTTAGCACGGCATCTCGATCCTATTTGCTCCGTCCCTTGCTTGAGGTTTTCGACTTTACGAACTTCAATTCGAATGGTCGCATAAAACTTGAGTGCCCTGCCTCCCGGAGTAACCTCTGGGTTCCCGAACATAATACCGACCTTTTCGCGGACTTGATTTATGAAAATCGTTACGGATCTCGATTTACTTATGGCTCCGGTAAGCTTCCTCAAGGCTTGCGACATCAAACGCGCCTGTAGACCTACGTGGCTGTCGCCCATTTCCCCTTCTATCTCGGCTTTCGGGACCAATGCCGCAACCGAATCGATCACTATGACATCGACGGCCCCGCTTCTCACCAACGCCTCCGCGATTTCAAGCGCCTGTTCGCCTGTATCCGGTTGCGAAATCAGGAGGTCGTCCACATTCACTCCGAGACGGGATGCATATACCGGATCGAGAGCGTGCTCGGCGTCGATGAAGGCGGCTACTCCTCCGCTTTTTTGAGCTTCGGCTATTATGTGTAGTGCCACCGTCGTCTTTCCTGAAGCTTCGGGACCATAGATCTCCACTACTCGTCCTCGAGGTACGCCTCCGACACCGAGGGCGATGTCGAGCGAGAGCGCTCCGGTGGGGATGACCTCTACGGCCAATTTGGCCGAAGCTTCCCCCATACGCATGATGGATCCTTTCCCGAATTGCCTCTCGATCTGCGCCAACGCAATCTCCAGAGCCCTCTCTTTATCCACTCGACTCACTCCTACTGGCAACTTTTTCCTATAATCAGTATAACATATTGGGGACTTGTCTACAATTGTGTCGAAGGTGTCGAGTTTTAGCCCAAGCTGTCGGCGGGCAATCGACCTTCGGCCTTACGTTTAGGTCAAAGGGAAAGTTCGCAAGACGCTATACTTCGCACCTTTGGGCGTAAGCGTACTTTTCATGAGCAGCACTGACTCGACCCGGCTGCGGAGAGGCTCGTTCCATTCGAATGTAGAGATCTTCGATACCAGGGCGCCTAAGCCTTCTGGCGACCGCATTCTCCCCAACGTGACGTGGGGTACGAAGCCTTTATGTTCTCTTTTAATACCTATTCTCGAGAGAGCTTTATCGACCGTCCTAGCCAATTCCGAAAGTCGAGCCGCTCCTTCTTTGACTCCGATCCATATGACCTTTGGTCTATTTACTTTTGGAAAACCGCCTATCCCTTCAAGGCAGATCTCAAAACCCTTTTGGCCTTCCAGGGACGCGGCTAGAACGTTCTCGACTTCGATGATCTTGTCAGCGGTTATGTTACCGAGAAACTTCAATGTGATGTGAAGATTATCTTCAGACACCCATCGGAAGTCGGCGCCACTTACGACCAGCTCATCCAGTATTCGACTAAGTCCCATCGAGCACTCCTTGTCCAGGGATACTGCTACGAAGGTTCTTAGAACCAAAACCTGTCCCTTTGCCTCGGCGGTTTTGGACTGATTACCGCTCAAGCAACCACCTTCTCAGTAATATGAGGGCCTCTTCTGCCGCCCTTTCCCTAATATCGGAGCGTGATCCCGGTAGCCATCTCCGGTACGCAGCGGATCGAGAATTGCCCCTTTTTTCGAAAATC
Source organism: Clostridia bacterium (assembly GCA_012842575.1). GTDB lineage: Bacteria > Bacillota > Sulfobacillia > DUSP01 > DUSP01 > DUSP01. Next base: position 6,909 of record DUSP01000083.1, read on the forward strand.
CCGATGAAGACAGTCCCTACCGGCTTCTCGGGCGTACCACCATCCGGTCCGGCTATGCCTGTTATCGAAACGCCGATGTCCGCCTTGAACCTTTCACACGCGCCGTGCGCCATGGCCACGGCGCACTCGGCACTGACAGCGCCATGCTCGCGCAATATGGGTTCCGGAACCCCCAGAATATCGCGCTTTGAGTCGTCGGAATACGATACCACTCCTCCCGCAAAGTATTTGGAACTCCCCGGTACGTTTACGATACGGGCGCAAAACATACCGGCAGTGCAAGATTCCGCCGCAGCCAAGCATAGCCCGTTTTCCTCCAAGACCCGCCCCAGCACCCCCTCCAGCGTTTCTTGGTCTCGCCCGAAAATAAACTGGCCGAGCCTCGAAGAAACGGCATCGTCCATATTCTGAACCATTTCCAGGGCCTGTTCGTGGGACTTTGCTTTCGCCGTTATCCGGAGGTGAATCTCGCCGCCCTTGGCGCAGGGAGCCACTGTCGGATTTGAGGATTTCACGAGATCCTCAATCCTCTTCTCCAGAGCGGGTTCCCCGATGCCGGCAGCCCGTAGAACCCGAGAGTATATCGCGCCTTCTTGATGCCGAGATTTGAGAAAACCGCTGATATACGGTTCTGCGCCTCCATACCATAAGGGTTCAAGTTCCCTAGGTGGCCCTGGCAGCATTACCACCAAGGGCCCCCCTGTGGTCTTCATCTCAATGATCAAGCCTGGTGCGGTACCGCAGGGGTTTTCCAGAACGATTGAGCCCTTAGGAACCAACGCCTGCTTGGCGTTTCCCTCTACTGCTTCCGGGTTACCGAACCCTCTTCTTCCCAAATAATCGTTTAGCTTCTCCCTTACCCTTTCGTCATTCACTATTGGGATGTTAAACGCCGCACAGACCGCCTCTTTTGTCAGGTCGTCAGTGGTAGGCCCCAAGCCGCCGCTCGTCACGATGATGTCGGCCCTACCGGCGGCCTGCCTAACCGCATCCACAATACGGTCGAAATTATCGCCCACAGTAGTCGTAAAATAGACGTCAACTCCCAAAGCCGCTAGTCGCTGACCCAAAAAGGCGGCGTTTGTATTGACTATTTGCCCTAATAGAAGCTCGGTTCCTACGGATATGATTTCGGCCTTCAAGTGTGACCTCCTAAAAAAGAAATCCGGCGCTTGTTTAATTTCTCCACGCCGGCATCTGATCCTTCCATTCATTATGCGGACATCCGTTTTCGTAATGCACGTGGCCTTTTCGAGCGCTTGACACTCTTGGGCTTCGCCTCTTCGTTGCCGCTCTTTTGAAGAGTCGTTTCGGCATCCTCTTTCTTGAGGAGGCCCTCCCTGTCCATATACTGAACTATGATATTCCTTGCCTCATCCCCGCTCAAGACTTCGCGTTCGAGCAACCTTTCGGCAAGGTCCACTATGAGGCCCTTCATCCGCTCGAGAATCGCGCGTACACCCCGTGTCTGCGACTCGATCAGCGACGCCAAGGCCCTTTGCATGACATCCGAAGGCGTGTTCTCCGGATCCACAAACCCTGCCGGGGACAAGCCGCATAGTACGAGGCGTTTTCCGATCTGCATCGCTTTCTGAATGTCATCGGCAGCACCGGTGCTCCCTTCCCCCAAGACCTGTTCCTCCGCAATGGCACCGGCCAGTAGTATGGCCATTTCCTGTTCAAGTTCCCTTCGTGACTGTATGTAAGAGTCTTCTTCCTGACCTCCGTGCCTTACATAGCCGAGGGCAGAACTCCTGGGTGATACCGTGACGGAGCTCACCGACCCGGGCCTCAAAACTTCGGAGACGATGGCGTGTCCCGCTTCGTGAATCGCGACTCTTCGGCGTTCCTCCAGCTTAGGTCTGCGTTCGAGTTTTTCGCCGAGCACCACCTTTTCGATGGCTTCTTCGAGATGCTCTTGTTTTACGACGACGCTTCCCGCTCGCCTTGCCAGGATGGCGGCTTCATTCACCAGGCTTTCTAAGTGTGCGCCCGAGAAACCGAAGGTTTCTTTAGCGATTCTGTCCAAATCCACATCTTCGGCAATGGGCTTTCCTTTTACGTGAACGTCGAGGATTTGCCTTCTTGCCTCGCGATCGGGTAAACCCACCTTGATAACCCTGTCAAATCTACCTGGTCGGAGAAGCGCGGGGTCCACCAGATCCAGTCGATTGGTAGCACCGATGACGAGAATAGTTACGCCGTCTCCGGACGAAAGACCGTCCATTTCAACTAGGAGCTGGTTTCAGGTAACGTAAATAATGGATTGCCAACCAACGTTTGGTCTGTTTATAATATGGCCAGTGTACCATATCTAGGGAGCAGATCAACGTTGGACTTAGACATCGAAGCCATCAAGCACCCGGCGATCTACGCCAGAGTCTCTTCAGAAGAGCAGGTCCAAGGGACTTCGCTCGACGATCAAGTCGATAAATGCCTCAAGCAGGCCGCCGTCTATGGATGGATCATCCCGCCAGAACGGATTTATATCGACGACGGGTACTCCGGGGCCAGCCTGGAGCGCCCCGCGTTAAGCCGCTTGAGAGAAGACGTCCGCTCAGGAAAAGTGGACCTTGTCATGGTCTACAAGCTCGACCGCCTGTCGCGGAACATAAAAGACACGGTGAACTTGGTTCTGGAGGAGTGGTCCAAGGAACATCGAGTGGTCTTTAGATCCGTAACCGAAGACTTCAACACCAACAGCCCACTGGGGACCCTGATTTTTTCGATTCTGGCAAGCTTCGCCCACTTTGAAAGGGACGTAATCAAAGAGCGAACCTCCAACGGGCGGAAAAGGCGCTTCAGCGAAGGTCGGCGCGCAGTTGGGAGACCGCCCTACGGATACGACCCCGGAGAAGTCAACGGCACGATGAAAGTCAACGAACAAGAAGCAAAGGTTGTTCGCAGGATGTTCGAGATGTATTTAACCGGCATGGGTTTTATGCAGATCGCCCGTATACTCAACGACGAAGGAATCAGGACGAAGTCGGGCGAGGCATGGAGCGAGAAGACGGTTCGGGACGTCATCGTGAACCGGGTTTACCTGGGAGAAGTGAAGTACTCGGGCCAGTACGGGCCGGGCTCGCACGAACCCATCATCAAGCCCGAAGTGTTTGATGCCGCTCAAGAGATCCGGCGGTCAAAAAACAGAGTCGGCGGCAGGGCTTCGGGGAGCCCGTTTCTCTTGGGCGGGATGATCTATTGCCGCAACTGCGGCTCCATGCTTCACACGCAACCCGAAACGGTCAGCAGGCGGCGTCACAAAGACGGAAGCGTATACTACACGGTGAACCGCGCCTACTACCAATGCGGCGGAAGAGTCAAAAAAGGAAACAGTTTTTGCCGAGCGGGCTACATCGACCAAAAGTGGCTTGACGCGGTGATAGTCCAACGGCTCAAAGAACGCTTTTTGCCCGAGATCAGGGGCGGCAGGTATTTGGAGGAACTCGAAGAAGAAGCGAGCCGCTATGTACAAGGTATCAGGACCAAAATTCAGGCCGTTGCCGAGGAAATAGAGACCAAACGGCGCGCGGTTGACCGATGGATAAGCGCGTTTGAAAACGGGCAATTGAGTCCCGAGAAATTCGGAAATAGGATTTCAGAATTGGAGAAAACGATCGACCAGTTAAGCGCGGAGAAGGAGATGCTCGAAAAACACCTTGAAGACGCTAAGATGCGGAAGATCAACGTCACCTGGGCGAAAGAAGTAGCCAACATAATCGAAAGATGGGATCTCATACCTTTCCAGTATCAAAAACAGATAGTGCGGTGCCTCATAGACTGCGTTACGGTATGGAAGCCAAGTCAAGGCAAAGGGAAACACAAGAGCCAGCCGGAGGTTGAAATAGACATAGTCTGGAACCGCTCGCAGGAGACACTTCCAATCGGAGATCTTCCAATCAATTAGAATTAGGAGAACAGTCAGCAGACTGCGCGTTGCAGGCAGGATTCGGTTCGGAAAACACCGCTAGGGTTTTATTATTATAGGAAAAACCATCAGGAAAACCATCCGGACCCGAGTTTTCGCTCAATACCCTCACAACTGCCTGGACCCAAAGCCGAAGCCCCGCTTTGACAAGCCTGGGGTTGTAGACCGAATAGTCGCGTATGATCAGGTTTTCGTCTCTCTTCAAGCAAGACCCCCCTTCAAATAGTGTTCCGTCAAATAGTGTTCCGTTTAGAATCGCATCATAACCGCTCCGGGGACGAAGGATCCGTTCCGCTGACACATGAGAGGACAAACAAGGGCCTCCAAGGCTTCTCTTGGGGGCTTCCGAAACGGAGGGCTTTCACCCTGAGGCCCGAGGCCTCGAACCGGCGGACAACCTCGGGGACGAGGCCGTGCCA
>DUSP01000214.1 GCA_012842575.1 Clostridia bacterium
AATTCGCCGAGCCGGACCTCCGGGCCCTTCCCGTCAAACAAGACCGCCACCGTTTTCCCCGTTATCTTCTCAGCCGCTCTTAATGCCTCGAGCCTCATACGGTGATCTTGGTGGCTGCCGTGGGATAAATTGAAACGCGCCACATCCATTCCCGCTTCTATGAGCCGACAGAGTACTTCCACCCTTTCAGAAGCGGGTCCTAGGGTACAAACCACCTTGGTCCGTCTTACACCCACATATCATCTTCCTTTTCCGACGTATGCAATGCTTCAATCTATCGTTTTGCCCGAAAACTCACGAGGACCTCACTGGCCTCTTCGGCCTCCGACTCGGGCACGAGTACCTCGTAACTGCCCGAAGACCCAGCATGAGGTATGCCCACCGGCCGTAACATCACAAGAAGGCCCTCCTTGTCCAGCAAATCTTTCAACATCTCGGCTATGGATTTGTTCTCGGCTACGTAGACTACTTTCCACATAGGTGCTCCCTCCGGTACGTTTCAGGATACATCGCCGACGCCTCCAGCCGCAGCCATCACCCGATCATTTCCCAAAATTGCGCTCAGTTCTCCGATCAAGTAGTCGTTCAGTTCCACCCAGTATCGTCTATTGGCGCGGACCATGCCGGAACACCCTTCCACGCAGAAATAGACGGGACAATCGCCTCCGTGGTCCATTAATACTTTTCTTATCCTCTCAAACTGTATTTCTTCTTCGGGGCCTTCGTCACCTCCAAAGGATCGGGCGTGAATCTTTATGTACAAAGCTCGGGATGGGGATCCATAGTCCCGACTCGGTACCATGGGAATCGCGACGTTCTCGTAGCTTTCGTTCGCTGGGGTATCCGGGATAAAGGATTGATCCAGGATTTCCGGGTCTTCGGGGGACATTTCCAGGCCGTCCGGCGAATACGGGTTTATCGGAGATAGTTTACGGCCGCTCGGTTGGTCATGCCATTGCTTTAAAGCCTCTTCGAGTGTAAGAAGGTCCTCGGCTAAGATTTTCGCCTCACCCTCCTCCTCGACGCTTACCGTTCCCTTTGCCGCCACAACCTTATCCGTCTCAATAAGGTCCTTGCGCTTTTGGAACACCTTTGGAAATACGACGACTTCCACCGACCCCGTGAGGTCTTCTATGGTGACGAAGGCCATCGGTTCGCCGGCCTTAGTATTGATCCTTTTTCCTCCCGTAATCACCCCTGCGATCATGACACTCGACCCATCCTTATAGCCCGGCAGGTCCCGAATAGCCGTATCCGTCAACTCCGTAATGGCCTGCTCGTATTCGGCAAGGGGGTGCCCGCTGACGTAAAGCCCTAAGAGCTCCTTCTCCATGGCCAGCAGTTCCCGTGCGCTGAACTCCTTCACGTCCGGCAATTCGTCACCAACCGCGTCGAACCCGAGGGCGGTGTCTTGGAAGGACCGAGGAGAATTTCCCGAAACCATCCCAAAGGAACCGAGATCAAAGAAGGATATCTGGCCTTCCGACCGAGTTCTCTGAACCTGTTGGGCTACCTCAAGGGTCCGATCCAATACCGCTAGAAGCTGAGCCCTCTTTTTTCCCAGACTGTCGAAGGCCCCGCACTTGATCAAGCTCTCCAATACGCGTTTGTTCAATGCGTCGGCGCTCACACGCTCGCAGAAGTCGCGTAGGGATTTGAAACGCCCGTGCGCTTCGCGCTCTTTGACGATGGCGTCTATGGTCCCTTTGCCGACGTTCTTTACGGCCAATAATCCGAATCGAATGCTCTGGGCACCCTTTTCGTCCGTGACTACCGTGAACTCCGCCCGACTGGAGTTGACATCCGGAGGAAGGACCTCTATTCCCATCTTCTTGGCCTCGTTTACGTAAACCGCCACCTTATCGCTGGAGTTCATGACGCTCGTCATCAAAGCCGCCATGAATTGCACCGGATAGTTGGCTTTAAGGTAAGCGGTCCTATATGCCACAAGGGCGTAAGCCGCAGCGTGCGACCGGTTGAAACCGTAGTTGGCGAATTTCATGATCAGATCGTAGATGCTGTTGGCGGAAACGTCGTCAAGCCCGTTCTTCCGACAGCCTTCCAGGAACGCGGCCCTCTGTTCGTCGAGGATTTCTTTCTTCTTTTTCGCGACTGCGCGTCGTAAGAGATCGGCTTGGGACAAGGAAAAGCCGGCTACGGCCGCCGCCACTTGGATTATCTGTTCTTGATAGATCATAATACCGTAAGTGTCCCGCAAGAACGGTTCCAGGCTGGGATGGGGATACTTCGCGCCCTTTTTTCTGTTGGCGAGGTATTCGGGAATATGCTCCATGGGACCCGGGCGGCAAAGCGCCACCGTGGCGATGATGTCCTCGAATACCCTGGGGCCCATTTCCTTCAAGAAATCGCTGACCCATCCGCTTTCAAGCTGGAATATCCCCAACGTGTCCCCCCTTTTTAGGAGGTCGTAGGTGCGACGATCATCCAACGGGACTTCCTTCAGGTCAAGCTGCTTCTCCTCGGGGAGGGTCTCGTTGATCATCGAGACCGCCTTGTGTATGAGGGTGAGGGTCCTAAGCCCCAAAAAGTCCATCTTGAGTAGGCCAAGTTCCTCGAGGGTCTCCATGGGGAATTGAGTCACCACGACCCCGTCGGGCATTCTTTGCAGCGGCACCTGGTCGATCAGTGGATGGGCGGAGATGACCACCCCGGCCGCATGAACGGACGCATGTCGGGGCAACCCCTCGAGTGCCCTCGCCAGATCGACCAGTTCTTTTACTTCTTGCCTTTCGGCGTAAGCGCTTCGGAGATCGGGGACCATCTCCAAGGCCCGATCGAGGGTCATGCCGATTTGGAAAGGCACCATTTTGGCGATCTTATCCACTTCCGAGTACGGCATACCCAGCGCCCGCCCGACGTCTCTGATTACCGCGCGAGCAGCCATGGTACCAAACGTGATGATCTGTGCGACGGAATCGGCCCCATACTTGCCTATCACGTACTCGATGACTTCTTGCCGACGCTCCACACAGAAGTCTATGTCCATATCGGGAAGCGTCACGCGATCCGGATTCAGGAACCTTTCGAAAAGCAGGCCGTACTTGAGGGGGTCTATGTCGGTGATGCCCAAAACGTATGCCACAAGGCTACCGGCGGCCGACCCCCGTCCGGGGCCCACAGGGATCCCCTTGCTCTTTGCGTATCTGATGAAATCCCAAACGATCAAGAAATACCCCGGATACCCCATTCGAGTAATGACGTCGAGTTCGTAGTCGAGCCGCTTCATCACTTCGTCGGATGGCCTGGGATACCTTTTATGTAAATTCTCCAAGCATAGGCGTCTCAGATAGGAAGCGGCATCCTCGCCTTCCGGCAGGTCGTACTTGGGGAGTTTATGTTTACCGAACTCGAATTCGACATTACACCTCTCGGCGATCTCGACCGAGTTTTTCAAAGCCTCGGGC